>SLQZ01000029.1 GCA_007131205.1 Candidatus Woesearchaeota archaeon | reverse complement strand
TACAGCATGTGCTTCAGAAAAGAAATCGGAAGCCACGGAATAGACACAAAAGGCTTATTCAGAACACACCAATTCAACAAAGTCGAACAAATAATAATCTGCAAGCCAGAAGACAGCTGGAAACTACACGAAGAACTACAAAGAAACGCAGAAGAACTATACGAAGCCCTGGAAATACCATACAGAGTCGTAAACATATGCACAGGAGACCTAGGGAACTTCGCCGCAAAAAAATATGATATAGAAACATGGATGCCAAGGCAAAAAGCATACAAAGAAACAGGCTCTAACTCAAACTACACAGACTACCAAGCCCGAAGAGCCAACATAAAATACCACGAAAAAAAATCCAATACATACCACTACGTTCACACCCTAAACAATACAGCGATAGCAACCTCTCGTGTAATGGTAGCAATACTCGAAAACTACCAGGAAGAAGACGGAAGCATAACAATCCCAAAAGTATTGCAGCCATACATGTACGGAATGAAGAAAATAACAACGAAAAAAGGGAATGTTTAAATACAAGATTTCCGAAAAACAATTATGATTGCATGTTAAGCCTCGCGTTACATATTTAAGCTCGTGCGTGCTTACGCAGGGGCACATAAATATGAACACGAGGTGGAATAACATGCAAAACTATGTGGGTTTGGACGTACATAAAAATTTTGTCTTTGCTGTCGTTATCGATGGTGAAGGTGCTGTGGTCAGTGAAAGGAAGGTTAGGAATGAGCCTGGCGAGTTAGACAGGTTCTTCAAGCACATGGACAAAGACGCTTCAATTGCTTTGGAGTCTTGCAGTTGCTGGGAATACGTCTATGATTACTTGTCTGACGCTGGATTTACTAATATAACGTTGGCGAATCCTTCAAGGGTAAAGTTGATAGCTACGTCGAGGAAGAAAACTGATGCTCATGATGCTAAGGTGTTGGCTGAGCTGTTGCGTGTGAATATGCTTCCAGCGAGTTATGCTGCGCCTAATCATGTGCGTGAGCAAAGGTTGCTCACGAGGCATAGGGCTTCGCTCGGAAGGTTAAAAGCGATTGCTAAGAACAAAATTCACGCTGTCTTGTTAAGGCATGGTATTAATCATGGGTTCAGCGATGCTTTCAGCGTGCAAGGAACCAACTACGTAAGAAGTTTGGATTTGCCGATGATCGACAGGTACCAAGTGGACCAGTACTTGGAACTGGTAAGGCATTACGACGTACAAATCAAGAAAACCGATGAACAAATAAAAGATTATGTGGCTTTCAACCCTGAGGCTAGACTGGTAATGACTATGCCTGGAGTAAGCCTTTACTCCGGACTTAGTATAACTGGGGAGATAGGCAACATCAAAAGATTCAACTCCGCCAGGAAACTTGTAAGTTTCGCCGGTTTAAACCCTTCGGTACGCCAGTCAGGGGATAAATGTTATAACGGAAGGATAAGCAAGCAAGGCAATAAGCATTTAAGATGGATGCTAAACCAATGCGCCCACGTCGCTATAATGCATGATAGCACACTAGCAAAAATTTATCATAGGATAAAAAAGAGAAGAGGGCACAACATCGCAATAACCAGTGTATCCAGAAAAATGTTGTGCTTCATACACGCTATGCTAACACATAACGTGAAGTATCAAGCTTTACAAATACACAAAGCAAAGGCATCATAGGCTTCCTGAACGCTTCATAGCCCTCTAACCCCTAAAAAAAAAGGGGTACGGCTGACGTTATGATTAGGAGATGCCTGACACGACTGCAATAATGGAATAACAAACCAATCTGATTGTTTTGTGAACGCCCGGATAGATGAATGTCGTAACGCCTTCCGCTGTATTGGTAAGGGAAAACTATAAATATGTGCTGCGAGGCTTAACATAGATGAAATTAATATTACCCACATTTACAATTATTCTGCTATTAATTCTGAGTGCCTGCACAACTAACAATATTACCGGCGCAGCCATAGGATTACAGCAATCACAAGAACGAACAGTAACTAGTCCCCCTGTAAGTATTATTGTGACTGCTGCACCTGATAGCTCTTGGACGGAGCCTATGAGCACAACTCAGCTTCTAGCAGTTCTTGATGAAGAGTACCCAGGAGGCTGGGAGGATGAGTTTTGGGCGGAAAAAGTTTTGGGTGTACCACCTTTCGGAACTGATTTTGGTGAGGAAAGGAACCCGCCTCTTGGGACTGGTTGGATAATTGACAGGCGTTATAGTGGAAGCCAAGAAGTTGAAACACAAGTTTACGCTGTTACAAAAGTAGGTAATCAGTGGTGGCTAGCAGAACATTTGAGGGCTGCGAATTATGTTAGCGGGGATCCTATTGTAAGCCTTGCAGACCCGAATTTTTTCTTGAGTAATTGGCAGATTAATGAGCGTTCAAGGAGGTGGCATGTCGTTGACGGAGTTGTTGGGGATGAAGTTGAGCCGGAGTCTTGGACTAGTAATAATAGGCCTAATTATCCTAGTTATCCCATTGATACCTATATTGGTGAGGGTTGGATTCCTCAGGGCAACATAATAAGTATAAACCAATACGCTTTTATAATAACTGAAGGAGCTTATTTTATTTATCCATGGATTACTATTGACAGTTCACTTGGCATTAATCCAGCGACAGGCTCCTACGATTATTTGTATGGACAAGAAGTAATGGATAGGATTTACGGCAAGTTATATAATTGGTATGCTGTGAATGATTCTAGGGGCTTATGCCCTGATGATTGGCGTGTTCCAAGCAATAATGATTGGAGTGTTTTAATAGATTTTCTGGGGGGGCCTAGTGTAGCTGGAGGAAAGCTGAAAGGCACGAGGCACGGAAGCGACGAACACCCCAGATGGAGCTCGCCTAATAATGATGCTACAAATGAAGCAGGAATGAATGTTTACCCAGCAGGCCAATTCCAAAATAGGCGCTCTATACCAATGTGGTACACGCAGCTTGGTAGTTCTTATGGCTTGGGGTATGCCTGGTTTTGGTCTTCGGATGCCTCTCAGCCATTTCAGATGAGTGATGCCAATTTTCACCAGATAATGTTTCTAGAAAGCGGCTCAAGTGCTTCGAGCGGTACCAATATTGTGAATACGGCTACAGATTTACGGGATAAGTTGGCAGTGGGAGATTACGTATTTGTTCAAAACATGGGAGCGCCTGGCGGAAGGTATGAAGCTGTCAGGGTTGATGCAATTACAAGCAGTACTATAACAGTTTTTTCTGTTCACGCATATGTTAGTAATGGCGCAGATGCATTGAACAACGGTAACTTATACTATGATTATGATCCAAATCAAGGCACTGTTCACTTAAACAAAATAGAACCAAGAATACTGCAGAACGAACCATCATCCAGGTACGTTTTACTTTATTATAACCGAGGAAATATTGGCCAACCCATTTACTTAAGAAACTCAGGTTTCGCTGTCCGATGCATAAAGAACTAATAAAAATATTTATATAGTAGATTGTTAAGTTGTTCTTAGAGGTGTTTTAACTGTGAAAAAAGCAGAGTTGAGCATTAATATTATTGTTATAGCAGCGGTAGCATTGATTATATTGGTTGTTCTTTCTTACTTCGTGTTTGATTGGGGTAGTAAGCTGAGGAGGCAGACCGCGTGTGAAGGCATAGGTGGGGAGTGCATCCCTGAAGGGTTTACATGTGACGAGTATTTTCCTGACGGAACCCATATACCTTCAGGTGAAAGCTGCCGGGCACAGGAGCGCTGCTGTATCCCATTAGGAGGATAATTAATGCACCGCAGAGCTGAACTAAGCATAAATTTGATAGTTATAGTTGTTATAGCTCTGCTTATACTTGTTATTATTGTCTTTATTCTTAGCGATAATTTTGGCAATTTCATGAGGTCCACTGAATGCGTGGCTGCCAATGGCCAATGCACAACTGAAAGAAACTGTGAAAACGTGCTTTCAAGAGATCTTTGCGGTCCCTTCCACGTTTGTTGTAGTGTAATAGATTAATTTTTTTATTGCTTTTTCTGGTTGTAATAAGCATCTTCTACTTCTTCAAGTATTGTTATTTCTTCTGGTGACCTGTCTGAGCGTAGCGCGACCACTCTTGGAAACCTTAAAGCGTACCCAGAACTATAAGCTGGGCTCTTCTGTATTTCTTCGAAGCGAACGCTTATAACTATTTTCGGCTTAACCTTAACATCGCGTCCTTTTTCATCTGTAATTATTGGCTTTAGCATTTCTGTTATTTCATCAAAGCTTAGGCCTTCCTCTCTTTTCTCCTTCAACCCGGTTCCTACTCTTCCAAGCTCCAGGAAGCCTTCTTCTCCAACGCATGCTACGACGAGGCTTGTAAGCCATCCTTTTCTCTTTCCTTCTCCCCATTCAGCCCCTGTAACAACTAAGTCAAGCTCATCCATCGCTGATTTGAATTTAACCATGTAACCTACTCGGCTTCCTGGCTTGTACTCCGCGTCAAGCTTCTTAAAAATGAGGCCTTCGTTGCCAAGCTTTACGGATTCGTCAAAGAACTCTTGCGCCTCTTTTTCATCACTTGTAACAATTTGTTTTGCAAGAACTATCTTCTTTTCTTCTTCCTTCACAATTCTCTCAATTATTTTTCTTCTTT
>SLQZ01000018.1 GCA_007131205.1 Candidatus Woesearchaeota archaeon | reverse complement strand
TTTATGCCTGTAATTATTTTTTCCGTCTTTTTTACAAGTACAAGTGTTCCATCAAGGTCTACGACATCGCCTTCCTTAAACGAAGGCAGCTCAACAAGCATGTTCTGCCTGTAAATATCTTTGCTCGTCTGCTTGTCCTTGGAGAAAAGCTGCGGGTTCTCGCTGATATAACCACCGAAGTTCCTCACAAGCTTTAGTGCGAGGGGACGCATTTTTTTCTTGTCAGTGAAAAAGTAGTCTACACTGCTGTTTTTATCTATTACTTTGTTGACAAGGACTTGTTTCTTTGATTTGCTTAACAAGAATTTTTTTACGTATTCCTTTGATTCAGGAGTGGCGTTTCTTAACTGGAGGATTCCCTCGAAATACGTAGAGCCAATTTTTGAGACTCCTGGGGAATAGGTTACTTCTGTCTCTACGGGGAGTACGAATTCTCGGTCTTCGTAAGCTATGGTCAGAGGGATTTCTTTTTTGAGGCCTGGCTTTTCAAGCAAGTCCTTGAATTCCTCGAGCCCGGCTATGAGTTCAGCGTGTTCTTTCACGCTTTGCTTCAGCAATTTTTCTGAGAGGCTTCTCAGGTCCCTGAACCCGCGCCATTGGCCTTTGTAGAAGTATCTTTTTGAAGGGCAGAGCTTTATCTTTATGGGCTTGTACTCAAGGGTTTTTTCCTCGCATGAATCACAAAAAACTCCTTTTTTTACTGGTTTTCCGCATTTAGGGCAAAATTTGTCCATGTCACCCGGCAGTATAAAAGAATTTATAAATATGTCCTTAATATTCGCTTTTTGAAGAAAAAATGGGATGGGATGACGTTAAGGATTTTTTAAGGAAGGCATGGAGGTTTATCTGGCACAGCAATTCCTTAGCTAGCTGGATCGTAAATATTTTGCTTGCGTTTATAATAATAAAATTTGTTTTCTACCCAGGGATTAGCCTAATGGTAAGCACGAGCATCCCTGTTGTGGCAGTTATAAGCAACAGCATGGAGCAACCTGATAATTGGGAGAACATGCCTGCGATTTGCAGTAATGGGCGGTGCGTGCAGGAAGAGTGGTATTTAGAGATGAATATTACTCCTGATAAATTCAATGATTTTCCTTTTAGTAACGGTTTTAACAAGGGAGATATAATGCTTGTTAGGGGGAAAAGCAAGGATGAGATACTTGTTGGTGACGTTATTGTTTTTGACTCTGGCAGGAACATCCCTATTATACACAGAGTTGTAAATATCTTCGAAGATGATGGAGGGCTATTCTTTGAAACCAAAGGAGATAATAATCCTGGGCAGATTAGAAACCAATTTATTGATGAGACTCGCATCCCGGGCGAGGATGTTTTCGGGGTTGCCTATGGCAGGATTCCTTACCTTGGCTACGTGAAAATTTTGTTCACAGATTACATTGTTGCCCCTTTCGTGCGTGATTAAAGAGAAATATTTTTGTAGTTCTGCGTATTACCTTTTTTGATGAAGCAGGAATCAAGAGTCTTGGGGGTTGATGATGCTCCTTTTGACAAGTTCAAAAACAAGTCCACAAAGATAATAGGCGTTGTTTACAGAGGCGGCAACTATATGGATGGCGTAGTAAGTGGAAAAATAAGCGTGGACGGAGAAGATTCGACCAAGGCTATTATTAGGATGGTTAAGAATTCAAAGTTTTTTAATGATATACGTTGTTTAATGCTTAAGGGCTTGGGTGTTGGAGGATTGAATATTGTTGACATAGATGAAATATATGTTAAGACTAAGATACCTGTATTAGTAGTGATGAGGCATAAGCCGGATAAGGCAAAGCTTGCAAAAACACTGGAAGAACTGGGCATGGGAAAAAAAGCATTGCTGGTGCATAAAGCGGGCAAGATAAGCAAAGTAGACAGCTTATTCGTGCAGAGCAAAGGTCTTACAAGGGCTCAGGCAAAAGAGTTGCTGAAGATAACAATTACGAATTCAAGCATACCAGAACCGTTAAGGGTCGCTCATCTGATCGCAGGAGGCATAGTTCACGGGGAGAGCAGGGGGAAAGCATGAAAAAAAATGTTTTGATAGCGGAGGATGAAGAATATTTCATAGAGATACTGGGAGAGTTTATAGACCAGCACAACGAAAATAGAAGTGAAGTGGAATACGAAGTGGAAAGCACTACTTGCATAAGTGAAGCAGAGCAAAGAATACTTACTGGGAAATATGACTTGGTGTTTCTTGATAACAATTTTGAAGGACAGGAAGACAGCGGGATAGGATTAATGAAGAAGCTGCCTGAAGGCATAAAGAAAAAGACAAAGATAGCTATGATAACGGGCTATCATGACCTGGAAACACTTCAGGAATTCATAGATAAAGGCGGAGTGAATTATGTTAAGAAAGGAAGCCTTGATATGATTAAAAACCTTGAAATAACGCTTGACCTCCTAGAAGAAGTAATACCAAAGCCAAAAGAGCCGTTGCTATACATATTACACGCTGCAAGCGGTACAGGAAAAAGCGAGACGATAAAGCACATCACGAACAACGTGCCATTCACAATGGAAATAAAAAAGTATGCGACAGGAATCTACGGAGAAGATAATGAGAACTTCCCAGACATACTCTTGTTAAAAGAAGAAATGATTAAGCCAGACTGGATATTGTATGAAAGAGAAAAAGAAAAAGTCGCTGTTAACCCAAGAGACATAAAAGAAGGCTTGGAACAAGGACTGGATTGTTTCTTCGCAACCGGTAACCCTGCACAGGCAAGAATGCTTCAAATAATGTTCCCTTCATATACTTTTGGCATGTACTTCCACCTAAAAGACGACCATGAATGGAATCACTTGCTTAGAAAAAGGCCTGCAGCGGACACAAGAACATTTGAATACAGAAAAAAAATCAGGGATGGAATAATACACCAAAAACACAAAGTAAAATATGACAGAGTCATAATGAACGAGGACTTCTTCAACCTACCCTTAGAGATACGGGACCATATAAAAAATAAGAGAAAATACTAATAATCCTCGTCAAGCCTTAAACGACATTCAACAAGAACTTGAAGAAACTCAGGTATTTCCCTGAACAAAACCATGATAGAAAGGACTTTTGCATCTGCTTTCATGGCGTAAATCTTTTGCTTAACCTCATCCCTTCTCCTTTCCAAGTCATAAGCAAGCCTCAAGTCCTTAGAGAAGAAGAACTTATGAAAAACCTTCATAGCATCAGTAACATCAGACACAATATTAATTGATTCCTTGGAAAAAGAGATGTCATACTTCGCCTTATCCCTCTCCGCTTCCTTAAGCAAATCCATGATCTTATCGAAGACACTGAGGGTCTTGTATATTGTTAAAGCATCAGTGGTATCCTTGACTGCGCCCTTGCTCACCAGCCGCATGCAGTAATTAATGAACTTTGTGACAATCATGTGATGGTGCTCAACAGGATAAGTATCTTCATCTTTTTCTTTAAGGCAACGCTCGAATTCCTCAAAAGACTCTATGATAAGAGAACCAGTCCTTTTCATAAGGACCGCGAAATCTTTTTTTGAATCCTCAGAAATTTGGCGAATCTGGACGAAGTCCCTTGTCTGCTTAACGATCTCAACCCCGATAAACCTTGTAATAATGTTTTGTATAACTGTTAAGACCTGCACTTCTTCTTTCATCCTGAAATGAGTTGTTTTTGGGTTCTTGAAATGTACGTTGATTTCGTCATAGCCTTTCCTGTACATGCTTTGTAAATATACAAGGATAGATGTCCTGTCCAGGTTTGTTATATCTATTGTGACAGATAAGTCTTGGGGAAGGCTCTTCGTTGCTATTTCTAGCGAGTTTTGCTTTTCAATAACATCAAGCTCATCGCCGCCTTTGATATTATTCTTTTTAGCCCATTTTGATGGCAAGGATATGATGAGGGAGCTTGGTCCGTGCTTGACTACTTTGCGTTTCATATAAAAAGAGAAAACCTCCCTATTTATATGCTTTTTTGTTTTTACATATATATTTGTGAGGTAATATCAACAATAATAATATAAATACTTGACAATCTCAATAACAATACATTTCTGCTTATGGCAGAGGCTCAACCTAAAAAACCCTCCCCAGGGTAAAAAAAATTGTCGCCTCTGCCTTCTACTCCTACCACAAACATTAAATAAACACCAAAAACCAACCCCCACAAGGAAAGGGGTTGTGGTCTAGCTTGGTATGATACGCGCCCGGGGCGCGCGTGATCGGGGGTTCAAATCCTCCCAACCCCACTCCTTTCTCAATTAAGTTAAAAAAATATAAATAACATAAGAACATCCTTTCTAAAAATGCTAATCGGGATTATCAGTGATACACACGACCACTTAGAAAACACAAGGAAAGCACTAGCTTTGCTAAAAGAAAAAAAAGTTTCTGTGATAATTCACTGCGGCGACTTCTGCGCACCATTCATGATAGACGAACTAGAAAAAGCAGACGTAACTGTACACTGCGTATTCGGCAACATAGACGATAAATTTCTTACAACCAGGAAAGCTGATGCTTCAAAGAACGTAAAACTACACGGGGAACCCGCTGAATTAGAAATAGACGGAAAAAAAATTGCGGTAAACCATTATCCCTTGATAGCTGAAAGCCTTGCATTCACAGGAAAATACGACTTGGTATGCTACGGCCACACGCATAAGAAAGACAAACGGCTCCTTGGAAAAACACTGCTAATAAACCCAGGAGAAATCATGGGACGCTTCGGAGA
>SLQZ01000044.1 GCA_007131205.1 Candidatus Woesearchaeota archaeon | reverse complement strand
TTGCACATTTTTAAAGAAAAATGGCGCATATTAAAAAGGATTCCTGCCAAAAAACCGGAAGAAACACGAATCCAAGGGCAAAAGCTTTAAATATTACTCTGTCTTACTATGTCTTATAATGGACTCTTTAACCATAAAGCTGGAAGAAAGCCTTTCAAAAGAAATGAAACAAGCAATGAAGCCCTATTACGCCACGAAAACAGAATTCGTACGAGAAGCAATAAGGGACAAGCTAAAATCCATACAGAAAGAAAAAGCATTGGAAGAGCTAAGAAAGCACTTCGGGAAAGCAAAAAAGAAAACAACGCAAAGCGAAGAAAGAAAGATAAGAAAAGAAGCAGGAATCCTACTCGCAAAAAAATATGGGGTTGAGCTAGATTAATTCCTCAGGCTTCCTAACATCTACTACATCTCTTAATTCCTCAAAATGACGGTCTCTGGTAACAAGTATTGCTTCGTTATCCTTGGCTATTACAGCGTGAAGCGCGTCGCCAAATGCGACTTTTCTTTCCTTGCAGATCTTTGCAGCCTCCTCCGCTTGTTTATTTGAAATACTAGCTTTAAACAAAATAGTATTATCAATAATGCCAAATATTTTTTCTATTTCTCCATCACTATAGCTTTTTCTGAGTTCTTCAAGAACAAAATCGGAATACATTATTCCAATATCTTCATCCACCGCTTTTTTTAGCAATGCAAAAGCCCATTCTCCAAGAGGGCGAAACTTATCAGCTCTATTCTCATAATAATCCCTCCAAATACTAGTATCCAAATATAATTTCATAATAAAAAGAAAAAACATTTTTTTTAATATTAATTGCTATTATATATAGAAATATTTTCCGAGGTTTCCCGGTAGAAACACTAATTTTCATTCTCCTATGATTGCTTTGTAATCATCGATAAACCTGCGCATATCTTCTAATAAGACCGCGTTTGGCTTACACTTAATAACCATTCCGTCTAGGTACATCAGGCTTTTGATTATGCTGAACATTCCTTTCTCGAACTCCATACCAGAATTCACGCCGAGCTTTATAGTGTCCATCATCTTCTTCGTTAAGCTAACCTCTGAAACACTTTTACCCTTAAAATCAGAGTATAACTCTAAGAATTTTTTTTCGAACAAAGAATACTTCTTCCCTGATAGTTTCTTGAAAGCCATATCATTCAAATGCTTCGCTGATTTCTTATAATCGTAAACGCTTAACGCGTCGAAGAACCAGAACAAGTTCTTCCTGAGTTTTTCGCTTACTTCCCCGATTGCGCCTGTGTCAACAAAGTATATCTTGTCTTTGCTCTTAATCAGGTTACCCGGATGAATATCTCCATGGAATGTGCCTATGCCGAACATGTAATAGCCGTGGATGTAGAATAATTCTAGTAATTCGTTGTAATCCAGTTTTTTTTCCTCTAACAACTCATCAAATGTCTTTCCTTCTACTAAGCTTGTAACAAGGACGTCTTTATTAGAGGCGTTGTAATATATTTTCGGGAAGCCTGGCTTTGAGCCCTTAAACGATTCTTTGTTATCCAAAAATATTTTTTTAAGCCTCTCACTTCCCAGGGCTTCTTTTCTAAGATCCAGTTCAGCTAAAGTATTCTTCTCGATATCATCAAGTATTCCTTCAGGGTCAGCGACTTTCCTAAGCTTTGGGTAAAAGAATATTATGAATTTCAACAGCTTCCTGAGCTTCCTTACATCTCTTTCAAAGTTTTTCTTGAAGTCCTGTTTTACAATTTTAACAACTACTTTTTTTCCTGTTTTGTCTTTGGCCATGTGGACTTGGCCTATGCTTGCGGATGCGAAAGGCTTCCTTTCAATATCTTTTATTTCTGAGAAGAATTCTTTCGGTGCTTTTCTCTCCAGTATCCTCCAAGCGTCTTCCTCACCAATCCTGATGTTCTGCCTGTACAACTTCGATAAATGCCTGCATTTTTCTTCATCCAAAAAGTCTATTCTTAAAGCGTATACCTGCGCGATCTTAACTGCGAGTAATCCTTTCTTCTGGATTTTTTTTAGGTCTGGCTTTTTCTTAAGATAAATTTCTCTCATTAAGGAAAAGAATTGAAGCCAGTTCAAGTTTACACCTCTAAGTTCTTAGTAAAGAATTTAATATTGTAATGCCTGGATATCATGTTAGCAGTTATCCTTCCGGATTCGTAAATCGTTGGCAGGCCAGAGCCTGGATGTGTGCCTCCTCCAACCAGGTAAGTGTTTTCCATTTCTTCGAATTTGTTTCTTGGCCGCCAGTAAAGCATTTGGCTTATCGTATGCGCCAGGTTAAATGTTGCTCCGTGGTAAACATTGTTTTTCTCCCAGTCCCAAGGAGTTAGGACTTTCTCGTATTTGATGTGTTTCCGAATGTCTTTCATCCCTGTTTTCTCTTCTATTTTCTGCAGTATTAATTCCCTGAAGGCTTCTTTTTCTTTTTTCCAGTCTATATTTGACTGGTTATTAGGGACTGGTACTAAGACGTATAAAGCTGAGTGTCCTTTAGGGGCAAGAGTATCATCGTTTATGCTAGCATTCCTGACATAAAATGAAGGGTCTTTGGATAATACTTTTTTTTCGCTTATTTCCCTTAGGTTATTCTTGTAGTCATCCGAGAAGTATATTGCGTGGTGTTCTTCATCATACAATTTATCCAGTCCGAGGTATAGCATGAATGTTGAGCAAGAATACTCTTTTCCTTTCAGCTTTTGCGGGCTCCACTTCTTCAACTTTCCTTTAGGCACAAGGTTCGTCATCGCGTACGCGAAATCCGCGTTTATAATGACTTTGTCCGCGTATTTTTTCTCTCCGTTTTCAAGTTCTATGCCAATAGCTTTCTTTCCTCTCATCAAAACCCTTTTAATAGGAGTGTTCAGGTGTATCTTGCCTTTCTCTTCTTTAACGACTTTGGCCATGGCTTCGCTTATCTCGCTTAAGCCGCCTTTAACATGGTAAACTCCGAACTCGTATTCGATGTAGGGTATTATTATGAATTGCCCAGGGCACGTCCAAGGAGACATTCCGAGGTATTTGGATTGGAATGTAAAGCAAATCTTTAACTCGTCACTCTTAAAGTAATTATCAAGTATTTGCATCATGCTCTTAGTCGTGGCAATGTAAGGGATGGCTTTAATGAAAACAGGCTTAAGATATTCCCTGAGAGAACTATAATCTTTTTGGAGGCAGGGGAAAAACCTTTTGAAACGAACACTTTCCTTTTCCATGAACTTATCAAATCCTTTCTCCTCTCCAGGGAAGTTCTTCTTGATTTGTCTCTTCATATCTTTCCTGTCAGTAGTAGGATACATTTCAAAGTCCTTAAAATGCAACTTGTACATAGGTGTTAACTCCTGGAATTCCAAGTAGTCATTTATATCACGCCTGGTTTCCTGGAAGATTTCGTCTAATAAGAATTTCATCATAAGAAAAGTAGGCCCGACGTCGAACTTGTAGCCCTGCGCTTCAATACTAGAATTCCTACCGCCTACCTTGGAGTCTTTCTCGTAAATATCGACCTGGAAGCCCCTATGCGCCAATAGCATGCCTGACGTTAAACCCCCAGGGCCTGCACCTATTATGATTATCTTTTTGCTCATCGAACACCTTTATTACGGTTCTTTAGAAAAGCGTTGTTGTTTAAAAACCTGCCTTTTTCTATATGTTTCTCAGGCATCTCTCCTTTGAAACTTCGTTCGTTATGAGCTCGCATAGCAAAGGATCCTTGGTTGACCGGGATATGCTTTCGTAGCAGTTGTCTCTTTCCCTGTCACTTATAATTCTCGCGCATAAAGAAGGGTTTAGAGTGGAAAAGGCTATTTGCCTGTTGCACTGGTCTTCAAGGTTTTCCACGCTTATCTGGTCGCATAATTCATGATCCCTGTTTCTAAGGCCTATGTGCAAGTAGCAGTTATTCCTATGTCTTGGATCGTTGACTTCTTGGCAGTAAGAAGCGTCTCCAATCTCGATTGCTGTATCTGACAAGCATTTCTGGTGATCAAAAGGGTATTCTTCAGGGTCAATTCTCGCGCAGTGAGCAGGCCTTTTAGCTTCCACGGCGACTGCTTGCACGCATAAAACGTAAGGGGTTCCTTCCATTTCGTTGCATATGTCAATGTCTTTCTTGTCTGCGGCTATGTCGATGATGCAGCTGTTTATCGCTCCTGCTCCGTGTATGCGTTGGCAGACACTTGTATCTCCCATTGCCTTAGCGACCATTGCAAGGCACCTATCCACTCTTCTGTCATCGAGTTCTTCGCACATGTCAGGGTCTTTGGCTCGTATAGCCGCGTCTATTTCTTGGTCTAAGACGGCAACTAATTCGCAGCCTGCCAGCACAAATAAGGAGAAGAATGCAAGGAAAACGAGTGTTTTTGTCCCCACGAACAATAGTTGGTGTTACGGGCTTATATAATTTCTGTTTTTTGGTGATTCCGTAAAGTTTATAATCCTGCGTCCTCAGGTTTAATAATGGCTGAGAAGACCTTGCTGGAAAAACACCTTATTACAAGGCTTCCTATAGTTGAGGATCACTTATTCGTGAGGGATGTTCTTTCCCATTTGGAAGAGGAAAGCGAGAAGTACGACAGCGTTGATTACATCTACGTTTTCAATACTAACAGGGATTTTACGGGTATGTTTAGCATTCAGGAGCTTTTTAATAACCCTAAAGAAACTCCTATTAAGGAGTTCTTGGTGCATAAGCCTTTTACTATTTCTCCTAGGATGGATTTGGAGCAGATGGCTCACGTGGCTTTGAAGCATAAGCTGAAGCAAGTCCCTG
>SLQZ01000011.1 GCA_007131205.1 Candidatus Woesearchaeota archaeon | reverse complement strand
CTCTTTGATGGTTGTTAGGCTTTCCTGTGCTGCTTCAGCTCCTTTTTCCGGGTAGCCTCCGCATCCCAGGCCTCTGGTTACGTCTTTGCCCATCAGGAATTTCCTGTCTGCTTCGATTACGTTTAGGTGTTGTTGGTCTGTGTTGCATGCTATGATTTCTGCGCCCTGGATGCCTTTTAGGTATAGCCAGTTCGTCATGTTTCCTCCGCCGCCACCTACTCCTATGACTTTGATGTTGGCCTGTCCGACTTCTATTTGTTCATTCATTTGTCCGCTCATTTTGGTTTTTCCCCCTCCAAGTTTTTTTGGTTTTTTTTTGGTTTCAGGCGATTCTGATCCAGCTTTGGTGGCTGGCACCCCAGTTTTTTTGCCTAAAATCATTATGTGTGATAGCCGAACTATTCGCCTCCCTACCTGAAGTATACTCTTTAATATATAGTTAACACTATAATAATGTTTATATATGTTAACGCTTCAGCTACCTTTTAGAACCAAACGCCAAAAAACGTCATTTCGTTTCCGACACGCCAATACCGGACACGAACAATGTTTTTCTTAATATCTCACTAACTTAGAAGGTACTATATAAATATTGTTGTTTTTCTAAAAATATTCTGGAAAATATACTTTTGAAACCTATACAAGCGTTATTTTCCTGCCAGAATACAAACCCATAGAGAGCATCTGCTTATACTGGTCAGGAGCCAGAATAAGATATATAATAGTAAAGCCATACCTCTCCTTAATATCCACAACCTTAGACCTTACAGACTCCTGGTCAATATCCACCCCTACAACCAGGATGCTGGCCTTATTCTCAGAATCATCCCCGTGCTGTATAACCCGCTCTACACCCTCCACAGAGCGTATAAACTCCACGAATTCCTTGAGAGCAGATCTCTTATCCTCAAGGAGATCGAAGAACATGGCTGCGTTGCGCTGGTTCAAGTAATATGTCTTGAGATGCTTCGTTTTTTCCTCGTGGAGCAGCTCCAGCCCTTTCATAGTCTTTATAATCCTATAAGCAGTAGCCGGCGGGACCTTAGCCAGCCTGGAAACCTCCCTGAGATAATATTCCTTGGAAGGGTTGTTTATGAACAGCCTGAGAACACGAATGACTTTTGGGTCGAATAAAGTTTCAAGGACTTTCCGCTTATCCATTTAAAAGCCATCGAGGACAAAATATATAAATGTTTCGTTTCTGGAACGTTGTTTCAAAAATGAAATAAGGTTTTTTGTGAAAAAACACAAACCAAAAAAAGCCAAACAAAACCCTGAACAAAGATGAAAACCGCGCTACTCCTAAGCAAAGCCAACCTGGAACTCAGCATAGCGGAAGCCACAACCAGGATTGAACCAGAAGAGCAAGAGCTTGAATACAACCTCTTACTGATTGACAAAGAGCCAGGAAACGAAGAACTAGACAAACTAGCCCTAACCAGGAAAGCATACAAAATACTACTAGAAGCAAGCACAGAAAAAGAAATCGAACAAAAACTCCTAAAACAACCACCCCAAATCCAAGGCAAAAACAAAACATACAGGGTGCGCAGCGAAAACCTCTTACATGGAAAAAGAACCCTGGAAAACCTGGGGGGAATAGCAAAAGCCCTAAACATGCACCCCTCAATACGGAAAGCAAACCTCGAAAACCCAGACCTTGACTTCGCAATCATAAAAGCCAAAAAAACGTATTTGGCCCTAAAAACCTGGGAGAACACAGACAAGGCAAAAGAAAGAAAAGCACACGAAAGGCCATACAACCACCCAACAAGCCTGGACCCGAAGACCGCGAGAGCCATGATAAACCTCGCAGGAGCAAAAAAAGAAATCCTAGACCCATTCTGCGGCGCAGGAGGCATACTCATAGAAGCAGGGCTCACAGGATTAAAAGCAACAGGCATCGACTTTGACAGCAGGATGATAGAAAGAGCTAAAGCCAACACAGAGCACTACAACGTAAAAGCAAGCCTGGTACACGGAAACGCGCTGGACCGGGAAAAAGAAGCGGAATGCATCGTAACAGACATCCCCTACGGGAAAAACTCAAGGGCAAGCGAAGAAATAAGCAGCCTCCTAAAAAAATTCCTTGAGAAATACTCGAAACTAACAAAGAAAATCGTGATAAGCCACCCAAGCACGCTTGACATAAAAGAATTCCTCCCAAGTACAGGGATGGAAAGGAAAAGCTCCTATTCTACTTACATACACAAGAAACTAACAAGAACCATAAGCGTACTGGAAGCTAAAGATACTCAATCTTAGAATACAAGCCCTCCAAGTAACGGTCATCATTAATAATATTATTAACAGCATCAACCAAAATATTAACCCTGCCAAAAATGTACGCAAGCAAATCCCCCTTTAAAGCATCAGACGCCGGCTTCTCCCTCATCAAATCAACCAGCTCATCCAAAACATCACCCATCTGATTCAGCCTATTATACTTATCCTCCAAGTAAGCATCGTCATGAATCGATATGTAATCCTTGTTCTGAACCTCAATATCCATAATCATTTTCACATCTGAAAGCAAAGAATCAACCTTGGACTTCAACAACAAGAAGCTGTTTTCCAACTCAGCAAGCTTAGCATCCTTAATAATAACATTCTTATCCCTAACAGCATCCTTTAACTCTTTCAAGTTGTCCTCGACTCGGAGCATAAGGGAAAAAATCTCTTTATTCAATGCGACATCCTTCTTTTCAATAGAATAAATTCTTGAGCCCTTACTTTTCCCAACAAAACTAAAGATGCCCATGATCAGGAATCCTCCCCAATAAAACGCCTAACACTTTCGGAAACCCTATGCAAAGCATCAAGGTCGATGTCTTCTCCTTGCTTTAACTTATCCTTCAAAGATATAAACAAAGCCAAATCTTCCCTTTCAGCTAAAGGAACTCTTTCAGACAGCTCTTCAAGCGCACTCGAAGCATCCCTCAAAGGAACGCCAAAGAGCTCTTCATAGCGCTTAGACAGAACATCCAAGAAAACAGGCTCCAAAGCAAGGAACTCATCATAAACACCATCCCCGGGAACAATAAAATCATCTTGTTCCACTTCACCATTACCCTGCGCCTCGGGCGCCTGATCAGATTCTGCATCCTCATGAACTGCCTGATCAGGCTCATCATCAATAATCTCAGAAGCACCGGCTGAACCAGAAGGGCTCACAGCAAAATCCTGATCGCCAACATACTCCTCTTTCCCCAAATCAAAATCATCAGCATCAGGATCAAAAGATTCTTCTGGCTCCTCAACAGGAGCAGCACTGACAGTTTTTCCAGGCCCTGGAACCCTAGAAATCGAGGAGCAATAAACATATCCCTTCTTCACAAGGAACACCGCCTTAAAGTCCGCACTTATCATTGAGCGAAAACGCTTAACAAGCCTGGCAACATCAGAAGCTTCCAAATCGGAAACCTTTTGTTCATTACCTTTTCCTTTCAAATACTTCTTCACTAAGACTCCTGACGTAGGCCCCCTTGATAGCTTAAACTCTTGGTTAAGCTTATTAGCAGAAACCACCTTCAAGTAATCCCTTGACACAGAGAAAACATCTTTAGACGAGCTTTTTGTAATATCCGGCAAGCCAAGATATGCCTTAAGCAATATATCATTGCCGCCTAAACCAGCAGAATAAGCTTCCACACACACATCAGGAACAACCAAGCGCTGAACCAAGACACCAACCCTTAGCTCTGAAACGCCCTGCTTGTGCCTAAAGCGAATTTCCTCAGGAGAAAACAATGAAAGCCAACAGGACTTAAGGGTGTCAAGAAAAGACTTAAACCCCTTAACATTAAAGAACGCTCCCCTAAAGCTATCATGGTCCAAAGCATAGTTAGGGCTTACAAACAAGTTGACAACAGGATCTTCCTCCTTTAAAAAGTCATCTGCGCCAATAACATCATCCTTAACGCTCAAAGCATTATAGCTTTCCTCCAGCTGATCCAGGAAATCAACAGGTATCGTTGCCTTTGAGAACAATTCCTTAATCTTCGAATACGCAGCATCCAAAGACTTACGGTCATCAAGATCAACTTCCTTTAACAAGCTATTAATATTCACCAATAAACGGGACTGCGCCAGGAACTCTTCAAAGACAAGGTTAGTCACCACAAATGAAAGAGGCACTTTGTATTTTTCCTGAAAAACTTTTGCCAAGTCCAACGCCCTGAAACCTACTTTGTTCAGGTCAGAATCATAAACATTGCTCAAAGTCAAAGTATGCCTCAAGGCGATCAATCCTCCTCTTAAAGCCTAAAATAGCCGGATAATTATATAAAGATTGCGAAAAAAAAGGGTTTACTTGTCCAAATCCTTAACGGCTTCCTCAGCTGTCTTGCCCTGAAAAACGACTTGATTTAGAGCAGCAGCGAGCTCCAGGGGACGATCGCTCTGCCAGATATTCCTGCCAACCGCGAAGCCTGCAGCACCAGCTTTCATAGCATCCTCCGCCATTTTAAGGAATTCAAAGTCATCAGTCCTTGAACCGCCTGCAATTACAACCTTTGCCTTCCCAGCAGACTTAACAACCCACTTCATGCCTTCGATATTGCCGTTAAACTTAAGCTTTATCACATCAGCTCCCAGCTCCATAGCTATCCTTGCAGCGTAGGCAAGAGTGTCCGTATCCAATTCATCCTCAATAAAAGGACCTCTTGGATACATCCAGCAAACAGCAAACATACCCTTATGGTGGGCTTCCTCGCAAATCCTTCCAAACTCAACAAACATTTGCTGCTCATGAGAACTGCCCAGGTAAATAGTATATCCCACGCCTGAAGCCCCAAGCTTATAAGCATATTCAACACTTGTATGCTGCAAGGAAACAGGGTCCCTGTTATCAAAATAAGTCTTTCCATTAAGCTTTACTATTAAGGGAATATCCCTAAAATGCGCCACGTGATACTTCTCAGCTATACCTGCCTGAACAGCAACAGCGCTAAATCTTGCTTCCAAAGCAATATCCATTATGTACTCAGGGTCAATATTTTTTATGTTAAAATCCTTTGGGCCATGCTCAAATCCTTGGTCACAAGCAAGTATTAGTGTTTTCCCCCTTGGAAAAACCTTTGTGTAAGCAGAGCCACGCACTGCCGGCTTCTTCGATTTCGTTATCATTTCAACCACCCTTCTTTTTTAAATGCTTATTTAATATGATATGCAAGTCACGCGGCGTTTTTGCAGACGCAATTTTTTTTGCAAGCATCGCCTCGCTAAAGACGCCTTGGATCCAGAGAGCAAAATCATTTCTTTGAGGGGTTGCGTGATGGCTGAAAACACTCATAGGCATTGTCTTGGCTTCTGTTGCAAGATCATTTAAGCTGCGAATTTTCTTGCCATTACATAGCAAGAACCATTTATCCTCTGGAACGTAGTTCTTGTCAAGCGAGGATACCACTATTTTCCTCTTGTCTCTTGCTATTTTGCCAAGGAGCTCTTTTTTTGACAATAGCTTGTTCTTAGAGCCGTAACTCTGAATTACTGATTCAGCTTGTATGAATCCTGCCTTTAATGCTTTTTCAAGCTTTTCCCCGTATACCAGGAACCCTATGAATCCTGAGGCAAACCCATCGCCTGCGCCAGTGGTTTCAACTATCTTAATAGAAGGATCAGGCTTGGCATGATAAATCTTTTCTCCGTCAAAGAAGTAAGCTCCGTTGGACCCGTCCGTTATTACAACATAGTCTTTAGCGTATTTTTTTAGAAATAATAGTGATTCTTCAACAGTCTTTTTATAGGATAGCAGCTCTGCTTCTTCCTTGTTTAAAATCAAGACGTTGCTAGCCTTAAGGATTTCCTCAATTTCTCGGACGCCTGCCTCGGCAAGGTAATTGGCTGGATTGAATGCTATCCTTATCTTGTTCCGAGCTGCAAACCCAGCAAGCTTTTTCATTGTCTTAAGGGATTCCCCCATCATAGAGCTGAAATAAAACCACTTTGTTTTTAAGGAGCCTAAGTCCAGCTCTTTGAAAGACAAATCATCATTACATCCTTTGAATGCTAGAATGGTACGATCTTCATAGAGCGAATCCAGGATTACTGAGTATCCGCTTGTTTCTCCAAGGGTGCCTAAGAAGTCAACTTTTTCTTGCTTTAACGAGGCAAATATCCTTGCGCCATTATCATCCTCTCCTATCTTGCCAAGGTACCCTGTTCTCAGGCCTAGCCTGGAGAACGCGACTGCTGTGTTTGTGCCACCGCCGCCCGTCTGGAACTCCAAGTGATTAATAAGGATTTTTTCCCCTACAGGGTATGCGAGGGAGAGCTTCTCCTTGTCAACAAAACCTTTCTCCCTTTTTATCTTGTAGTGCAGGCTTACTGCTTCAGTATCTGTCTTTACAAAAACATCTACTGTGTTGCTTCCAACGCAAATAATATCGTACAGTCCCACTCACCTCTTTCAATGTGCTTGATAAAAAGCCAAATATAAATGTTTTGATTTTTAGAATTTTGAGGAATCAAGCAGCTCATGAATGTCAAAAGCTGCCTTTTCAAGCAAATTCCAATCTTGCAATGATGCTAAGCCAGCAATAATGCTTTGCTTTTCCTCCAACGAAATTCTTGCAAAATCATCCGCTTCCACTAATCCATAAGGGTATCCTTGGAATAAAGCATCATTGGAAATGCCTGCAAGTGATTCCAATGCCTTAATTGCTTGGCTTTCCTGTTCAGGGAAGAAGTCAGCCCTGAATGCGTAAGATGAGCCATCGCTGAACTTGACATAGCATGCCTTGAATCTGTCTGAAGGCGAAACTTTAAGCTTGTAAATCCAAGAGTTTTTCTTGCGTGAAAGCAATGCATATGTTAGAGGCCGGTTCATGTTTGTCGAGAATGAATTAGACTTTGAAAGGCCTATTACTACATTGCCATTTTTTAATGCGGCTCTTTTAAGGGTTTCAAGAAGCATTTCTTCGTATTCCTCGCCATCCAATGAGCCGTCTAGAACTATTAAAGAGCCTTTGTTGTCTGATGCTGCCTTAATTGCAAGGGATATCTCAAGGAGCCTTCTAGCAGCAGAACAAGCCTTCCAAGAATCAAAGGAACTGAATGATTCGTCAAGACTTTTCGATTTGACCCTGACTTTATTTATGCCTGGATGCTCAGGGAATGTGCTTAAGCTAAAGAAGTCGTTTTCTTGAAGCGCCGCACAATACAATTCCTCGGAAAAACTTACCGAGAACTCATCTTGCTCAGACTTGACGATGCAAGCCCTGAAAAAGCCCAATGAAAAGGAAGAGGAAGAAAGCAATGAGGCGCTGCCCCCATCTATAAAGAAAGCGTTCATGTATTCATAACTTTTTTTTAAGGTTGAATAGTTTTTAAGGCTTATTTCTTCACTCACGGACTTTCCGTTCAAGGACTTCAGCACTGCTTTTTCGTGAGAGAAATCTTTTTCATTGAGGCTCCCAATAATTTTTTTTAGCAATTCTTCCATTCATTAAAGGAAAAACGGAGAGTTATATAAAAATTTGTTTAAACTCCCAGCTCTGGATGGAACGGTTTCTGCATTTCATGAGGAGTCTTCATGTTCAAGTATTGCTTAAGAACATCCTCCAATTTATAAGTGGTAACCCATAATTCCGTCTTAAGATGCTCTATCTTATCCCTGAAAACGTAGCGCTTCCACAAGTTATAGAAGTGCTTTAAAAACCCATGATTCCTCCACCACCGGTTATAGTCAAGGACGAGGTACGCCCTGCAGCGCAAAATAACATCTCCTTTGTTAGTCCCGACCTTTTGCCCCTTGCTGACAACATCTGTCTTGCCCATGTTAAGCGTCTGAAAATCAAACTTGATAACATACTTATAGTACTTGTTGTTTTTAGGTATTTTCTCAGTCCTCCACCAAATGTGATGCTCTAGATTGCCGTTTGGAAGGACTCTTTGCCAGTACAATTTCTCTATCTTGTCATCCTTAGGCTCCCCTGGATCGACAGGCGTATCCATAGAAGTAAATCCCTGCATCATGAACCATTCGTACGCGAGCTTGTAAAGATTTTTCAAATGAAATATGTCCTCTTTCTCTAATTCAAATTCTGCAATCTGCATGGTTTCCTTGTCAGTCGTGTCAAACCTTTCCTCGTATACTGATGGCATAAAACACAAAAATGGAAAGTAAATATATAAATCTTTCCAAGAAGCAAAACATATACCGAGCTCAATCTAAGCCAGTGTAATAATCTAAAAAAAAAGTTATGGTTAATCATAACCTTCAGTGTACGTATCCTCATATCCACCACTATCATAATATTCGTGGCCGCAACCTACGTCGCTGTGCTCCCTGTGTTTTCTGTAATCAGTGTGGTCCGTTGAATCGCTATGGCAATGATACGATCCTTTCACTCCCTCATCATAATGCTCCTTGTGGTCTTTATGGCTAGGCAGACCTAAAAATGAGAACATAAATTGGTTCTGAGGAATCCTATCTCGAAGAATCTTTCTCAGTCGCGGATTCTCAATTTTTTCTATCTCACTACCAGAATTATCGTGTTCCCTGGTTATATCATCTATACTCCTTATTATTTTCATGTTTTTCACCTTTCGTTGTTTTATACGCTTATTTCTTTGCTTATCTCGTTTTTTATATGGGAAAATATCATTTTGTACGATTGGCAGTAGTAGTCTTTGTCCATAATATTTCCTGTGTGCATGTACGCGTTATGCATGCATCCCCCGTGGCAAATATCCCCATATTCGCATTTCGCGCACCCAGCGATATCTAAATGGTTTCTCGAAAGCAAGCTTTTTCTTAAATCAGAATCTAATATTTCGTTGAGGCTGTCTTTGTTTATGTTCCCAAGCTTAAATTCTTGGATGCCGTCAAACCTGCCACACGGATAAATATCTCCTTGAGGCCCTATAGAGACAAAGCTTTCTTGGCAATTGTTGCTGAAATTGCAGCTTTTTGTATCTTTTGAATAGATATTTCCTATCATTTCGTCGAGTGGATCAATTGAGATTTTGGCATCTTTATCATAGTACCATTTGTCAAACAATGTTATTAGAGCTTGCCCGTATTCTTTTGGAGTGATTCCCAAATCCTCATAGTTTTTTTCTGCATTTCCAGATTTGATTAAAGGATTTATTTTGGGACTTAAATTGTTCTCCTTGTAGAAATCGTAGAGTTCATCCATTTTATCAATATTATTTTTGTTCAAGACAGTTATAATTCCTCCCCCTATTTGCTTTTCTTTGCAAAGCCTCAGACCTGAAATGACACTGTCATAAGACCCTTTGCCATCAGAATACTGTCTTGTTAAATCATTTATCTCTCCAGGCCCGTCTAAGCTTAGCCCTATAGAAATACTTTTCTCCTTAAAGTATGCAGCTATTTCATCTGTTATCAGGGAGCCATTAGACTGAACGCTGTTTCTTGCACTCCTTACTTTGTCAGATATTAACAAATATGTCTCGTTGTCGAGCGTTAGCCTAAATAAATCTAGCTCGTTATGATTGTGCTTTCTTTGAAATTCTAGTAATTTCTCATAGAAATCTTTCTTCATTAGCAAAGGCTCTCCGCCATGCCATATAAACTTAGGATCTGAATTTCTAAGCTTATTAACATATGTCACTTGCTCAATGATATTTTCAAGAGTCTCATCACTCAAAAAGCCTTTTTCTGCACTTTCATCCATGTAACAATAAGTACAAGAGAAATTACATGCATGAGTCGGCTTTATAATTGCAGTTACGGCCATAAATACATCACTGTATGCCTGTTAATTTTATTTATAAGGATTTGGGCACAAAAACCGGAAGTTTTCCGGAGCGATACAAAAATATTCCGAGAATAGTTAAGAAGAACCGTGCAATCTTCGTAATTTTTTGTGAATATTTCAAAGCTTTGTCTTTGTAGACCAGAATACAAGCAATAGGTATAACGGCATTAGAAGTATTATAATCCCATAAGCAAGGTACTCAAACAATGCGAGAAAACCTATTACACTTGGAAGGGCTACGAGTATTCCTACGAGGATCAGGAAAGGTATTACAGTTATCATTCCGGATGATACATAGAACGCGCTTTTATCAGCTTCATTAAGAAGCCTGTTTGCAATGAGGCCCTGCGCAGAGCCAATAATAGCTCCCCCAAAAACTGATAGGACATTCGCAACGATTATTGCATAGAAATTGTTGGCGTTATAAACAACCGTTAACGGAAGCAATGCCAATAGCAATGAGCCAAAGACAAACATAGGTGCCAGCCCAAGAACTCTTCGGAACTTAGCAGTCATAACTGGAGCAAAGAAAGAAAACAGCAGGGCGGCTCCATACATTACTGCGACGTTCATAAAGCCCCCTAGGAATATGTGTGAGTATTCCCTGAAGATGTATATTCCCATAAAAGAGTTTATGACTGAGTAAAAAACAGCTAGTATAATTGATGCGAGGGATAATAACAATAAGTATTTGTTTGATAGAACGCGTTTTGTGTTAGAACGCAAGTTTTTCATATACTCTGACAAAAACCCGGAAATGCTTTTTCTTTTGCCAGTAATATTTATGTTAAGCTTAGATATGATGTAAGATGAAAGGATAAATGCGAGCGCAGTTATTTCAAAAGCAATTAGGTAGCCGTAAAGCCTAAAAGACATTACCTGACCGAACAGATTCATTGTGAATACCTGGCCTGTAATAGGTATGGCATTCATCAAGTAACCTGCAAGCAAGAGCGAAAAAGTAGTTATGATTATGCCTGAAAATGCGAGCTTTGAAAGCAATAACGAAAATCTTTGCTTTTTAATCTCGTTGTTAATAAATTGCCTGAACAAGTCCCCGTAAGAAACTATACCAAGGCTTCCAAACAAGAGGCTCACCGCAAAAAGCGCTGGAGACTTAATTGACACTGCAAACGCCATGAACAGGAAACTGAACCCGAATAGCAATCCTGAGAACGTGATAATCCGCCTCGATATGAACCCTTCCTTTGAGTATTCCTTTAATAGCGAGGATAATGTTGTGCTCAGGGAAGATTTAAGGGCGTTAACAATACCTATCAGGAAAAAAGGGGCTCCTGTCAGGTAAAACAAGATATTTATGAATTGTGTAGCTGCAAATCCGTAGCCAACACGGTCTAATATCAGCTTTTTCTTTAACCTGCTTGTTTCCCTTGAATAATCTTCACGAAAATTTTTTTTGGCCTTGGATACATCAGCCTCCTGGCTCTTAATTATTTCGTCAACTTCTTCTTTAGCATCCCTTACCATTTGCGATAAATATATCCATAACCATATTTGTTTTTAAAGTTTTCGTAGCGGAAAGCCTAAAAGGAAAAATTATATAAACCTCCTAGGAAAAGTTTTACTTGTAAAAAAAAGGGTTATCATGGCATCTATAAAAAACATGTTCAGGAAGGCGTTAAACAAAAGCGCTGGCTCCGTGGGCGAATCTAGGAAGCACGACTTAGGAACGCAGATTGTTGCAGAGCCTGTTTCAGGAGATATTGATAATGACGGCAGCGTAGAAGTTGTTATTGGCACAAATGATGGGCAGGTAATAGCTTACACAGAGGCTGGGGAGAAAAAATGGGTGTTTAAGGCTAGTGCTGACGTGGGAGAGGTTGAGGAGATGTTCATGGAGGCAGGCAGCGTTAACAGCATAGATTCCAAGCCATTCCTTTTCGATATTAATAATGATGGAAAACATGAAGTCTTAGTGGGAACCCAATCAGGAATGGTTTACGCTATTGATTCAAAAGGCAAAAACATTTGGTCTTATAAAGCAGGGGACGCAGTAAAGGGATCTGTTAATGCTTTGGACGCTGATAATGACGGGAAGAAAGAGCTTGTTTTCGGGAGCAGCGACGGCAATATTTACATGCTCGACATGAAAGGTAAGTTGAAAAAGAAAATAAATGCTGGAGCAGGCATTGAGTCGACACCTGTAAAATTCGGTGAATTAATGATTATATGCACTTCTAGAGGAGATATACTAGCATATAACCCTGAAGGGGATAGAGAGTGGAGCTATAAGGCTGGAAACAGGATTACAGCAGAGCCAAATATTCTCAGGACCAGGAGTGGAGAAGAAAAAATTGTTGTCGGAAGCACTGACAACAACATGTACTGCCTTAACAAAGATGGAACTCTTAACTGGGTTTTTGAGACGAAAGGAGCAATATACTCCAAAGCAGAAATAACTGACATAAATAATGACAAGGAAGAGGAGATTATCTTCGGGTCATGCGACAATTACATTTACGCTCTTGACGAGGAAGGGAAAAGGCTTTGGAGCTACGAAACAGACTTCTGGATCATAGGGACTCCTGTAGTCATGGACATAGATGATGACGGGAAAAAAGAAGTTATTATTGGTTCTTACGATAACAACATATACGTATTAGCCGGGGAAGGCATGTATAGCATGGAATACATTCCTGGATTGTCAGGAATAACCGCCCAGGAAGGAAGCTACTCAGATATCAGCACGCAAACACCAGGAGAAGTTATAGGAAAAAACCTGTGGCTTATAAGGCTAGAAGATATTGTGATAGGGTGCTGCCAAGCCGGAAAAAACATATTAGCAGAGACGAAAAACGGCTCGGTTATATGGCTACAGCACAAATACTAACAAAAAAATATTTAAGTAAGCATTAACAAGTACACAATTAAGAGGTGGGATATACGTGGCACAAAGCATTGTTACAAGCCCTGAAAACATTAGCAGGATAAAGACATATATCAAAGGATTCGACGAGAACATCCAAGGAGGAATCCCAGAAGGCCACATCACGCTAATTCATGGCTCCGCTGGAACAATGAAATCTTCTCTTTGTTTCAGCATCCTTTATAACGAGGCGATTCTAAACAAGAAAACAGGGCTTTACATATCTTTAGAGCAATCTTTCCATTCCATAATTAAGAACATGGTAAACATGGGGTTTGACATGAACAAGATAAACCTTGTATACATAGAAGACCTTGCAAACTTCAGCAATAACATCCAGGAATTGAAACAGGGAGAGGGAAACCTAATAGTTGTGGACATAGGCGCGATAAGAAAGCTTGTTAAAGACGTTAAGGTAAGCGAGAACAGGAGCTGGCTTAATGTTGTTAAAAACATAGTCCTGAAAACGAAGAAGGCATGCGAATTTGACTTGCTGACATTTGACTCGTTGTCAGCGCTATACACGTTGTCAACGTTTGAGAATCCAAGAATGGAATTGTTTTACTTGTTTGAATACCTAAGAGACCTCGAAATAACCTCGTACCTCATATCCGAAGAGAACAGCAATTCAAGAGAAAGCATTTATGACAGCGAAGCATTCCTCTCAGACGGAATTATCGTGTTAAGGCTTACGCCTTTCAGGAGGAATATTGTACGGGAAATAAAAGTGGATAAGATGCGAGCCACAAAGTGCAACAACGACGTTTTCAGCTTCGAGTACAGGAACGGAGCGTTCCACGCAATGTACGGCGGGCAAAACCCACTATTGTAAAAACAAAAAAAAATATTTTTTTCTTATTCAAAATAAGTCTTGTTATTGTAAGCTCTTAGTTCCCCTACCGTGCTGTTAAGGTACATGGCTGCGCTCTTGAGCTCTAACACAGGCTTATCAACAAAGAAATCATGCAGGGCAGAAGCAGCGGTATACGCATTGTTCAGCGCAGAATCCCTGTCATTCCTGTTGTGAATCGCGGCGTCAATCCCGTTAAGAATCCTTGTAAAATAACTAGACGCGAGCTGGTCTAGCTCTAAAGCGTTGCTCTTAATTAACTGTACCGTGCTGGCAAGCTTTTCAGGATCCAGCCTTGGAATGTTATTCCAGGAAGCGGTTGCTTCAATCCCTTCTAATACGCTATCTGCATATGCATTCAATACATGATTGCTGTTGTATGTTCCGTTCAAATCCATTAATTGCACCTCCTATAAGTGTTTAAGTTGTTTTTCTAGCAGAATATGGATGGCCCGCCCCGACAAAAAACATCTTTTTTTATGAGACGGGCCTGTTTACTCGAAAATAATATTCAGAAACAGCCTTGAACCTATCGCTGGCTTAATACATTTTTTGTTCAAGGCAACATAACTCATAAGAAAATACTACTCAACTAATTGTTATATAAACTTTTCTGTTTTTATAATGGTGTGTTCGTGAGGAGAAACTTTTTATAATTCACAAATTTCTTTTCTTACATGGGGGATTACAAGGCTCAGATAATAAGCGGTGCTTACGCAGATATCATTGTCAGGCAGGGCACGGATGCAAAGCTTGAACTAGGGGAGTTATTAGTTGCTGAAGACGAAGAAGAAAAGGTAATACTGCAAGTTCATGACTTATTTTACGGCTCGCAAGTATCACAGCAAAACCTTGAAAGAATATCAGGTTTCTCCTTGGAGGGAAAAGAAGTCAGGTTTATCAATAACGAGGCAAGGAATTACTCGCTGGCAAAGGCAAAGAATATCCTGAGGGTTAGGAAGGAAGGCGCAAGGTCTGATAAAAGCCTGCCAAAGTTTTTTTCTAAGCTAAGAAGCGTTGAAAAGGAAGACTTATCATTCTTATCTGAGACGAAGAACAAATTACTAATGGGAGACTTGAGGTCTGGGACAAAGACCTTGGACTTGCCTGTTTACCTTGACGGAGGGAAGGTTTTGTCTCACCACGTATTAATAACAGGGACGACTGGACGAGGGAAAAGTGTGTTGATGAAAAACCTTATCTGGGAAGCAACCGGCACGGATTACGCTTCTATGCTTGTCTTTGACCCGCACGACGAGTACTACGGCAGGAAAACCCTTGGGTTGAAAGACCACCCTTCCGGGAAAGCAAGGTATTATACTTCCAAGAATGTTCCAAGCGGCGAAAGAACATTGGTGTTAAGCTTAAAGCTTTTAAGGCCTGATCACTTTGACTTCCTGGACTTGACACCGCCACAGAGGCAGCTTACTTATTTTTACTATAAACGATACGGAGAGAACTGGATTGAACGCCTGGTTGTAGGGGAAGAAGACCTCGGAGCAGAGTTTAATGAGATGACCTTAGCGGTTACGAGGAGGAAGCTTAAGATGCTCCTAGGCATTGACAAAGGAGAAACCGGCTTGGTTACAAGCGGCGTTTTCTCTACTACAAGCGGCGAAGGAACTGTTAAAGACATAGTAAACTTCCTCGAAGAAGGCGGAACAATCATCGTGGACACAAGCACCTTCTCTGGCAATACCGAATTACTTGTAGCCAGCATAATCACAAGCGAGGCTTTTAGCAAGTACAAATACTATAATCACAAGGGAATCCTTGACAGCAAACCTGTAATCAATATCGTGCTGGAAGAAGCGCCAAGAGTCATAGGGAGAGAAGCATTGGAACAAGGCCCGAACGTTTTTTCAAGCATAGCAAGAGAGGGAAGGAAGTTCAAAGTAGGCTTGTCTGCAATAACACAGATGCCCTCTCTAATCCCAAAAGAAGTACTTGCTAATATGAACACCAAGATAATACTCGGAACAGAGATGAACACAGAAAGACAGGCAATAATTGAAAGTGCCAGCCAAGACTTAAGCGACGACTCCAGAGCCATAGCAAGCCTTGACAAAGGCGAAGCAATAATCAGCACGAACTTTGCAAGGTTCGCATTACCAGTAAGCATACCTTTTTTTGACGAGGAAAAAAAGAAGGAAGCCGGGCAAAAAAAAGAGAATAAAAGCTATCCTGGATTAAAAGAATAAGCACGAAGCAACCCGGAAATATTGCGCTTTTTGCTCGTTAACAAATAAAAAAAATAATATTCTAACAATAACAATATGGGAAACCCCGAAGCCTTGCTGCGCAATTATTTATCTCATAAAAACGGAAAAAACCTTAACAGGATAAAGCCTGGGTTGAAGCTGCTTGGAGAAGAAATAATAATCCCAAGCGGAAGGATAGACTTACTAGTAGAGGATTCTCAAAGCATCTGCGGCATCGAGCTTAAGGCAACAAAGTATAATACGAGGCAAGTAGGAACACAGCTTACAGGGTACGCAAATTATTTCAGGGATAACAACGGAAAAGTATTCTTTGTAGCGCCAAAAGTCAAGAAAGGAATATACTACGCGCTAAAAGATTTTTATGATGGAGGGATAATAGAATTTTATGAAATCAAAGTAACTGACAAATTCAATTTCAAAAGGGTATACGCGGAAGAACTTGATGATTCAAGAAAAATATATTACCTCGACGAAATAGTGATGCCGGCAAGTATTGAAAAAGGATACAGCGCGCCAGGAATGCTGGGCAATTATATCGCGAGGAACATAGAAGCTGCAAAACTCATCAACACACTCAAAGAATGCACAGGCAGACCAGAAAAAAAGAGTTTTGCAAAAGCAATAAGCGAAGCAACAAAATTCATCTCAAAACAAGCAAAAGGCAAGACGAGGCACTCCCTGAAAGCAATACACGAAATCGCCAAATTATACAAATAATTATTTATACCACTTAACAAACCCTTACACAATGAAATTCTCACATATAGCGGATGTGCACATAGGGAGCTGGAGAGACCCTAAGATGAAAGAATTAAGCACTGAATCTTTTATCAGGGCGATGGACGAATCAATAAAGGAAGAAGTTGATTTTATATTGATCGCAGGGGACTTGTTCAACACCGCCCTACCCGGGATAGACTTGGTTAAGGTAGCAGTGAAGAAATTAAAAGAAGCTAAGACCAAAAACATTCCTGTGTATTACATCGCAGGAAGCCACGATTATTCTCCTTCAGGAAAAACAATGCTTGACATCATCGAAGAAGCAGGGTTAGGAATGGATGTGATGAGGGGAAGCGTTGACGAGAACGGATTATTAAAGCTTAAATTCACCGTTGATGAAAAGACTGGTGCGAAGATAACAGGAGTCATTGGTAGGAGAGGAATGCTTGAAAAAAAGTATTATGAAACGCTTGACAAGGAATCGCTTGAGAAAGAAAAAGGGTTTAAGATATTCCTTTTCCACACAGCCCTTGATGAATTAAAGCCTGATGAATTGAAAGAAATGAGTTCTAACCCGGTGAGTTTCCTGCCGAAAGGCTTTGACTACTACGCCGG
>SLQZ01000009.1 GCA_007131205.1 Candidatus Woesearchaeota archaeon | reverse complement strand
TTTATATATTATAATTTATTTAATTAATATAAATAATATTTAATTTATAAAAAATGGGAAAAAAAGAAGTTATAGAAGAGCTGCCAGAAAGAAAAACAACAATAAGCATAGACATAAGAACGAAAAACACGCTAAAAAGGCTGAAAAAAGAAAACGAAACATACAACGACATAATAAAACAGCTCCTAAAGGAAAGAACACAGGAATACGAAGAAGGGCAAGCTAAACTAACAATCTATGGGAGAAAAACAGCATTCGTACAAACAGAATATCGTGGTAGAAGTGCAATTTCGAGAGAAAAAATCGGTGTTGAATTTGAATACAACGACCTCAAAAGCGTCCAGGAAGACTTCACAATAGACCTTAAGTTCAAAAAAATATTCTTCAGAAAAAAAATATATAATCCTTCTGAATTCTTCGGAGTGGACAGCGCCCGAAAACACCTAAACAAAGTATACCTCAACATATATTTAAGGTGCGTGGAATTCGTCCTAAAAAAAGAGTTCAAAGTAAGAAGCTACATGCTCCTAAACAACGATTTCGAGAGCATAGCATTATGGAGGCACATATATTATGAGTACAGCTTAAGCGAAGACTCATTTAAGGAAGACATAGAAGACCCTTTAAGGCTAAGCGAAGAAGAACAGCCAGACCAGAAAACCCTTAAAAGAATAGAAAGCTCGCCTTCAAGAGCAATCCTGTGAAAAATGAAAGAATTCCACTTCACCAAGAAGTATTTCAAGAAAACCATATTCAACGATCCGGAGACCAATGTAAGGGTTGAAATAAGTGAAACGCCTAGCATAGATATTAGTGAAGAAGAATACTCTCTGAGAATAAGCACAAGGCATACAGAAGAAAGAGAAATACACAGGAGATACGCGATAGAGCACCACTTAATGCAGGAAAAACACAGGACGCCTCACCTCCAGTTCAAGTTTCACACAGAAAAAATAGGGACTTTCAGGATATTTCTTGATATAGAAAACAGCGAAGAATACAAAAAGGCAATACTTGGCTTCATCTACAAAATAAAGGATGTGCTAAAAAATATAGAGAGACACCATCCTGGAATAACAGAAGAGCTCCTGGTAATGGAACTTGTAAGCAAGCTGAAAAAAGAAGAAGAATTTCTAAAAGAAAAGCTAACAGAAAGCATTAACAACAAAAAAGTTGGCTTTGATGAAATATCCGAAGAAAGCATGATAAGCATAAAGAATAATTCGTTACTCTCTGAATTCCTAGGAGAGAGAAATATCAATAAACTGGCTGAATTTACTCACACGAAAGAGAGGTGATCCTCGTAGGTTTTTACCATCATTGCAAAGCGTGCTGTCTATTATTTCAATGCCACTCCGCCGACGGAGTTAAGGGCGTTGTGGTTCTCCCTGGTCTTCCTAGAATAATCTATTATATTCTGATTGCAGGATAAAGTGTAAGGGTGCACGGCATCATGATCAAGCCATCTCAGGCCTGCACGCAAAGCATCTCTTGGCCTGTGGTGCGCAGTCGCAACGTATTTTGTGAGGCCGTTATTAGAATTGGAGGCGTAGTTAAGAAGAGCATTTAATTGGCGTTCATTAGTGTTCCTGATGAGGTCTGCTACGTTGTTGATTGCGAATAAGTAAGCTGCCCTGTGATGGTCGTCGCCCTGAAGGCTTACTACGTTTCCAGGAATCCTTTTTTGCTCGGGGAGCGCCCTGTTTATGATTGAGGCTCCTCTTGCTTCTTCGCCGTTATCGTATAAGGCGTGAGGCGTGAACTGGTACAATCCAAAAGAGGTTTCAGAGTCGAATAGAGCAGGTATTAATTCTACGTATTCACGGCCGGCGTTCCTCAGGAGGAAGTCCATTACATCTATGTTTAGAGAGCCGTTATGGGACGGCATTAGTTCTGTTAACGCGTAGCTCATCAACGCATTCTCATCTATTTTCCCGGATAGTTCTTTTAGTGTTTGGCCTTGTCCAGGGCTTAGCCTTTTGATTCTTGCTACTTCTTCCCAGTCCAGGTTTTGCTTTGTTTCTTTTATCGTATTCCTTATTTCTGCTAGGTATTCGTTGAAAGTCATCCTTGTAGGTGTTGAGCTTTCATAGTTTTGCACTTGGGCGTCTATTACTTGCTGTATTCCAGGGTTCCCGGGTGCCTTGGCTTGTTTCATGTTCCATAGTTCGCTTAGTTGTGCTTTGAAATCCGTCCTTATGGCGCTTCCTACCAAGGAATCTTCCGGGGCGCCGGTGTAGAGTGAGAAAAGGTTTCTGAGGGTTCTGCCTTCGAGATTTAAGGATGCGTATTCATTAGGTATTACTTCTTGTACCTGTTCTTTTTTTGTGAATATGCTTGTTGCGCGGTCTATGTCTGTTTTGTAGTTGGAAAGGGTTCCGGGCATGTTAGAAATGAAGAATAGTCCTGCTATTGCTGTTAGCTGAACCACGTTTTTTCTTTTTTCGCGGTCGTAGTCTATTCCTTGGCTTATCTGCCTGTTTTTCCATTCCTTGATTTTTTTTGTGAGTGGGTTGAATAGTTTTTTGTTCGCGTAGAATAGGCTTGTTCCTAGTATTCCGTAGGCGCCTATTGTGGCGGCTTCTTCTAGGTTGCCTGTGTTTGCTGATATGAATTTGAGGGCTTCGTCTGATAGTTTTAGGTATGCGCTGTTTGCCAGTGTCCATGCCATTGTTGGCTCGAGGTTTCTTGCGAGGAATTTGTCTGTGGTGGTTCCTTGTTCTGTTATTTGTTCTAGCGACATGGCTTTTTGGGATGTACAGCTATTTAAAAACATTTCTATTTTTAACTACTCTTTAGTGAATAAATATTTATTGGTTGCTGAGAAGAAACAGAAAACATAGGCATGCAACTACAAAAAACACATAAACTCCTTGCCTGGAAAGAGAACTGAAACTAATCATCCAGCATTCCTATACTGCAAAACCGACCTTGCCAAGCGCTTCTCCAAAGGATTCATCCTATAACGATGCAAATTATTCAAAGAAATCCATTCATAGTCCAAATGCTCCCTCGAATCAATACTCACAGCGCCCTTTATGCCATTACCCTCAGAGTAAGGAGTTGCCAAGATGTAAAACTCCCGTACAAGTGCGCCATCCTTCGCGCTCAAGTCACGAAAGCCAAGATAATCCTTCACCCTAACCCCTAATCCAGTCTCCTCATCCGCTTCCCTTACTGCTGCGTCATCTAAGGTCTCGCCGTTCCTCACACGGCCACCAGGCATTTCAAACTCGCTGTTAGGCTTCATCAAGGCCAGGAAATCAACAGAGGACTTGGAACTATAAGGTATAAGCAGCCTTACCGAGTACCTCCTAATGCCCTCACTTAGGGCTTCAGCCTTCAGCCTATTGTAGCCATTTTCCATCAAGAAAAACCACCCCTCAATCAGGAGGGAAACGAAAATATACTTAAAAGAATTATGGACAAAAAATCATAATTTCTTATTAACCGCCTTTATAAAGCCTTTAAAAGAATCGCGGCTTGACTCCTCGGAGAACCGGCTGTCTGCCTTATATGCTTCCAGCCCTTTATAAGAGCCGCTCACCCAATCATTAGCCATTTCACGAAGCAAAGTGCTCTTTGCAGGCTTGAAATTTGCATAAATAGCGTAATCCGTTCCGTTATCTGCCTTAAGCGAGGCAAGCATCCTGTTCTTAGGCATGTTCAACACACGCACTTCCCCAAAACTATAACCTAAGCCCTTATTTGAAACATAGTATTTCCCGGACTTGCCAAGGAAGCCTTTCATTTCAAAAACCTTTAAGTTTTCAGCGAACAAATTATTAAAGTGCAGCATGGTTGTATCAAAAGAAATCCCTGCATGCCTGAAAGCCTTTCTCTCCACGTTGTATTCACGGCTGAAAATATAGCTCGTTCTCGACATCTCTAAGTCAGAGAAGCCTTCTTCTTCCTCAAGGGGTTCTTCGTTAAACTTATTCTTGACAGCTTCCATAGTATCCTCATTCATGGACTTATAGATTTCATGCGGCTCATATTTTTTTCCGAAAACAAGCCCTGCGTTCTCAATATAATTCTTGACCTTGTCAGCAGCAACGTGGATTGAGGCAGATAATTGCGACAAGCCAATATCCTTTGCTAAGGGATTCTTTTCAGATTCAACTCTTTCATGCAGGAAGCGCGTTACAGGGTTAGCATCTATTATTTCCCTGAAAGAACCAACCATGGCGCTTGGATAAAAAAGGCTGGAATTGTACTCCCCGATTATTTGCCGTTTTCCTTTTACCTGCAACCCTAATAATTCCTCGGGGGAAAGCCTTTCCCTAAGCCTTTCTGTTAATATTTTAAAGCTCCTGTCATGCCTGAAAGCGTAAGTGTTCATCTTCATAAAGTAGCCTCTGCTTACTGAATGATAAAAATTATCCACGGGATTGGATGAAAAAACAGAGTTTAATGGCTTGTTAGTGGCAAGGCTTTCAGTTACTGCATAAGGAAGCAATTCTTTAAGGACTTTCCAAGATATATGCCCGTCCATGGCAGTGTAGCTAAGCACTTCGTGCAAGTCCTCTGCCTTGCCAGACAATGCTTTCTCGTTAAGCTCTTCGTGGCCCATCTTATCCGTCCCGCTGAACGTTGCAAGCTTATGGTCTAATTGCAAGCCTGACCTAGACCTTATGAAGTGGTAGGTGTCGAACAAAGCGTTTTGCTTGACATCCCAAAGTTTTTCTGCTTTGTATTCTTTCTTTACAGACTTAATCCTTTCATGCTTTTCCTTGCTGATTTTTCCTTCTCGTAGCAGCTTGTTTTCTTCATTGTATTTCTTGAGCTTTTCATGGTCGAATCCCTTAAAGAAGTGCCCTGCCACATACTCATATTTAGCTGCGTCCCTAGAAATGGCCGCCCTTAATTCTATGTCGTCTTCAACTTGTATGAGATCTGCGCCTTTCCATTTCTTTTTTTCGAGGCTGCCCAATCCAAATTTTTCTTTCAAGTATTTTCTTGTAACATATACTTTGTGTTCTGATAAGGATTTAAGGACGGCCATGTTTATCTCTTCTTCCAATGGGTCGTCGTCCTCGAAGTGGATTGTTTCTATGTCTATTGCGCACGTGTTTTCCAAGTAGAATTGTTCTGCTCTTGAAACAATGCCTTCTATTCCTTCTTTGTAAGGGTGTATTTCTGTGTTGGCTTGCTCTTCCAATGATTTTTCTGGGTTGAAAGGAAGGTGTGCCGGGAAAAAGTTCCTTAATTGCTGTGTGGAGCTGTTAAGGCCTAGCAAGTCAGGGTCGTTTTTTACTGTGTCTATCCTGTCAGGCCCTTCTTTTTGTTTCAGCCCGTATTCTTCAAGCAATCCTTTGTATGCATTATTTGTTAGTGCCTGGACGAAGAACGCTTTTTTTCTTTCCTTGGTTATTCTTTCCCCTATTCTTAATTGGTCCGTGTTTTCTTTTATGCCTGGTATTTTTTTAAGTCTTTCATATAATTCTTTTGCTTGCTCTTCCTCGCTGAATTCTTCTGATTTATGTTTTTTTATCCTAAGGTATTGGCCTTGCTCGGCTTTGCTTATTTCTGCAAGCTGATTCCTTGTAACGTTTAACTGTATGCATCTGAGGTTCTTGTTTATGGTTATGTCTTCCCAAGGCACTATCCCTGTAAGCCCTTGAAAATATTCGTAGCCGCCTTCAAGCCTCTCGTCAAGGTTCGGGTCTTTGCTTGGTATGGCGTAGCTTCTTGCCATGTGCTGCTTTTCAAGCTTTGTTATGAATAGAGGCTTCGTTTTTTCCTCGTCTAAATAGAATTCCAGTTTTTTCTTTTCATGCCTGGGGCCTATGTGGTGTACTATGAATGATTCTGTTGGGATGTACAGTTTTATGTCTTCAGGTAGCTCTTCCACTGATTTTTTCTTTCCGTAAGGCTTTGTTTCGAAGTGCATCCCTGGAAAAGCTTTTCTTAGTTCCTCTAATAGTGTTTGGGGGGTGTAGTTGTGCTTGTCTGGAACGACTTCTCTTGACGGGGTTATATGGCTTTTCTTGCCTGTAAATTCGTGTATTTTGTGGTCTTCATCGTATGCTTTTATGATTACGTCTTCCTGGTATTCAGCCGCTTTTTTCATTAGAGGCTTTACTTCTAATATGTGGAGCATAAAGCGTGGTAAGGCATTCCCATTAAAAAATCTATTGGTTTTTAACCATTAAAGAGTAGTTAATAATTTTTTTCCATGTCTTTATAGAAATCCTTCCAATCAGGAATATTCCTAATGCTAAGCTCAGGCAAGCTGCTCCCCGCAGTATAAATAACAACACTACCATTCCCAAACAACTTATTCAAAAAACCCCTTGAAGAGCTAATATGGTCAAACCTATTATACAAAACAGTCAATTTCTTCCTGTAAAGCACACCTGAAAGCCTTTCAACCCTTGCAGGCTTCACACGATACGAAATCCTGTTAACAATAACAATAGTCACAGGAAGCGTAATAGGCAAGAACAGCAAAAAAGGAAAAAATATGATTGAGCCAAGAACCAAAGGAAAAACATAATTCTTCTTCGAAGGCCTAGAAACCCTCAAGCCAGCAGAAAAAGGGCTCTTAACCCCTGAAAGGTCTTCCTTCAAGCCAAGCAAAGGATGGCTCAACAGCAACTCATCCACAAAATCATGCAACGCATCAGCCTTCTCAAGAAAGTCAACACTAAACCCCACAGAAGCCTTATGCTGCCTGCCCTGCTGGTCAGCAACCAATACCTCGCCAGCAACATTAAACTTCAACGAGCCAAGAGCAGAAAAAGGGTACCTTACAGACTCAGCATCCTTCACATTCTGGTAAAGCGCGTAAGTCCTCCTAGTAAACAAGACACCCCTAGTATAAAATACGTAGCTCTCAAAAAACCTTAGGCGCACAGTCCGGTAAAACAAGAAGCCATACCCAAAAACAACAGCATAAGCAACAACTGCCAAAATAGAAAGAATCCACACGACAGGAAAAAACAATCCTAGAATAACAGAAGCCAACAAAAAGGCAAAAGAAAACATAAAAATAAATAAGTTAGCCTTAACCATCTCCAACAACGAAAACCTTGACCTGCGCTCAACCAACAATTTTTCCTTGCCAATATTTAATGAGCCCAGAATATCCTCAACCAACCCCTTCTTCTTAAGAACATTAGAAAACTTAATGCTAGTGCTAGAGCCAATAGAATTAAAGACAAAAGAAACAGTCCCGAAAAACTTGTCAATAAAGCTCTCCTTAACCGTAACACAAGTAATCTTCTCATTCGTAAACTCCTTGTTCCTCGCAGTAAGAAAGCTATAATCCTCTTCAACACTATTGCTATTAACCTTATAATTAGTAAAAGTAACCTGTATAAACAAAGGAATAGCTGCCATAAGAAAAATAAGTATAGCCCCAAAAAAAACGAAAGGAATCGCAAACAAAGCCGCACCTGCAAAAAATCCTACGGCCAAAAAAATAATGGCTAATAACAACGCTACAAAAGCCACCAAGAAAACCACAGGCATTATAGTCCTCCTCATATCCATCCTTAAAGAGAACAAGCGCTTCTTAGCAGCCTTTTTCTCAGCCTTAGGAAGCTTCATCTCTTTCTTAACAGCTTTTTCCTTCAAAACAAGGGAAGGAGTCTTCCTTATCAATTCATCCAAGTTCTTCTTGAAAAGCTTCCCGTTCCTCATATTAGAAAAAACAATGTTGTTCTGCGAGCCCTGGCTGCTAATAATAACATCGTACAAGTCGAAAATCTTGTCCACAAAAGTCTGCGTAATCTCAGAATCAGAAAGATTCTCAATCGGGATAAAAGAATAATTCTCCGTGAAAAACCCGTCCTCATAATCAATAACATCATCATACAAATAATACACTCTTCTCTTCAAGTCCATGAACTTAAACGAGAACCTCGCAATAGCCGACAACAAGAAAAGCCCAGCCAATACAACAACCAACACAGTATACCCAGGGCTCTCAGCAAGCAAAGGGACAATAAAAAAAGCCACTAAGACAAACAAGCCCATCGCGACCCCAAAAAAGTCCTTAAAGACCTCGAAGAACACAGCCAGGGAACTAGGCCTTTCCTCCTGCACCAAATTCTTCTTCGTCAAGACAAACCCGTTATTCTCCATGATTTTGCTCAGCTTATTATAAACATCCATGGGCTTGTCCAATGCAGACATGTAAATCTCTGTTTCCCCACTTCCCGCTGCCCGAACCAATAAATTGCCCGTCCCAAAAAGCTTTCTTTCAATAAAAGGAAGGTTGAGCCATACCTGGGTGATATTCTTTATTATTAGCTCGGTTTCATGGTCAGAAAAAATAGTTCCTTTCCTAAGGACAATCTTATTATTCATAATAACATATTCTTCTTTCCTGTACCTGATAAAGACATTAACAAAAGATACGATATTAAGAAAAACAAATAATAATATTGCGAGCAATATAACAATTCCTAATCCAATCCCCAAAGCCTCTCCCAAGAACAAATAGAATAACACAGCAAGCACTGCAACCCCTGCCAGGGACGAAAAAAAGAATAGGACAGCATTCTTTATGATGAAAGATTTCTTGTTAGGCTTAAGCTTTAAAGAGTCCATTAACTGAGAAGTAGCAAGGAAATATTTAAAAATTATGTTATTCAGAATCAATGCATAATGGCTTTTGGAGGATTACTGGACTATTTCATAATAACTTTTGCAGCAATAATAGTAATAGTAAACCCGATTACCACTGCTTTCATCTTCGTTTCATTGCTACCCCATGCCTCTCGAAGGAAAGCCAGGCTCATAGCAAAAAGGGCTGCACTTACAGGAACAACAATATTCTTCACTTTCGCCTTGTTAGGAAGCGTTATATTCCAGGTTTTTGGCATTAGCCTGGCAGCATTCAGGATAGCAGGAGGCTTGATATTGTTTGGCATCGCGATGAAGATGATAAAAGAGCACGAGGGCGAGCATGACGAGCAGAAAACCGTTGAAGATAAGGATGAATTCACAGACCATGTATCAGTGGTTCCACTGGCAATTCCCTTTATTAGCGGCCCTGGCTCCATAGCTACGGTGATGATACTTACCACTCAAGCGCCTAGCACAGGGCACACTATTATTGTATTCATGGCGATAGGAATAACAACTCTTTTATGCTACCTCGCAATGATTTACTCTGATTACATAGTTGATTTCCTTGGAAATACTGGTAAGAGGATTGTTACAAAGATTTTCGGGCTAATACTCGCAGTCATAAGCGTCCAGTTCGTGATTAACGGAATTCTGGATGTTATGCCGCAGATAGTTTCTATGATGCAAGCCTAAACCCATATCTTTGAGAAATTCTTCAGGATGTGCACCTTGTCCTCTTTGTATCCTATCTCTACTGCTAGCTCTTTCTGCGCGTTAAGCATTGCCAAGTCTCCATGCGTGGGAATAATGTTTTCAGGGCTTATCAACCGTATGAATTCCCTATGGTCTTCCCGGCAGGCGTGCCCTGAAACGTGGATGTCTGTGAATATTCTCAGCCTCTTATTTTTAAGCTCGGATTCAAGATTGGAGCGGTTAGCGAAGTTCTCCTCGTTAGGTATTACCTTGCACGAAAAGACAACTAGGTCTTCATCGTTAAATGGAAAGAATTTGCCTTTTGCAAGCCTTGAAAGGACTGCTTTTGGCTCCCCTTGATGGCCTGTCACAATGAATATTTTATCAGTTGTGCTCTTGTTTTTCTTGAAGTAATCTTCAAGCTTAGAGCCGTATTTTACCATGATCGCATCTTTTTCAAAATCTGCTATTCCTGCCGCTTTTGCAGCGTCAACATATTTGGCAAGGCTTCTTCCTACTAATACAGGCTTTCTCTTCAGGGTATTGCTTATCTCCATGATTGTTTTTATCCTTGCGATGTGGCTTGAAAAAGTTGTTACTATTATGTTTTTGTTGTCAGAGCTGGTGCCTAGGAGGACGTCCCTCAGCATCTCCCTTGCGATGCTTTCACTAGGCGTTTTTCTTGGGTCCATCGCATATAATGAGTCTATTATAAGTGCTTTTACGTTCACTAATTTTTTCATCGCATCATAATTTGGCTTAGGCCCTAGCAGTGGCGCGTTGTCAAGCTTAAAATCATTAGCGTATACGATGCAACCGTCAGGGGTGTGCACGACTACGAGCACGGTGTGGGGAGTGCTATGCGTTATGTGTATGAACTCTACTTCTAAATTGTCTGATACTTTAAACTTTGAGTTTTCAGGGTGCGCGATTAATTCTGAGGAAATCCTTTTTTTCTTGTCATCCAATAGCTTTCTCAGGACTTCTATTGTGAACCTCGTGCCGTGGATAGGGGCTTTTATCTTGTTCGCGAAGAAAGGCACAGCGCCTACGTGGTCAAGGTGGGCGTGGCTTATGCACACCGCCTTAATTGTTTTTAGCTCGTCTGACACTGCTGTTAAGTCAGGCACAGCGCCTTCTCTTATAAGCGTGCTTTGCGGTATTTCAAAAGGAACATCTTCATCCTCTGTCAACCGTATGTAGTTCTCCATGTGCAACCCGAGGTCTACCATTACTGATTCGTCCTTCCACTTAACAAGGGTGCAGTTCCTTCCAATTTCTGAGTATCCTCCTATGGGTATTATTTCTATCATTTTAGATTAAAGGCTTTAAGAATACTATTTAAAGCTTTGGCTGTATTACCATTCATTAAGCTCTCTTCCTACTTTAGAAGACCAATTCATTATTATTCCGCGGATAACTTTTTTTATGTGCTCTTTGTCTTTCGCCCTGTATATATAATTGTAGCCTCCCCCACCAAGGTTTTCCTGGTGTCTTTCCACAACATTTTTTTCGTGAAGCGTTTTCATGCATCTCTGCATGGTTGAAAGGCTTAACCCCGTCCTTTTTGAAAGCTCGGATGTGCTCATCCATTCAGTATTATTCTTTATCATGAAGCTGAAAAGCCTGTACTCTGCCCTGGTCAATCCCAAGCTGCACTTAATAATCTCATCCAAGTCAAATGTCTTGCATGCAAAATCTATCATTTTTCTTATGCGCTCTGGATGGCATCCTCTATTTTTTTCTTCAGCTCCTCTTTTTGGGCGAATCCTACTATTCTTCCAATTTCTTTTTTGTCCCTTACTATTGAAAGTGTTGGTATCCCTCTTACTTGGAATTGGCCGGCTATGTCTGGGTATTGCTCCGTGTCAAGCTTTGCAAACTTGACATCTTGCATTTCCTCGCTTAGCTCCTTGAATACTGGTGCCATCATCCTGCAGGGCCCGCACCATTCCGCCCAGAAATCTATTACTACAGGTTTCTCTGATTTTATTACTTCACTTTCAAAATTTTCATGATTTAGCTCAACTACCATTATTATCACCTCAAAAACAACAGTACTGCAGAAAAATAGAAGTACTATTTAAATGCTTCCGAGTACTGCAAAAAAACACGCAGAAAAACAGCACTTTAAACAATACCTATCATTGGCTCCACAATAACGCCTGTTTCAGGACTTCTCCTCTCAATACTTCTATCTCCCGCGCTATCCGTCGCTTCAGCAAAAATAAAATAATTTCCTCTCGGCGTGTTGGCCGTATCCCAATTCAGCCTCCACGTTCCTGTAACAAGGCTTGCCACCCCTATCTCTACCTTGCTATGTATGCTTTCTCCCTCTTCCAACCTAAAAAACCTTACAGAGCTTACAGACCTCCCCTCCTCGTTTGCTGCTGCAATCGCTCTTAATTCAATTGTTGTTCCCCGCGCAACCGTTGATTGCCCCGAATGAGAAACCATCTCCGTCGACGGAAGAGCTACCAAGATTATACCACTTTGTATCCTAGGCATTCCCCCATTACCATCATCAAGCCTGGAATGCCTTACAATAAAAGTTCCCGTATTCCTCCTCCTTATATCAAACTGGTGATTATTATTTTCGAACTTGGCATTTGCCAGAGTGATATCAACCGAGTTATAAAATTCTATCCCTGCAGCATCATTATCATAAATCCACGCAGAGCGAAAAATACCAGGATTGCCATACCCTAAAAAAATTGAAGCTTCCCCAGCCCCAAAATAATTCCTAGAAATTAAATGCTCCACATGAACATCTTCAGATGACAAAAACGCAAAATTATTGCTTCCTGCAGATCTCTTATCATTATCCTCAGATACCAACCTCCCCAAATAAACGCCAACAGCTCCATCCCCGAACCTGAGACCTGTATCAGCATTCCCCCTGGCAGTCACATTATCAATAAATATGTTAGCCGGGCTGCCTCCGCCTGAAGTCGTAAATCCCTGCCTAACATTATCCCTAACCAAGCCATTCTCAGCCCGAAAATCCCTAACACTAGGAATTTTCATGCCCCTCCCATTCTCAAATATTTCAAAGTTAGTAAGCGTAATCCCCTCTCCTGTAGAAATATCTATACCATAACAACCCCTATCAACCCCGTTCCTATACGCAATTATGTTCTCATAAACATTAAAGTTTCCACTGCGAGCATTACCAACGCCATGCGCCCAGTTATCATGAACAACAACATTCCTAAAATGAACATTCTCAAAATAATTCTGGACTCCATTTCCAGGAGTGCAAGAATCAGGACCGCCCCCATCAGGACCACCCCAATTATTATAAATCCACAAATTCTCAATTAAGATATTATTAACCGGCCTATGATTTGAATCTCCCCCACTAGAACCATACAACAACAACCCATGCCCCCCACTCCCATGAGGATTATTTCCATGATTGCCATTAATAGCAATATTCCTCAAAATTATATTCTCAAGAACAGGATCAGGGTCCTTTCCAATACGAACAAGTGTTATCGTACCACTAACAGGAGCTCTTCTTATCACAGTTGACTGCTCTTCATTCACCATAGGCCTGCCAGCACTATCAGTCACAGAAACAATGGGGTCTCCAAACACTTCCATACCGTTATGGCTCTCCCTCAAATGTATTGCTGTACCACTAACATAGTAAACCCCGCGAGGAAGGTAAACCCTCATAACACCTGAATCCCTAGCCTCATTAATCGTTCTTTGGAAGTAAATTTGATTATCATCCCTTGCTGGGCTCGCCCCGAACCATCTTACGTTGTAATAGTTTTCTGGGACGTGCATAATCCATCTTCCTGTGCTTCCTGTGTTGCTTTGGATTATTGTTCCTCCATTGTCTTCCTGTGTGTTTGTAGGGCTCCATTCGTAGAAGCGTGGACTGCCCCAATCCCCTGTGGAATAGTATCCTGTTACCCAAACCTCGGTGTGCGAGGAAGGATTTACATTTTTTAATTGTGATATGCTGTTTACTGTGTGTGCTCCTGGTGGTGGCCCATCATCTATTGGGTTTATTTGTATGTTTACAGGATTACTCGTTATTGTTCTGTCTTGTGCTTGCTGTATTCCTATGGCTGCTCCTGTTATTTCTTGGCTTGTGCACGAGGCTAAAGCTAAGGAAGTGATTATTATAATGAGTAATAACAGAGTTTTTTTCATGGTAATTCGTTTACATTGCTTACGCGTATCCTGTTCTCAGGGGAAACCTTGCTATCAGTGAAATCCAGGTTTTTGTAGTAGAGCGTTCCACTTCCACCATCATATATTTCCCTGTAAGTTTGCCTGTAAGGAGATGGGTCGTCGGGGCTGCCAAATTTGACGTTTTGAAGAGTAAGTGTGCGTGCACCACTTATATATATTCCTGCGTTATCATTATCATATATGTGTCCTGAGTTAATATTAATATCTCCTGCTATTTCAACCCCGACCTTATTACTATTATGAACTATTAGTTCTTCTACTTGTATTCCGCTGCTTCTAAGTCTAACGGCGTAAGATCCAGGAGTGTCATAGTGCTCTGAAACTATTTTTTTTGCTGTTACAGGAGCAAATATTAGTATGTTAGGGGAATATGTTTCATAGTAATGGTTGCTTTTGCCGTTGTTTCTTGTTATAATTTTTCCTAGTGTGATATTGGCGCCAACGCTTATCCTGACACCTATACCTCCATTATCTTCTGATAAAATATTGTTCATGTGTAATTCGAATTCTATTTCTGGGTCAGTTTGTTGCGTTGTGTATCCATGATAAAAATTATTTGCAAAACTTCCGTTAATCATATGTGATTTAATTGAATTTGCAGATTTCATTCCAGCCCAATTATGGTGTAATTCAAAATTTTTCATTGTAGATATCGAGCCGCCTGAGAAATCCACTCCGTACCCTCCAGGCCCTTCATTTTTACCCGGAAAAGTATTCAGGAATCCCGCAAATCCATTTCCGTGAGCTTCGACATTTTCTTTATTAGTTATTTGTCTTGTGGCTATGCCGTGCATTTCATTATCGTATGCTAATAAGTTCTTTAGATTATTAGTTCCAGTCCTCGCAAAATCGAATCCTGTCATCAGGCTTGCATACGCAGCAACATTTTCTATGTTTATATTATTTGCTGAAGAATCTGATTCTGTATAGAATATATATAGGAGCCTCTGGCTTCTAGAATACTCAGGCCATAAATCGCTGTTGTATTTATTGCCGTTCAAAGCTAAATCTCTGATGGTTAAGTCTTCTAACACGCCAGCTCTTGGCCTTATATATATTATGTATAAAGAATTAAGGCTTTTTAGAGCACTATCTTGAGTTTTTAGCACTGTTGATTTGGTTTCATCCACAACCCTAAAATCTTTTTTTTCAAATTCAAAAGCTATGTTTCTAGGAGCATTTTCTATTAGACCTTCGTAATAATCTTCTTTCTTATAATGTATTTTCCCAAATATCTCCAGGCTGCTGTGAGTCTGATCTAAATTTATCATACGTCTCATTTGATATATTCCTGGAGGTATGTATACCCTTGGATTGTTTGTTTTCATTGCGTATTCTATCGTGCTAATTATTTTATCATAATCATTATCCTGAGAGATATCCCTTCCTCTTGCCCCGAACCATCTTACGTTGTAGTAATTGAAGCTGGATGTGTCTCTTATCCATCTTCCTTGGCTTGGGTTCGAATCCGGGATTATTATTGTTCCAGCATTATCATTTTGTGTGCTTGATGGGTCCCATTGGAATAAGCCTTGTCCCCCGTCTTGTGGTGTGTAGTATCCTTCTAGCCATACTTGGCTGTGTTGTCCGGGGCTTAGTGCTTTTAGTGCTGCCATGTTTGTTACTGTCGGGGTTCCTGGTGGCGGCCCATCATCTATTGGGTTTATTTGTATGTTTACAGGATTACTCGTGATTGTTCTGTCTTGTGCTTGCTGTACGCCAACAACTCTGCCTGTTATTTCTTGGCTTGTGCACGAGGCTAGAGCTAGTGAGATGATTATTATTGTTAAAAAAACTGCTCTTTTCATATACCTCGAGTTATTCTTTTTGGTTGGTGTTTTTATAGTTTTCCTAGAAAAATTAGAGATTCAAATTGCGCAGTCTAGAATATGTATTAAATATATCCTTTATCAGCAAGGCTCAAAAATAGTATTGCCTGCATTATGAGTTATCCCGCTCAAGCCTTCATGTATTAAGGTTAGTGTTCCTTCGTGCTGGTGTATATCTCTTATAATGTTATTGTTAAACTCTAGTCCTGGGCAAATCTTTATTGTCCTGTCATTTCTTGAGAAAATTCCGTAGTCTTCATTAGTGTTTATAATTCCTTCTTTGATATTCATTTGGCCTGTTTGGTGGTAGTATATTCCCGCACGCACGCTTGATCCTGTTGTCCAGGTGTGCCCGTTAATATAAATATAATTTATGTTCGTTGGACGAGAAAATAGCCACCTATTACCGTTAAGCAAGCGAAGTCCGCCTCCATCTACGTATAACTCGTCAACTGTCAAAGGGCCTCCAAAAGAAAATCCTTGTCCGTGAGTAATCGCTCTTACCTTGCCAATCCTGACATCTGTTTCTATATTTGATAGTGCTCCTGAGTTTGGATGTGTTATTATTAAAATATTGTCTAATTCATATACTGCCTCTTCCGTTGCAGTTCCGATCCCTGTTTGTTGCAAGACAACACCGCCTCCTGCAGCCCTCACATTTTCCCTAAACAAAACGTTGTCCATCTTAACCAAGCCGTGAGGGGCAGCGGAATCTTCATAAAAACTCGTTTTATGGGCTTGGGGGTTATATGCAATATATGCATCCTCTAAGATCATCCCCGTACCCCTACTATTATCAATGCCATAATCACTCCCTCCCCTTAAACCATTCCTCCTCACATAAATATTCCTGAAAGTAGCCATGGCTGGCTGGTAATCATTATCCCTCTCACTGTACCCTATGCCGTGCCTGCCAGAATCATAAAACAGTGCATTCTCAACAAGAGTGTTATGGGCGCCTGAAAAACCAAAATTGCTCTGGCTATTTACACTGTCGCCTAAAGTTGTATGGGATGAATGCATATACACATTTTTGAAATGCATGTCAAACTGTTTATAATTTGTTGCCGCTACATCTCCATTCACAGGCCTTTCCCTGTTATTCCCGTCTATCTCAATGTTTCCAAAGAAAAAATTATGTAAGTCGCCCCCCGCCTCCTCTCTTGTGAGCCTAGGAAACCATATCTTCCCGGAATTAAGAAGAGGCGCGTCAGGAGTAGATCTTATGATTGTTGCGTGAGGATTCATCACAAGATCCTGCTCCGGCAAAGCGGAGACCACTCCTGTCCCGTCGCTATCATCAGGCAGATAAACCATGAATCTCTCAGGAATCTGAAGCTCAAAAGGATCTTCAGGGAATAAGTCAACGCGGCGGACTTCCTTAATAATATCATTTGCAGTAGTTGTTATACTGCCAGAGCTGTCAGTTCCCAGGCGTACAGTAAGCTTATTATTTGAAAAGCTTAGTGATAGTTGTGCATTATTAGCCTGCGGCTTTGTGTACTCCACGCTAAAATCATTCCAGTCTTTTTCCGTTGCAACCCAGATTATATCAGCGTTCCCGCCAAAATTAGTCCTGTAAATTGGCAAGCCAAACCCATCTCCAAACCACTTGGTATTGTTATACTCTCCTGTAGGAGCCATCAGTCTTCCCTGATGCATATATGTGCCGGCAGGAATATATCCGTTCCTGTTAGTTTCACGGCTAACCACGTAATCCCTGAACATATCAAAACTATCTTTGTTCTGAAGACCTGACCTGCTAGGATGAAATCCGAACCACCTAGCATTAACATACTGCCGCGTGCTAGTGTCTCTTATCCATCTTCCTTGGCTTGGGTTCGAATTCGGGATTATTATTGTTCCAGCATTATCGTTTTGTGTGCTTGTTGGGTTCCATTGGAATAAGCCTTGTCCTCCGTCTTGTGGTGTGT
>SLQZ01000035.1 GCA_007131205.1 Candidatus Woesearchaeota archaeon | reverse complement strand
GTAAAGAATTCAAATTATTGCCCTAATAATTACCTGGAATAAAACATAAGAAAGCAACCCCATAATGAAATAAGCAGGCGCACCCTTACGGCCCAAAGGCAATGCATGCCGCGTAACAGTATAAATAAAGATTCCTGTCACCAACCCGATTAAGGCAAATTTTGTAAACAGAGAAATCTCTGTTAGTATGAACAGCGAAAAGATAACGCCTAAAAGCGTGGAAGAAGCAAGGACTAACCTGACAATAGGAGACTTAGAAACGATTACAGGTATGGCATGAAAAGTAGTATGCAAAAAAACAGGTATAAAGAAAAGCAGTGCCTCATATGGATTATCCCTTGCAAAGCCCACTAATAGCATTCCGATAAGGAAATGATAGATAAATGAAACAGCAGCATTTTCCAGTGCTAACTCCCTTCTCAACTTGTTCTTGTAGAAATGGAAGTAAATAAACTTTTCAGCCAAGTGAATTAACACAAAGCCTATCAAGATGAAAACAAACATATGCCTTCCGAGCTCTGCAGCGCCCTCGCTGAAATAAGGCAATAATTCTAAGAAAAGATAAGTAGTTGATATCCCTGCAGAAAAAGACAAGAGCATGCTATGATGAGACCTCAGCTTCTGTACTAATTCATAGCTGAAATGATGCGCCAAGCTCATAGCCAAACCAAGTATTATTGCAAGCATAGAACAAAATTATTAGCGGCTTAATAAATAGTTTTTGGATTTCTACTCAAATTTAGATAGTAAATCAAATTTTTCCTGTATAGCCTTATGAGAATCCCAATTCCTTAACATGAAATAATACGTCTTAACACCATCCTTTTTCTCATAAATAGTTTTTTTCTCGGAAAAAGCGCCTAACATGAACGGGTTTATAGAATCGTGCATCCTGTACAATGATTTTATTGTCTGAATAGCTGCGAACCCAGAGAAAAACCTCATACCCCTTGACAAGCTTAATTCTCTACTCAACTCTTCACGAGTCTTATTCTTCGGCGCAGGAACCAAATTAGGGATGGGAATGCTATGAGTGTATTTAACCATTGATTCCAATGATTTAGAAGCATCCACCACCATTTCATTCACAACTTTATACCTTGAACGTGTCTTATCAGCGATTACTTCATTCACATTCGTTCTAGTCATAACAAAAGTATCTCTTGACAAACCATGCTTTTCCAGTAATTCCCCAGGAACATAGAAGCGGCCCTCCACCATATCCCTCGATATGTCTCTTATAATATTAGCCTTCTGCAAGCCAAGCCCTGCCTCATTACTCAACTTTAACATATAATTATACGTGCCTTCAGGCAGGAAACCTGTCAAGCCAAAAAGCCTCGTAATACTCTTACCAGGGATGCCTGCAACATAAGAACAATACTCATTGAGATGCTCAAAGCTTATTATTTCGCTAAAATCCTCTCTCAACATGCCAGGAATCATTTCAAGCGTTGTCTCAGTTATAACAAGCCTTGACTCTTTGGGAATCTTACTGAAAACTGAGAAGAACAAATCGTAATTCCTAGCAACAGCATCCCTTTGCCTTGTACCCTTTGGATTCTGGCTTAAGAACTGCTTAATAGCCTTATCAGGACTTCCTGCTTGCATACTACTAATATGATCGTAGAGCAATTGCTCTTTTTTCCCTGATTTTGCAAGATCATCCTCAATTTCATCAGCGACACGCTTCATAAAATAATCAGATAAAATATCCATCCTTAAATCCAAAGGCATCTTCCTAGTAGGATAATAGAAAGACTTCGAAATACGCCTGAATTCCTTATCCGCTTCCTTAAACAAGTCCCTCCCCATAAAGCAAGGGAAAGACCTAACAAGTTAAATATTTTTCTTGAAAAAAAATGAACGCTGCGGCCCGGATTCGAACCGGGAACTCCCGAAGGAACTGGCTCTCAAGGCCAGCGCAATACCAGGTTATGCGACCGCAGCATTTGTGAGTGTGATTGTGTGACTGAGCCGGAGGCGAATGTCGCACTTCCGTGGGTTCGGCGGAAAACGAACGGTTATGCGACCGCAGCACAAAAGTTTCGCTGTACGGTTTCGCTCGTACGGCGCAAGAGGGGTTTCGCTCTGCTCAAGCCCCTGATTTCTTTGTGTTGTCAAGCTGGAAGCGCAGACAGCACTCTTTGATCAAACTTTCGAAAAGTTTGAGGGGTTTCCTTTCAGTCAAGCCCCTGAATTTATTGGAAGAACGCTTGTTTTTTAAAGCTTTTCAGAATCTTTGCATGTTTAGGTAGCTTTTGAGCTCTCTTTTGACTGCGTCCTTGTCGGCTATCGCGTTTTCTTCGTATTTTTCTATGTAGCTCTTGTAAAGGTATTTTTCGGATACTGTCTTTATGAAGAACAGCATTGGCTTTGTCTCCCAGTGGCCTTCATAATCAGTTGTGAGGAAGACGTCGAAGATAAATGTTGCTTCTCCTCGCATAAGCTTCATTTTCTGCTTTTTTTTCTCTATCACAACTTCTTTTAGCTTTCTTAGCTGTGCTGTAACTCTTATTTCGACTTTGGCGTAGTCGCTAATTTTCTTGTAGGGCTGGATTTTCAGTGTTATTTGCTTTCCGTCCTCGTAGTTTTCCTCAAAGTTCCATAGCTCATTCTTGTCGTAGCCTCTTTCCTTGAACCATTTGTCTAGAAGCATGTATAGCTCTTTTACATCCATTAGTCCTTTGAACGTGAAGGACTCTCCATATACAAGATTTTTTATTTCTGCCATTAGTATGCACTCTTTATGCTTTCCATTTTTAAAAAGTTTTTTATATCTGATTGTAAGTGGTATACATCGTATGCAAGCCTGTCAAGGTATTTTATTTCAAAATGCCTTTTGAGCATCTTGTTGAACATGAGGTCTTGTAGCTTTGCGGGGAATCCTTTTCCGAATTTTTTTTGCCAGTCATATTCTACTGCTCCTTGTATTTGAATAAACAGCCTGCCACTAGAAATCCTTTTGTTCTGCCCATCGATAACTGCTTCGAATTCTTTGAAGTCAAAAACTTTTATGAGAATTTCGACATGGTATTTAATGTAAGGGGTAACCTTTAGCTCTGGCTTCATTTTTAGCTCTAGTTCATTTCCAAACGGGCTTGCTGCTTTGTCCTTGTAGACGTTCTCCATGTAATCGTAGCGCCTGTCGTCAAGCCACTTCCTGATTAATTTGTATAAGCCGTCAAAATCATAGTTTCCTTTGTATCTTACATCTATCTTTTCCAGTACTGGGACTTTTGGCATATGAGAATAATTTATAACGAAGACTTATAAATATTTCCAAAGAAAAAACAATTATTTACTATATTGTAAATTATTATTTCTTCTACAAATCCTGGGAATAGGACAAAAAATTTTGCGAAAATGCGAAAAAAAATCTTTTGAAACTAGTTTCACAACATGGTTTATAAGGCGTTTCTAATGACAAAACCCTATGAAAACAATTTGTTTCGGAGGGATAAGATAATGATAGAAAAAGAACAAGAACAAAAAATCTTAAAGGGCGTAACGGGAGTGCTGGTAGTATTACTATTATTTATGACAGCTTTTAACAGCTACCACATCCATGACATGACCGGGATGATGACAGGACACACAGGTAGCGCTAACCCATCCATACAACAAGGAAGTTCCGGGGGAGAAGTATCATTAGGCGGCGTGGTACCTACAGGTGTTCCTGAGACTTACGGGGAAGAATTAGGAGTGAGTTATGATGATGTTGACCCGAACGATCAGAGAAGGGCTGATCAGACAATAAGGCAACTCGCAGTCATAGACCAGCAAACAGAACTCCAAGGAGACGATCTTCAGAGGTACATAAACATATTGTATCACGTGGACAATGGAATGTCATGCGAATACTGCTGTGGTGCGAGATCTATAATATTTGAAAACGGCCAGCCTGCATGTGGATGCGCGCATAGCTTCGCAATGAGAGGCCTCGCAAAATACCTCATACTAGAACACGGGGACAGCTACACTGACAAGGATATACAAGAGGAAGTAGCTAAATGGAAAGTCTTGTTCTTCCCAGGACAGTCACAGGCAAAAGCAGAAGCACTAGAATTACAAGGTATAGAAACAACGTATGGAAACATTGCTTCTAACCAGTTCAGAGGAATAGAACAGGGAAGCGCCGGTGGCGGAATGGTAGGAGGATGCTAAGATGAGTGATTGTTGTAAAACAAAAGGAAAAAAGGTGGTACCTATGAAGAAAAAAGAAGAAGGAAGCAACACGTACGCATTCGTTGCATTAGGCGTGGTGTTAGTATTGCTATTAGTATCAGGAGTGCAAGCAGTGCAAATAAGCAACTTAAAGCAAAACGTAGAATCATACGAAGGACAACCCGGTGGGCAGCCAAGCACAACGCAAAGTCCTGAACCACAGCCAACAGCACAGCCAGCACAACAGCCGCCAGCAATGGTAGGAGGATGTTGATATGAAAAAGACAACGGTAGTTGTCCTGGGCGCGGCGGCATTACTGCTTGTAGGGATGATCGCGCTTGCAGCAGGCAACAATAAAGACCTTAACGCTTTGGAAGAACTGCAAGGAAAGGAAGGAGTGGTTTATACTTCCTTTGCTTGTGGGTGCTGCGACATACACGCTGACTACACGAAAAGGAATACAGGGATGAACATTGATGTAAGACAAACAGACCCTTACTCTTTGGATAAGCAGAAAGAAGAACTTGGCATTCCAAGCAGTGTCAGGACTTGCCACACAACTATTATTGGAGATTACTTTGTGGAAGGGCACATTCCGATGGAAGCGATAAACAAATTATTAGCGGAAAAGCCAGATATTAAAGGCATAGCTATGCCTGGAATGCCTTCGGGCTCCCCTGGAATGCCGGGCAGGAAAACAGAAGACTTTGTAATACTGGCAGTGAACAATGATGGCACGACGTATGAATTCATGAGGATATAAAATGATAGGTAAAGGCATCGCAAGGTTTATGGGAATCTTCCTGCTCGCTTCCCTTATCTTTGGAGTTCAAAGCGTGGAAGCACACTGCCCTCTTTGTACGGCGGGTGCAGCCGCGCTTGGAGGGGGAGCGATGTGGCTGGGCATCAGCCCTATAGTTATAGGGTTGTTCATAGG
>SLQZ01000025.1 GCA_007131205.1 Candidatus Woesearchaeota archaeon | reverse complement strand
TTGTGGGCTAGCAGTATAGTAGTGCTTGTAGCTGCGTTCTTCCTCTCCCAATGGCTTCTCGGAGCAGAGTTTCTTGGAGTGTTCATCGCAATAGTTGCTGGCTTGCTTGTTGGTATCATCATTGGCTGGCTTACAGAGTATTATACGAGTGCTTATTATGAGCCTGTGAAAAGGATAAGCTTTGCAAGCACTACTGGAACGGCTACGAATATAATCTCGGGTTTTTCTACGGGTATGCTTAGCACAGCTCTCCCGATTCTTACCATTGCGGTTGGTATTTACATTGCTTATAGTTTCGCTGGGCTTTACGGGATTGCGATAGCTGCTGTTGGAATGCTTTCCACGCTTGGTATTAGCCTGGCGATTGATGCTTATGGGCCTGTCGCGGATAACGCCGGCGGGATAGCTGAGATGAGTGGTCTTCCAAAAGAGGTTAGGAAGAGAACTGATGCCCTGGATTCCCTTGGTAATACGACTGCGGCTATGGGTAAGGGCTTTGCGATTGGCAGTGCTGCTCTGACTGCTCTCGCACTTTTCGCTGCTTACACCACTGCTACAGGCGCAGAACTATCTTTGTTGAACACAAACGTGATGATTGGCTTGCTCGTTGGGGGTATGCTTCCTTTCCTGTTCAGCGCTTTAACTATGAACGCTGTTGGCAGGGCTGCTAATAAGATGATTGTTGAGGTTAGAAGGCAGTTCCGCGAGATTAAAGGTTTGATGCAGGGCAAGGCGAAGCCTGATAGTGCGAGGTGCGTGGATATAAGCACTAAAGGCGCATTGAAGGAAATGGTTTTGCCGGGGTTACTAGCAATTCTATCTCCTATCGCGGTTGGCTTATTATTAGGCGTGGATGCTTTGGGTGGCTTGCTCGCTGGTGCTTTGATCGCAGGTGTTTTGCTAGCTATTACCATGGCGAATAGTGGTGGTGCGTGGGATAACGCTAAGAAGTACATAGAAGCAGGAAACCATGGCGGTAAAGGCAGTGAGGCTCATAAGGCTGCGGTTGTTGGTGACACGGTTGGCGATCCGTTTAAGGATACGAGTGGTCCGAGCATTAACATATTGATCAAGTTGATGAGTATCGTCGCATTAGTAATGGCTCCTATCCTGCTTGCTGTTGGCGGCTTGCTGTGAAGAATTATTTTTTCTTTATTTTGTGGTATGCGTAATTGGTTAGTGTTGCTAAGCCTATTACGGGCAGGAAAGGTATGGCTAGGATTACTTTGGTTTTGCCGAATCCTGCGTTGCAATTGCACCCATAATACTTCTGGCAAAGTCGAACTAGAAAAAGCTTCCATATGGTAAATAATTATTCTATCCACAAAAAAGATTTCAAAACTTTTATAAATAACCAATAGCGATAATAATTAACCTTGAAAACAAAAATAATCCTAATAACGATAATACTACTAATACTAGTCAGCACAGCGTACGCTCAGCCGCTCCAAGGATGCGAAATCCGAATCACATGCGGGCCCGACGAGCACGAAGTAGCAGCAGTTACAGCACAAGGCCATTTCAACCAAACAGGAACGCAAAGCATGGCACCTTACAAGCTATGCTGCCCCAGTAACTGGGGGTTTGGCCATGGAGAGCCTACGTTTAGTTATGCTCCAAGCACAGGCCACGTAGGAAACCCAGGAACTTATAGCAATAACGTTCTTCTAGGCTTCCAGGGAAGCATAAAACCAAGCTGTAGTGCAGATGAAGCCTGCGTTTTCAAAGTCAGCAACCAAGGCCACATAGCAAGCTGCGATACACCTAACCATCCAATGCAGAACAATTTCCCTAACAGCCTTTGCTTAACCCCTATCGAGATCTGCGATGACAGCATAGATAATACTGGTGACGGCTTGATTGACTGTGCCAGCCCAACATGTTATCCAAGCAGCGAAAATGTTTTTACTCCTCAGGAATGCACTGGCAATAACCAGACTACGGATGATTGTGTCTTAGGCATTGACAGTGCTGGCAACCCTATTTATAGCGATCATTGTTTGGATGATACAGGCACACCTTTTTATTGCAGTTATGGTGATGGCGATGACGGCAGCATGACTGGTGGTAGAGGCTTTTGCTGTCCTGCGGGAGAAAGAGCAGTTCAAGATCCTTTTACAGGTGCTTGGAGATGTGAGAGCTTCCAACAATGCGGTTTAGCGCCGTATGAGTGTAAGTTTGATTTTGATGATTTCATTTTTAGTTGGCTTGGCAGCGTATATAGTCCTGCGAATCCAGGGGATTGGTGTGTTAGCCAAGTGCCTTATCTTTATAATCCTGAGAGTGATGTTGATATGAGTACTGGTTGTTGCTATATTCCCAAGTATGGCGGCGTTGGTTATTATTTGGATGAGCAGAACGTTAAGATTTTTGGATTTGAATAAAAAAGAAGTGTATTACTAACTAATTTTTCTTTGGTTTGTATTTAAAAGAAGGAGCTGTTTGAAGTGCTTTCTCCTTACCAGTTTAGGAACTGGGTTCCTGTATCAACAGTGGTGCTTACTGCTATCATTGTCCTGCCAACATGGTTAGGTGTAACTATGTTGTCTTTTGGTTTAAAGGTGTATGCTCCTGATGATTGATTATTTGGGGCGTCTCCGCTCGCAAGTGTTTTTTCAAACTCCTCCTCACCAACTGCAAATATACCTGCTCCTTCTGCGTATCTTGCGTTACCTTCTAATATCCTGTAATTTGAGTCTAATCTTACACCGTTTCCTGGTGGTCCTATTTGTCGCCATGATCTGCTTGTGTATTCCCAGTTTCTTTGTTGTGCCTCGCCTACTATGCTGTCTTGTTCTTCGTGTATTAAGTGGTAGTTTACAGGCTTTCTGTTTCTGCCTGTGGGTGTTATCGCATGTTTGTCTATTTCCATTGCTATATCTAGCATTTCCTGTATTTTGTTTTCTGGGATTGGGTTTGAGTTGTCCCATGGATTATTAGGGTCTACCCTGTATGTCCATATCATTCTGTCTATGTGTGGTACGTGGGGTGCTTTCCAGTTGGTTATTATTCCTTGTCTGTTGCCTCTTCCTGCTAGCATCGTGGTTAGTATTTCTCCGTTGAATGTTAGGTGTTTGTTGGTTTGTGATTGGTAGTCGTAGTATTCCAGGTAATACTCAGGTATATATATTTCTAAATTGTTTTTTATGTTTGGCTGTGTTAGTGTTCCTAGAGTCGTGGTTAGGGTGTCGAATGGCATTCCAGGAGCCCAAAACCTTGTCGGCCTGTTTTGTGCCGGGTTGGCTTCTGTCCATCCCTGGTTTTCGTGCTGCATCACTATTAGGTCTGCTAGTGAATCATGGTCGTGCCATAGTAGTATTGTGCCTGCTTCGCTGTAATCAACTAGGTTTATGTTCATTTTTTCGTCTGAGCTTTGCGTGTATTCATGTATGGTTCCATCCAGGGTTTTGATTCTTAGCGTTATTGGTTCCCCGGTTTTTTCTAGCACGTTTTTTCCGGTTGCCGTATAGGGCGTTATCTTGAAACCATGCTGTGTTCCCTCGTGTGTCATTGTTTCTTGTATGTTTTTGTTTAATTTGAATTGTTTTGCTATGTTTTTGTCTTCGTATTTTTCTTTGTTTAGTGTTAGTTCCAGTGTTGTTACATGATAAACAGTGTCTTGTCCTTCTAAGTGGTAGTTTACTTGGTATTCCCCGTTGAATTCTCCTGCTGTGTTTGTATTAGTTGATAATAGTGTTTCTCCCGTATCCTTGTTTCGTAAAGTAATGCTTGCGCCTGGTATGTTTTCATTTGTTTGTTCGTTTTTTAGGATGCCGTTTATTGTGGCGGTTGTTTTGTTTGTTATTTCTTTTAGTGTTGTGTTTATGTTTAGGTGTTGTTGGTATGTTATCGTGGTGTCTCGGGGCGTGTGCCCTGTTTTTTCGTAGTGTATTTTGAGTTGTTGTGGTAGTTGGTTTTCTGGTAATTCGTATTCTGCGTGGTATTGTCCTTGGTTGTTTGTGGTTGTTGTGGTTAGTGTGTCTGCTTCTGGGTGTTTGGTTATGGTTGCTTTGGCGTTGTTTAGTGGTTCCCCGTTTTGGTTTGTTATGGTTCCTGTTACTGTGCTGTTTATGTTTTGTATTATTTCTTCCAGTGTTAGTGTTATGTTTTTGTGCTGTTCGTAAGGAGTTGTTTTTGTTGTTGGCTCATGGTTTTGTTTGCTTCCTTCCAGCCTTAATTCTTCTATTAATGGGATTGTTTCTTCGTTTTGGTTGATGACGGTTGGCGCTTCGTAGTTGATTGTTGCTTGTCCTTGTTCATCGGTGTTGGTTTCTTTTATTAATCTGTTTGTATCGTTGTTGTAGAGGGATATGCTCGTGTTTCCTAGCGCCTTGTCTTCCTGGTTTTTTGTGGTTATGTTGGCAGAGCTTTCTATTTCGTATATGGTTTGTGGCAGTGTTTTGTTTATTTCATGATAGTTTTCTGGTATGAATAAAGTGTCTTTTTCTTCGTGGTGCTTTGCCGTAAAAGTGAGCCGTAAGTAATTATCATTTTCTTTTCCGAGCGCGTTTATCGGGTTGTTTCCTAGGCTTTGCGTGCTTATTCTTACATCATTCTTTCCTTGTCCGTCTAGCCTTATCATTTTTTCTGTGAATGTTTTTTCGTTGTTGCTTACTCGGAGGAAGTATGTTCCAGGGTTGTTTATTCCTTGTATGTTGAATTTATGTGTTCCCACATCCAATTCTAGGGTTTCTCGGTGTATTCTTTGCCCTAAGATGTTGTAGATTTCGATAGAATGTGTTCCGTTCACTGGAGTTGTGTATTGTATGTTCGTTGTTGGGTTGAATGGGTTGGGGTAGTTGTTGCTTAACCAGTATTGTTCTGGCAGCGGTGGTTGTTCATTTACGCTTGTTGTGGTTAGCTCTAGGCTGTATTCGCCGTTTTCATTAGTGCCAATAGTGGTGTCTATTCCGGCGTATTCTGCCCTTATCGTTGCATTCCCTAGTTTTTCGTTTAGGATGTTGTTCTTGATTGTTCCTTGTATTGTTATTTTGTTGTTTTGTGTTTCTGCTTGTGTTGTTGGCGGGGTTATTCCGAGTAGTATTCCAGAGAAAAGTATTGTTCCGGTTATTTTTGCTTTGTGGATTAGTTCTTCGAGTTTTTTCTTCATTCATGTGGTTTTTTCTTTCTCATATTTAAAGCTTACTATTTAAAACCACTTATAAGTGACAAAATTCTTCTGGTGAAAAAATTGTGCGGTAAAAGCACTGAAAAAAAGTTTAAAAAAAATAAAAAAAGAATTAGACAAACAGCTGGATATCTGCCTCTTCCATTAAGTCATTTGCAAGCTCCATCAAGATGTCGTTGGCAACCTCTCCTGCAAGGATATCCTTAATCTGCCCTTCAACATCCTCATAAGTTACCTCATCTCCAAGCATCGGCGCTTGCTCCTCATAAAACTGCATGGCTTCCTCATCCGTGATCTCAACCTGCTCTGCAATTTCCTCTACAAGCATCGCGAGCTTTGTCTCGCTTATCTGCTCATCCAAGAAATCTTCGTAGTTCATGCCCTGCATCTCAATAATCTCCCTTGCTTCATCAGCAGGGAGGCCTTGCGCTTCAAGCCTTTCCTCAACGTCCTCGCGCGTCACTTCATAACCTCTTCTTTCTGCTTCCTGCGTTAACAGCTTCCTTGTTATCATTTGGTTCACAGCAGTTTCAAGGTCCATTGGCATGCCTTGCATTTCCATTTGGTTTTGGAAGCCAAGAACTTCCTCTCCAAGTATTTCTTCCCCGTTTATCGTTGCTACTACATCAGGTAGCTCAGGCGGCTCTACCTGTTCGAACGGGTCATCAGCTGGTGGCATGCCTGGGTCGTCAGGAGGCGGCATTCCCGGATCCTGCGGCGGCGCTGGCTCTGTTGGCGCACAAGCCGCTATCAAAAGCAGCGCGATCGCGCTTATCGTTATCATAATTGCCTTTCTCATTTTTTATCACCCTTCTGTAATTTGTCCGTCGGAAGGGGTGTTATTTAAGTGTTTTCCAAAACTCTTAAAAAAGAACTCTTTTAGTACCTAATAATTACAAAAAAAAATAATTTTTTTTTAGTTGTGGTATTCTATTTCGGCATTCATGTAAAGCTCGTCTGCAAGCACTTGGATTTCTTGTATGGCTTGCTGTTCCCTTATGAAGCTAAGTATGTCTTCCCTGTATTCCTCGTACGTTTCGTTAGTTGTTGGCGCCACTTGCTCGTCAAAGATTTGCCTTGCATCTTCCTCGGTTGCCGTTGTTTCTTCTGCGAGGCTTTCCACAAAGTTTTGCAGTGTTAATTGCTCTGCCTGCTCTTCTAGGAATTCTTCGTAGTCCATGCCTTGGGCTTCTATCTCAGACCTTAATTGCTCTGCAGGGAAACCTTGTGCTTCTATGAATGCTTCCACGTCCGAAGCAGTTGCCCCGTGCCCCCTTCTCTCCGCTTCACTCACAAGCAATTTCATCGTAATGGTTTGCTCAAGTGCCTGTTCTTGTGTTACTTGCTGACCTGTCTGCTGCTGTAACTGCACCCTTACCATTTCTACTTCGTCACTGTATATTTCTATTCCGTTAGCAGTCGCAAGCAAGACCTGCTCGCCCTCAACAGTCCCTGTAATGCTAGGGATATCGCTCGGCGCCCTGCTCGTAAGTATTAATACTAGCGCGATTCCAAGAACTGCGAGCACGCCCACTCCTATTATTATGAGCTGCCTCATAGTATATCCTGTTTGCCTTTTATGCTTGCTCCCCGCTTTCTTTTTAGAAACTTTTTTCTTTGCCATTCTGATTGGGCTTCATCCTTTGCTTATTTAACTTTTTCGGTCAATTTTTTTGGCCGCGCCTTCCAGGGCTAGCATTTCTTCCTGGCCTGTTTCCATGTCTCGCACGGTGTACTTTCCTGTTTTTACTTCGTCCTCACCTATTATAATGGCATGGGGTATCCCGTAGTAAGAAGCGTATTCCAGCCCTTTGCTCACGCCTTTCTTCTGTGATAAGTCAACGTTCAAGCCTTTCTCCCTTAAGTAGTTCATTGCCTTAACGCTTTCCTCGTACGTGTTTAAGGGTATTATCAGTGCTTGCACCACGCTTTTCTTTTTCACAGCGTGCTTTTCCTTGTACGCTTCAAGTATTACATCCACTCCGAAAGAAACCCCTACAGCCGCATAATCTTGGTTGTTGCCAGCGAAGTCACCTATCATATTATCGTAACGGCCTCCTGCTCCAGCAGAGCTTTTAATCTCGGAATCATCAACGTAAAACTCGAACACTGTCCCTGTGTAATACGCAAGCCCTCTTGCAAGGCTTGGCTGGAATTCTGCTGGCACTTCAAACAGTTCAAGAAGCCTTAATAATTCCTCAACCTCTACAACGCCAGGGGTTTCACCAATATAGTCTTTTAGCCTGTCAAGTGTTTCCTTATTATCAATTTCCCTTTCCATTAATCTCATAAGGGTTTCTATGCTCTTCGCACTCACCCCTTTATCCGTGAGCTCTTGGATTACTTTTTTTGTTCCGATTTTTTCTAGCTTGTCAATGGTTAGCATGCTTTCAATCCTAAGATTTTCTGGGATGCCTGCTTTCTCCATTATCTCATCCAGTATTTTCCGGTTGTTAAACTTAATAGTCGCGCTTAGCCCTAATTCCTCGAAGGCAGTATCAGCGATTTTCATTTGCTCAGCTTCCATTGCTAAGTCATTGCTTCCTACTGCGTCCGCATCGCATTGCATGAACTGCCTGTACCTCCCAGCCTTAATTGGGCCATCACGAAAAACTTCTCCTATTTGGTACCTCTTGAAAGGCATCTTTATGGCTGGGTTCATCGCTATGTACCTCGCTAGTGGAACAGTTAAGTCATACCTTAATGCTAATTCCCTGTTGCCCTGGTCTTTTAGCCTGAATGTTTCCTTTAGTATTTCGGAGCCTCCTGCGTACTTCGAGGCTAGGACATCATATCTTTCAAGTATTGGTGTATCCAACGGGCTGTACCCGTACCTTTCGAATATATTCCTTATTACTTCTATGATTTTGTTCTTTACAATCATGTTCTCAGGGCTTATGTCCCTTGTGCCTTTGGCGTTTTGCATTTCCATGTATCTAAGGGTAGAACTAGTTTTTATATAATTTATCGTTTTTACGGCTCCGTAGAATAAGTGTTGCCTAGCAAGCCTTGCTTATTGAGATGCGGCAGCGATAGACTTGGCTTATTCACCTATGTTTTGGCCAGTGCGAGCGCAACACGAAATTATTTTTATTTGAGCCTTTTTTTTACTTGTATTCGTTTATGTATTCAGTTATTTTTTTTGCGTGCTCTTCCTGCCTCGCATTATCTATGTATACAAGCATTTTTTCGTATGTATGAGGTGTGTACCCTACGGCGTAATCCGCTTCTTGCTCTAGTGGCGTGTCATCTCTTTGTGTTGGCAGTACTTGCATTTTTAGTGTGCCCATGCCTACGTTTGTTCCTTGTATGCTTAGCTTTGCTCCATATTTGTCTTTTCCTTTTTCGTAGACAGGCATTTTCGCGCCTATGCTTTCATCTAGCAGGTACGTGCAGATTAGCTCGCGTACTTCGTTAAAGAAGTTTCCTTTGTACGCGTCTTGCTTGCTTTTTATGAGCACTCCTTTTCCGTCTTTTGTGGTGTACGCTTTTTGTATTGTGCTTTCGAGGTCCATAACTCTTCTGTATACGTACAAATATATAAAACTTTCGATTTTTAACCATTTAAAAGTAGTAAAAATGGGAGGTAGCCGGGAATTGAACCCGGTCCAAAGGTTCCACAGACCCACATGCTAGCCGGTACACCACTACCTCCGACTGCCAACGAAAAACCCAGCGGCTTTTATAAATCTTTTTGCAACAACTCCAGATAAAAAGGGAAGTAGCCTCAGCAGACATTCGTTTCGCGGCGGCACCCAAAAATAATATGTAGAGCGGCTCTGTCCCGAATCATTGTTGCTGCCTTGAAACAAGCCAGGAGAGCAAGCGATTTATGCAGCTTGCTTGACGAAGAACTTGCGCCAGGCAGGACGCAGCAGTGCTTTCGCAGCAACAAAATGTGAGATTTGGGACAGAGTCATGTAAAGCAAAATATTTATATATTTCTTATTATATCTATTGATATAACATGATTCCGGCGAATAAATTCATGGAAAAAGAAAATATTCTGCGATACCCGAGGTTAGACACAGTCTTAATGGTAGAAGAATTCATAAAAAATCATGATGGCGAATTCAAAAAAAGAAAACTATGGGAAGCCCTCCCAAAAAAAATGATGTACCAAACATTCCAAGTGATAATCAACTACCTTCTTTACTCAAAAAAAATCTCGATTGATTCAGAAGGAAAAATCGGCTGGATATATTATCCAGAAACAGCAAGGAAATACTATAATCAAAAAAATTTAGGTAGATGAAAGTGAAACTTCCCTCAGACATAAGATTTGCAGATAAAAATATCCAGGATGCGCTTCACAAGCTAGAAAAAGGAGATAATTCTGAAAGAGAACTCTACAAATTCATAAACCAAGCATTGGATAACATAGAAGAAAATGCTTTTTGTGGAATACAGATTCCAAAGAAACTAATCCCCAAAGAATATATTTCAAGGTACGAAGTAAAAAACCTATGGAAATATGATTTACCAAAAGGATGGAGGCTGCTATACTCTGTGGTTAACGACGAAATAGTTGTTGTGAGCTTGATTCTTGAATGGTTTGACCACAAAGAATACGAAAGAAAGTTCAAGTATTAGACTGGAAACATTTAAAATACACAACGCTTCTCTTCTAAGAATGACTATAAGCATAGCGCACCGAGGCGCGAGCGGCTACGCGCCTGAGAATACTTTGCTAGCATTCAAGAAAGCAATTGAAATGAAAGCAAGCATGATAGAAATAGATGTGCATAAATGCTTAACCGGGGAAATAATTGTTTTTCATGACGAAAAAATCAATGGGAAAAGGATAGCGAGCATGTCCCTTTCTGAAATAAAAAAAATTTTTTTGCCCCAAAAACAGAAAATACCAACACTCCAAGAAGCTATAGAGGTAATAAGCAAGAAAGCAATTCTAAACGTAGAGCTAAAAGGAAAAGGCATAGCTGTGCAAGTCGCAAAAATAATAGGTGAATACATAATAAAAGGATGGGAGTACGAGCACTTCATAGTTAGCAGTTTCTACTACCGCGAGTTAAGGCAGGTAAAAAAAGAAGGCCAAAAAATAGTTACTGGCTTAGTTTTTCGTGGCATCCCTTTCGGCCATGTTTGGCTAGCCAAAAAAATCGGTGCGAGCGTAATAGTAAGCCACCGCTATTACACAACAGAGTGGCTTGTGAAGCGCGCCAAAAGTATCGGGCTGAAAACATTTGTATGGACTGTTAATGATGAAGAAGAAATAAAGTTCTTCAAGGAAATAAAAGTGGACGGCATCATAACGGATTATCCTGACAAAGTCTGATTCCTTACATAAACCCTAACTTCATGATGGCATTTTGGATATTCAAAAACCCTGTCCAATGCCAATAAAGGGTTATCCTCGAAATCTTCCAAGGGCATGTCCAGCCCGTCATGCTTAGTATAAATAATAAATACGGGCTCGTGCACTCGCAATGCAGAGTCAATATCGACCCCTCCAGACCAATTATATATCCTTGCATTAGCATGAAAGCCATAATAAACCCATGTATCTGCAACTACCAATTCGCCAGGCTCAATATTCTCCTTGACATAAGCAATAGATGACTTAACAGCCCCGTCCCTCGTGCAATAAGCGTCATGAGCCATATCATTAAAAGTATAAGTGGAAGAGATAAGTATCGGCGCTAGCAATAAGGCTGAAAGCAACACAAGCACAGCCATATTATAATGCCTTGTTTTCTCAACTAAAAACTTTAGGCCTAAAGCCATGCACACAGCCATTAGCGGAATGAACACAAGCAAGTACCTTTCAAGCTTCAAGTCCACGAAGAACAAGTAAAAGACAAGGTTAACAATGAGCGCTGCCGTGAGCAAGAGAAGAATCTCCCTCTGATTTTTCTTTGCATAAAAAACGTAGGCGAGGAAAGGCACAAGGAACAATAGCGAAAACGAAAAAGTCTCCCAGAAAAACCCTAAGAGCAAGGCAGGGCTCTGGTAAACGCTGTACTCGCTTACTATCCTAGCTTGTTCAAAGAACTGGTAGAAAGGATTGCCGAACCTAATAAAATTGTCCAGCATCCAGGCCAAGATGGGAATGCCTGCTCCGATACTTGCAAACAGCACTCCTTTAAGATTTTTCTTGTAAATGAAATAAGCGAAAAACAATCCTGGGATAATCACCAAGGGAAAGCGCGCAAGAAAAACAAGCCCTGTGCATGCCCCTGCAAAGAAAAGCAATGTGTTGCTGCCAATAGCGCTTTTCTTCCTATTATTAAAAAAAAAAAAAAAAAAGTATATGGACATAACCACGAATACCATTCCTAGTATGTCGTTGTAAACCCTGAACCCCCAGAATAAGAGCTGCGAAGACAGCCCTGTTACCAGTGCTGCAATTAACGCGTACTTTTCCTCCATGAGCTCCTTTGAAAGCAAATATACAAATAATATGAGAAGCAAGCTGAAAAAAACGGCTAATAGCTGCGCAGCAAAAACTGATTCCCCTGTAAAAGTCCATGTTAAGGCAACGATGAATTCCAATAAGGGAAACCTGAAATCCTCGGTGTAATAGCTTTGCGTTAAATGGTTCCTCGCGTTAGCCATGTATGCATGCTCATCCCATAAGAGCATCCCGTCAAGGCTTATGAAGTAAATGAACAAGACTAACAAGGTCCCGATGAAAACCCATAACAATTTTTTTGAATCCATTTTTATTTGCTCTTAAAAGTCCATAAGTCATTCCAAATATAATTAAGCGCAGCTCCTAAGGCTATACCTATTGCTTGCGATGCTAAGTACCATAAGCCTATTATGTCTGTGAAGAACCATAAGGCCGCGATGTTTATGGTCATGCCTGCAAGGCTTACAATGTTGAAGCTGAAAAGCCTTTTCATGAAACCCTGCTTTTTTTTCCTATGCCTCCAAGTCCAGGAATTGTTAAGTATAAAATTGTGGATTATTGCAACCTCTATCGCGATTAGCCCTGACAGCAAATAGTACATGCCTGCCTGCTCTGTCAGCAAATATAGCACTCCCAGGTTTACAAACACCCCTAGCAATCCTACGGATAAAAATCTTGTGACCCTTCCATGCAATGACAGCCTTGCCAGCATCGCCGCGTAATCAATAAGAACTTTTAGCCCGAGCTTGCTCTCCCCGTGCTTTCTCGGCCTGAACTTATAAGGGACTTCGCTTACCTTTACCCTTCTCTTTTTCTCGGAGAAAACAAGCAGCTCAAGCAATATCTTAAAGCCCTTTCCCTTTACACCCTCTTGGTTTTCTTCAAAAACCTTTCTTTGCATCATGAAAAAGCCAGACATAGGATCATGGACCTTTGCATCCAAAAGGCTTTTTGCAGGTATCGCTGCGGCCTTGCTGAAAAGCAATCTTTGCCTGCTCCAATTCTTTGCGCTTCCCCCCTTGGCAAACCTTGAGCCGATGACAAAGTCATTATCCTTTATTTGCTTTAGCATTCTCCCTATTATTCCTGGGTCGTGCTGGCCATCCGCGTCCATTACAAGGAAGTAATCCCCTTTTGCTTCACTGAATCCCTTTAGGACTGCGCTTCCAAGGCCTCTTTCTTTCTTACGCCTAATGCACCTAACCCTTTCATCTTTATGCTCATTAACAGCTTTCCATGTCTTGTCAGGGGAATCATCATCAACCACGATTACCTCAAACGCGTAGCCTTTAGGAATGCTTTTCGTTACATCTTTTATTGTTTGGAGTATGCTGTCTTTTTCGTTATAAGTTGGTATCACTACTGATAGCATAATTGCGCGATAAAAGAATTGGCTGTTTTAAATCTTCCCTTTTTCCCTGAGGATTTCCTCAACAAAAAGATTTATAAACCACTCGGTTTTTCCACGGCGCATGGGAATTATGCAAGACAGGTCGCAGAGGAAGCCAAGCGGTGGCATGAACAAGGGCTCTAGGCCGAAGAGGCTTCATATGGCTGGAGACGTTCCTAGCCTTACAGTTATAGGCGAGTTAAGGGTTAAGCATAAAAGCACTAAAGGAGGCTCTTCTAAGAAAGCATTGCTTGCAGTTGACACCGTGAATCTTTACAATCCAAAAACTAAGAAGTATTCTAAGGCTAAGATAAAGATGGTTAAGGAAAGTGCTTCTAACAGGAACTATGTTAGGAGGAATATTATGACTAAGGGCACAGTTATAGAAACCGAGAAAGGCCTGGCTAGGATAACAAGCAGGCCTGGCCAGGAAGGAAGCATTAGCGCTATATTAATATGAGGGTGATTGAAAAATGGAAGTTGTTGCAAGACCATTAGATGCATTAAACAAGGCAAGGAATAAGAGGGTATTAGTGGAGTTGAAAGGCGGAAAGCAATACATTGGCACACTGGTTTCTTTCGATATACATATCAATACCGTTCTTGACAACGCTGAGGAAAGGGAGAACGGCGAGGTTAAGAGGCAGTTAGGGACTGTATTCATAAGAGGGGATACGATAACGATTATTTCTCCGCAATAAAAAGGTTGGCTTTATGAGTAAAGGAACTGCTTCAATGGGAAGGAAGTCTGGCAAGAAAACACATATTCCTTGCAGGCGGTGCGGTGAGCGCAGCTACCATGTTAGGAATAAGTCTTGCTCCAAGTGCGGCTTCGGCAAAAGCTCTCGTCTGAGAAGCTATTCCTGGCAGAAGAAGTAGGTTTCTCCCAAAAAATATTTAAAAAGAAAGCGTAATGTTGCTTTAATGGTTTTCAAAGACCCAAGGAAAACGTTTGCGTTATTCGAAGGATTTTCTTTGTTCGCACTAATATGTGTCTTGCTATTGGTTATTTCTGTTAGCATATCAACTGAAGCATCACTGATCCTCGTCCTAATAGGGTTTAGCCCTACCATCATAACCATTATATCTTGTATACTGATTTATGAGGAAGCAAGCCATAGGCGAGTGATGATGTGGTTCTTGCCCTTGGTTCTCACAGGACTGTTCTTCTACGTAGCAACATCCCAGGACTTCCTAAGGTCTAACCTGGACATAGCTGCATTGATAGGATTGAACATCGCGATATCCTTGCTCTACCTAACGATATTCTTCCTCCTCATAAAAATGCTGTTTTCTGACAAGAAAAAAGAGAAGAAGAGCATAAAGACTTTTGTTGCGTCCATCGAGGACAAGTCCAAAGCCTTGAACTACGTGATAGGGCGTGTTTACAGCCAGTACCACGGCGGGAACAAGCAACTCCGGGAGTTAATAACAATACCCTCTGAATGGTACAACGAATTCAACGAGACAAAGTCGAAAGAGGAAACCCTGAAAATCGTTATAAGGATAGAAAACCGGTTAAAAAGGCTTCTGCACACAGAGCAAGAGGTTTTCCCGGAGAAAACGAAGGGCCTTAAGAACCTGAAAAGGAACAAGGACGGCTCGAGCAAGATAATAAACGTGCTAATGGACAACGACAACGACCCAGTCCAGGACTATTACGAAGGCGCAATAATGTTCTGCGAGAAAGTCCGCGAACAACTAATTTCTTAACGATAACTATATAAACAGCTTTTGAACCCAGGATTAATGCTTGCGGGGTTGCCGGAGTGGTCAAACGGGACAGGCTTAGGGCAGGTATGCTGAGCACGGCTTCGTGCGATGAACTGTATGATACCTGTTGGCTTAGTGCCTACGCAGGTTCGAACCCTGCACCCCGCACATCTTCTATTCTGGGAAAGCTATGCCAAGGCAATGAGCGCAACCGTCTTTTGAGGACAACTGGTTATTATTGAAATAGGCTCGTTATTAGTAAGTACTTAGTTTTTCAAAACCATAACATTTATATATGTTATAATAACACTTATTCGTGTTATGACATTTTCAGATTTTTTGAGGCGTGAAAACTCAAGGGTTGTATTCACCAGGCTAGAGCTCAGAATAATAGAGAAGCAAGTACAAGGAATAAAGCTTTCACAATACGAGAAAAACGTCTTGTCCAGGAGCATCAGGCCAAAACTGCGATTCATCGAAAAATGCTGTGCTTACTCCAGCCAGTTCCGCCTCAAGAAAGGGCAGGAATCAGAGAAAAAAATATCTGAAGCCTTAGAAGAAATAAAGAAGTACGATGGCGTGGCAGAAGTAAGGGTTTTTGGCTCATACCTCACAGGCAAGTTTGATGACAAGTCAGACATAGATGTTTCCGTTGAATTCCGGAATACTTCCAAGAAAAAAGCAGGAATTTTCTTAAAAGACATATCTCCTCTTATACCTGAAAGAATTAGCATATCAGTATACAACGTGTTGCCGGAAAGCATAAAACAAGAGATAAAAAAGAATGGAAGAAAAATATACTCGGATAACGCAGAAGATAGAAGAGATAAAACAATTATGCGATGAGCTAAAAACAATTAGTACACCAGTATGAGTCCATCGATGATTCAATAATATATTATTCTCTGAAAAAAGAACTTGTTCGCGATGTAAAAGAATTTCTTGAGTCAATAAAACGTTTTTTCCACCTTTTTTAGCTTCTACCCTGCTTGAAGTCATGGTAATGTTTTTATCCTTGTAATCCTTACTCTTTCCTTGTCGTCGGGAGCAAGTTTCAGCCGACCACATAGCGTTTATAAACCCTTGGTGTTGTACTCATAAAGTGATAAGTGCCTAAAATTGCAAAATTCAAGTGTTTCAAGCCTTAAAGCCGAAAAATACGTGTTTCAAAGCAATAAGGGGTACGAAAACTTTATAAATGAGTTGCGATACTTACGGGTTACAAAGTACTGACTATCGACAAAACACGCTCATAGTATGTTTGGGCCTAACAACGACCAACCCGTCAAGGGGTGGCTGTTGGAGCAATCCAGGCATACAAAGAGCTGCAAAAAAAATAGTCATAGGATATAAACACGGAGGTGTTTCAATGAAAGTGAAACAGGCAATAAAGAAAGTAAGCGCGGTTGCAGGAGGAGCATTCCTCTTAGGAGCAACTGTAACAGGAGCTTTGGCTTACGACCTAAGCGACTACCCAGCCCCATTCGTTGAAGGCGGAGTATTCGCAGGCAAGATCGTCGTAGGCGGACAAGCAATGGCGGCTGACGCTATCGCAGCAACAAGCATCGTGGCAGGACTACAGCCAACAGGCGTAGTAACACCAGGACCAATAACGATAGAAGGCGGAGAAGTCTTCGAAAGAGACCTAAACTCGCCAATTGCTGTTGGAAGAGCTCTTGACTACAGGGACCTAGCAGGTTTCCAGGACAGGAGCATCCGATGGGATGGAAGAGACGTCAGGATAAGGGACCAGCTAGTTATTAGTGATGATGTTATGGTGACAACCAATGCTGCTCCGGGAGCTGATGAAGACTTTGGAAGAGATGCTTATCTGACTGTTGATGACGATGCAGCTCTGAATTACACATATGTGTTCAGAGACAATGTCAGAGCAGAGACAGCTGGCAGCTTGAATACCTTAACGGAAAGGCCTATAACAATAAACTTTTTAGGCAACGAGTTAAGAATTAAAGATGCCACAGTGTCTGGTGGCGAGGTAACAAGTCTGGTAGTTGAAGCTGCAAGGGAAAGATTTGTCGAAGCAGGTGAAAGCATTCAGGTAGATGGACACACAGTTCAACTAAGAAGAGTTGGAGAGAGTTCAGTTATCGTATCTGTTGATGGACAAGAAAAGGTTATCTCTTCAGACGATAGTACTGAGTTTGACCAAGCTGACTACTTCCAGGTAGCTGTGGATAGCATCTTCTATGAAGCTGGAGCAGGTGACAATGGAGCAGTCCTAAGGTTTGGATCAGAGCTAACACACACAATCGAGCCAGGACAGCCAATGGAAATCTTCGGTGAACCATCTGAGCTTGCAGAAGCTGAATGGGTCTGGGGCGCGATAGGCTCTGAAGACGTTTCTGGGGAAGTTTACCTAAGAAGCATATCCGCGGTCAGTAACATGCCAAGGACACTGTTGGAAGCGGACTCAGTCTATGAAAGGTCAGCTCTTGCACAAGGTGAAAGGCTTTATCTGCCTAACAGCTATGCAACTGTGTCTTTTGACGGATATACTGATGTAAGAGGCGAAGATATATCAATGAGCTTTGATAGAATCAGAGCGTTTGATGACCCAGACATCAGGGTTAGCCTATTAGAAAGACAGTACGCCCTATCCATTAAGGCTGCATCAGGAGATGATGTCTTCTTGATTGATGGTGTTGCTGTAAGGAGTAGCGAAGTCTACATAATGGGCTTTAACTCAACAGGTGGGTTCAACGTGTCTTACAGAGACTCTGGTGACATTGTGTTGCATGACAATGGTAATGAGTTGTCAAGTTTGGCATTGAGACTAAGAGGAACTGGTGCAGATGACGTTGTAATATCCGGAGCTGACGGTACTGCTGGACGCTTTGATCTTACGTTTGAGTTCCCTAATGCTGAGGAGCTAGTGTTTGATGTGTCTCTAGGAACTGGTGCTGACGCAGGGCAGCCAAGGCACTTTGGAGCTGACAACAGCGGTGCTGATGGAACAGACCTTGTGTACAACGGAACGTCAATCGGTACTCAGGACTACGGCATGAAACTGTACTACGGTACCGAGTTCAACGCCCCAGAGACACAATTGGACAGAAGCAACCCAACTTTCAGTATGTGGGTACCATACGAGCAGCAACAGGCTAGACTACTCGTTGCTGGTAGGGGTGTAACAACCACTGCTCCAGGCGGTTATGCTGGTGCTACTGTTCCGGCTGACGTAGTAATTACGGATGCTGAAGCAGCGAACATGCTTGGTACGCAGCCTTTGATCATCGTAGGCGGTCCGTACGTCAACACGATTGC
>SLQZ01000076.1 GCA_007131205.1 Candidatus Woesearchaeota archaeon | reverse complement strand
CGTGGTTCCTCCTTCCTGCAACCCCTCAAACGCCGCCACTCATGGTTATGGCTGCTTCATTCCTGACCTGACCAGGTTCCCATGGGCAACGACCAAGAGGGACAGGATATCGACGGTTCCACGAAGACCATTCCTCTAAGGAAGGCCTCCTCCCAGGCTTCGCCCCCCACGTAAAGCCGGTTTTGGGTTACAAGGCACGGCTACCGCCCCGGGCTAGCAATGGAGTGTAGTATCTTTGGTTTTATAAATATTAAGAGAAGAATAATTATTTACCATATAGAAGCTTTTTCGGAAGGAACACAATGTGACGCGGAAACAAACCGAAAAAAAAGTGGAAGCGCATAATAAAGCATAGTTCTTGCAAGTAAGCATGGGGTTTGACGAATACAAGAAATTCATGGATATGTACCACTACGTAAAAGACAACCTTTACCTAGTGGAAAGCGATGCAAGCATAGGAAAAACAGACTATAATACACCTCTACTCCTAGGATCAATGGCATCAGTATTAAACGGAAAAATCCTATACATAGGAGAATACGGACTAGGAAAAACCATGATAGCCGAAACACTCTCCGCGCTAACAACAAACCTCCCAAGGCCTATAATGGAAGCAAGCAGCATCAAAGGAAACCCAGAGGTAACATATGAAACAATGATAGGAAGGCCTGACCTAGGCGACTTAAACCAAGGCAAGGAAACAATTAGGTGGAGCGGATTCGTATACGCAGACAGCAAAATAATAGACGAAATAAACAGGATACCGCCAAACAAGCAAAACGTAATACTAACAGGGATGCAAAACAACTCATGGAGCTTCATGAACGAATACATAAGAACGAAGCCAACACCTTGGTTTACAACAAAGAACTACAAAGACGCAGGCAACACCGAAATAATACCTCCAATAATGGACCGGCTAGAACTATGCGTAGAATCAAAATTCCCAGGAGTAAACAAGGCCAGGGTGATAAGGTACAAGAATGACAGGGAACTAATGGACTACCACGACATAATACAAGACTACAACAAAATAATCAATACTAAGGGAATAACGTACAAGGAATTCAAGACAAGAACAGATTCTCTAAAACATACGGTTAGGCAAAGAGCAAAGCAAGAGCTCGGCATAGAGCTCCTGACAGAGCAAGACATAAACAATATACAGCAAGACATGCAAAAAATAAGCTTTGACAGAAAAGCTAACCAATTCTTGGATGTAGTGGTTGCAGAGCTTGGCTCATGCGTTCACTTCGGCCAAAAACGAGTCTTAGACATATGCCCATCAGACTGCCACTACACAAATTACGCGTGCTTCAAAACCCAGAACGGGATATCAATAAGAACGAACAAGGCAATAGACAAATATGCAAAAGCCATGGCATGGATAACTGGAAAAAAAAATGTTACAATAGATCACATCCAGTCAATACTTCCTTACACGCTCTGGCACAAATTATTGTTTCATGAAAAGGACATGAGGCAACTAGAAAAAGACCCCCGTGAAGGACCGTTACAGCTCTATGTAACGAACGACACGCTTGCAGAGGTCAAGAAAAGAGCAATAAAGATACAGCCAGCCCAGGAAGAATTCATCAAAGACATAATGAACGGAAGGATAAAAGACGCGCTAGCAAAAGCCAAGGTACAAGACCACCCAGTATTCAGGTCGTACGAGAAGGGAACATGAGCAGCTTAGAAGCAAAAACAAGGACGCTTGAACAGGAATGGGACTCTATACAAGACCCTTTAGGGTACCCTAACCTGAAAATGCCTGAGATAAAAAAAGAAAACGAGACAGGAATAAGCACAGCAGCTATAGACATGAAAACAAAGGAAATATTCATAACAGAAGAATTCGTGGATGACCTCGAAACAAAAATTCGCCTAGACAACGCAATGAGAGGAATAAGCGCACACGAAGCCAACCACTACGTCACGCTTCCGTTCAACCTAAAGAACATGCTTTTGCTGGAGCATGAAATAAGCAAGGTAGACAAGAAAAACAAGCACTTAATAGGCAATTATTTTTTTGACGTTGTAATAAACCTTGACTTAATGGATAGGGGGATAAGGGAAATAGCAGATGTTTACAAAGGCATGGATTCAGGGCACGTAGTTGATGAAACCCTAAAAGCACTTTATACGGGAAAAACAAAAACAGACTTCGGGGTTAGGGATAAGAACAACGTGGACATGAACGCATTAACCGAATTGGCAAAAATTGACTATTCCAATCTTAAGATGAGAAAGCTAAGGACTAATGCTAAGAGATTCGCCAAGATAATCAGCCCGTTGCTAAAGCAAGACTTTGATAACATGAAAAGAGAAAAAGCTGATGCGGAAAGCAAAGGCCAAAAATATTCTCCTAAGCCTTTCGGAATAATAGATGACATAGATGTAGACAGTTTCGGTGAAAAAGACTTGTACAAGGCGGTAAAAGACATTGCAGAAGATGTAACCCCAGAAGAATACAAAGATATAATCAAAGACTTGACACCGCAATTGCCCGGGAAAGGAATGAGCAAAGGAAGCGGGGATGAAAAGTTCAGGATGCCAACAATATCTTATTACGAAAGACTATCAGAAAAATACGAGATAAAAGTCAAAGAAAAAAACACGGTGACAGGAACAGAGCAGATGCCAGACCAATACAGGGAATGGGAACCCGGAACCCCCTTAAAAGGAATAGATATATTCAAGAGCAGGGGAAAAATAATGCCAGGAACAACCAAGGAAAAAGTGTACCGGGACGAGCCAATAACCCAGATAGAACAAAATAACCATGAAGGAATACCTGACGCTCTCATAATAATAGACAGCTCGGCAAGCATGCCCGACCCGAGAAGCATAAGAAGCTACGCAGTTCTCGGAGGATTCTGCGCTGCGAATTATTACCTGGAAAGGGGAAAAGAAACAGGAATACTTAATTTCAGCAGCACAACCAAGAAAACAGATTATACAACCAATAAGCAAAAGGCATACGAAGCAATCGCAAGATACCAGCAAGGAGGCACAGTAACTGAGCTGGATAAAATAAGGAATATGGTAAATAAAAAGGAAAGCCTTGACATATACTTAATAACGGACATGTTCATAACAAACGGTGAGGAAACAATCAAATACTTTGCAGGACTAGACGAGAACTACAGGACAAACATATTCCTAATAGGAACACATGGAAATCCTGTAAAGCATAAAAACATACAAGTACACCCAATAACGAGTGAGGAAAGCATACCAAGCATAATAATAGAAGACCTAAACCAAAACTACAAGGAAAAAGGAGTGGAACGCGAATGGATATAAAGAAACAATTCGAAATGTACGCAAACGAAAACCCTGACTACAGCAAAATCCACCCTGAACAAGACTATGCAAAAACATTCGAGCAGGAACGCAAGGAAAGAGAGTACAAAGAAGAGCCATTAACAGATTCTAACAAGACACTGGAAGAAACAGTGCAAAACATTACACCTGAAGATTTTGAAGGGCCAATAACCTTCAAGGAAAAAATCGAGCACTGCATACCTAGTGGACTAATAACAGAAGTAACCCAGAACCTGCCATACATGATAATAGGAACATTCGCAATATACAATGTATTATACAGAAAAAAATAAAACCTTTTTAAACCACTCATTCTTACCTTCCTCGTATGGCAATAGAAATCACTTTTTTGGGAACGAGCAGCATGGTCCCAACAAAGGAAAGGAACGTGCAAAGCATCTACCTAGAATACAAAGGAGAAGGCATCCTAGTGGACTGCGGCGAAGGAACGCAGAGACAGATGAACATAGCCGGGATAAACAGGCTGAAAGTCAAAAAAATCCTTATAAGCCACTGGCACGGAGACCATGTTTCCGGGCTAATAGGATTAATACAGACTATTGGAAACGTAGCAGAACCCGGAACCCTGACTATTTACGGGCCACCAGGGACTAAAAAGCACATGGGACACCTACTGGAAAGCTGCATCTTTGACTTAAGGATAAAACTAGAAATAAAAGAAATCAAGACAGAGAAGAAAGCAGTGTTCTTTGAAAACGAAGACTACCAATTGGAAGCTGCTCCTCTGGACCACGGAGTGCCATGCCTAGGATACGCATTCGTTGAAAAAAATAAAAGAAATATCAACATGGATAAAGCCAAAAAACTAGGACTAGAACCAGGCCCCTTGCTAGGTAAGCTGCAAAAAGGACAAGCCGTTAAGCACGACGGTAAAACCATTAAGCCTGATGATGTTTCAACCATAAAAAAAGGCAAGAAAATAGCGTTTATAATGGACACAACATACTGCAAAGCATGCATTGAACTCGCAGAAAACTCAGATGTGCTTGTAAGTGAAGCCACATATGAAAGCAGCAAAAAAGAGAAAGCAGAAGAATACAAGCACTTAACCACGGAGCAAGTAGCGATGATGGCCGGGCAATCCAACGCAAAAAAACTAGTATTAACACATTTCTCGCAGCGCTACAAGACTTTGCACGACCTGGAAGAAGAAGCCAAACGAATCTTTCCTAATACTGTAATGGCCTATGACTTCATGAAAATAAAGCTTTAAAAAAATGATATGGCAAGACGTAATCATCGCGATAGCAAACATACAAAGCAACATCTACAAGAAAAATAAAACGGAAAAATCACGGGTTTCTTCGTAAAAACGCACAGGACAAGTGCAGGCAAAGCGCTTAAATATGAACTAAAATTGCCTTTTTATTGATGAATAAAGAATTCCTAATAGAAAAAGGCATCAAAAGAAAAATCCACACTATACGAGGCCTACAAGTAATGCTTGACAGGGACCTCGCAAAGCTTTACAAAATTGATACCAGAAGCTTAAAACAATCAGTAAAAAGAAACTCTGAAAGGTTCCCAAATGATTTTTTGTTAAAACTGAATAATAAAGAAGTGGATTTCTTGGTATCGCAAAATGCGATACCTTCCAAGCAATACCTAGGAGGATCTATGCCTTACGCATTTACTGAGCAAGGAGTAGCAATGCTCTCAAGCGTTCTGAAAAGCCAAAAAGCATTAAAAGTAAATATTGGTGTAATGAGAGCTTTCGTGGAGATGCGCAGATTCCTGCATGATAACACCCAAACATTCCAAAGGATGTATTCCGCTGAAAGAAAGTTATTAGAGCATGATGCCAAATTAGAGGAGGTTTTTAACGCTATTCAGGAAAAGGATTTGAAGCCCGAAAAACAGAAAATTTTTATATTAATAAAATAAAGGAAAAGCATGAAAAGGTTTTTCATATACTTGCTCATCGCAGCAATACTATTGATTTCTCT
>SLQZ01000010.1 GCA_007131205.1 Candidatus Woesearchaeota archaeon | reverse complement strand
GTCACCAAGGCAAGCACAGACCTATTTCCTATTCCTTCTCTTAATCTCCAAACGCGAAGCCCTACTCGACAAAACACCGCCGAAAGGCCTGCTAGGCCTCCTCGCGCTCCTCGGAACATTCTTCAAATCACCAGGCAACGCCCTCGGAACACCTTTCAGAGACTCTCCCGTAACAACGCACTTAGCAACCACAGGCTTCCTCCTCTTAAAAGCATCCTTAGAGCCCTTAACAGTCCTGACCTGGACCTTCCTAAAATTCCTCGACTTAGTCTTAGCCTCGCTCATAAAGCCCAGGGAATAAACAGCCATTTATAAATCTTATTTATTTAAAAAAAAGCTCTTAGAAAGTAATATTCCTAGCATACTTGCCGACAAAAGGCAGCACCTTAACACTGCCGCTCAAAGCCGAGAAAAACCCGATGATCCAAAGCACCAAGTAAACCAGCCAAACAACCATCCTGACAACATCCATTATCTCAGAGATGATAGCATCCACCCCAGGTATCAGCATCAAAATCCCAGCCAAGAGGCTCACAACAGCCACCACGATAAAAAGAACAATGCTCAAGCTCAACAAAATCAACGCCTGCTTCACATGGAATTTAGCGAAAGAATTCTTTCGCATATTCTCATCCACAAAAAACCATATTATGCCTGCAAACAAATAAGAAAGAACAGCACAAGCCTTTCCTTCCTCAACAACACTGCTAACAACTTTCTTATCCGCCATTTCCAGATACACCGAATTAAAAACTATAATACTAACAAGCAAAGTACTATTTAAATATTTCCAAAAAAAAATAAAAAAAATAAATCTTAGAAAGTAAGGTGCTTAGAGTACTTGCCTATGACCGGCAACTCTTGTTCCTTGCCATTCAAAGAGTTAAGAATGCCTATAATCCATAGAACTAACACGCCAAGCCACAAAACTACAATTACCAGCCAAATAATCGCGCCAATAACAAGACCTACGCCTGGTATAAACGCAAAAATCGTTGAAATTATACTAAGAATAAAAAATACTATGTTAACAGCGATACTCAAGCCAAGCAAAATCAACGCCTGCTTCACATGAAACTTCGCGTAAGTATTCTTTCGCATCTTCTCATCCACAAAATACCAGATGATTCCCACCAATATGTATGCGAGAACCGCACAAGCCTTTCCTTGTTCAACAACTTTTTTCTCAACCATTTTTCATACCACCCCCAAAAATTTCCTCATTAAAATACTAAGCGGAATACTCAACAAAATATATGCGCCAAGCCAACCCGGACGCCAGCCAAACAAGCTCGTATCACCAAAAGGCCTGACATGATCGTTGCCAACAACAACCCTTTCCAAGTCAGAGTCATAGCTCTGGACTGGCTGCTCATAATCCTTAATCTCCGTTACAAGAACTTCCTTGCTCTCCCTGAAAGTCTCTCCCTGAAACAACAAGCTATACGTGCCCACGGTTTCAGCACGAAGAGTCCAAACAATCTTGCTATCATCATTCTCCCTTCCAATAATTTCCATTTCAGGCATTATAGACAGCGAGACTTCATCCTTATCGCCGGCGTAGCCATCAGAGAGGAATGCCTCAACCGTAAACTCTTCCCCAGGCATAATAGGCTCATAAACCAAGTTGCCAGCCATCCAAGACAAAATCAGGATGATAGGAAGAAAAGAATAAAGCATGGACCTAAGGGATTGTTTCATAATCGCGAAATTCTTAGACATCATCTCCTGGTTAATCTCCATTAATTTCTTTTGGTTATCCTTATGCTTCTTCATCTTCTCACGAAGCTTCTTAATATCTTCCTTAATCCTCTTAATCTCCGCCTGATTAGTTGTATACTTGTAAATAATCGAAGTAATAAGAGAAACAACTACAGACAAAATCAGTATAATCCAAAAATACCCCAACGACAAAAGCCAATCAATCAATTCAGCTCCACCCCCTAAGTCCAAATAATTATTTTTAGTCAGCCATGAATTTACGCATCATAGGATTCATATCATACATGTGCTGCTTAGCTATCTCTTCGTATATCTTATATATAATCATTACTGCCAATAAAATACCAGTACCAGTACCTATCGCGCCTGTCAAGTCCGCAACGCTCGCAAGCAACCCTATAGAGATACCTCCCATAACAGTTAAAGGCCCGATATACCTCTTCAACAATCTTTCAAGGACTCTTTGATCCCTCCTAAAGCCTGGAACCTGCAACCCAGAAGCCATCATCTGCTTCGCCTGGCTACCTGCATCAAGGCCTGCTGTCTGAACCCAGAAAATGCTGAAAACCGTTGCACCCAACACGAATACAACTATGTAAGTCAAGGCCTGCCCAAGTATTGTTAAGCTAAAAGTTCCAATAACTATCTCTTCCAATACGTTCGGTGATGAAAACCAGAAAACCAAGCCCGAACTCGGAATTTCACCGTCAAAAGTCCCGAATATAGGCATGTTCATATTCTCAAAAAGCCTTGCGAGCAACTGAATATTCGCGATTAATGCAGATACCAGGATAACAGGAATAACACTTGCATACAAGAAGTTCAACGGCCACCTCACACCATGCCCCTTTACGCGGCCAAAACTCAAAGGAATCTCTACTTTCATAGCTTGCACGAATACAACGAATGCAAACACAGCAATAGTCGCAATTATCGCCATTACTTGGATGCTGGCAATCATTGTCTCCCCCGCGCCAAGGCTGGTAATAATAACCGGTATCGCGCCTGAAGGAACATCTGGGTTGAAAGGGCTTGGCAACGGATTAAAAAGCTGTATTACAATTTCCTGGCTTACTCCTGCGGCGATGAACAAGCCAACACCTGAGCCAAAGCCGTACTTGCTCACAATCTCATCCATGAACAAAATGAATAATCCTCCAAGGATTAACTGGAATATTAACACTGAAGAGCTTATACCAACTTCAGGCCTTAAGCCCCCCATAACCACGAATATTATTGCTTCAATCACTATGAAGAAAACAGCAAGGATTTTCTGCGTTCCCTGAAACCTTCTCCTGCCATCAGGCTTCGTTAATTCGAAGTTAACAATGCCTGACCCGTTCAATAATTGCAATACGATGCTTGCAGTAACAATAGGGCCGATACCAAGGCTTACAATGCTTCCGAAGCTCGCACCTAGAATCATGCTTAGGAACCTGAACTGTTCCAAAGCGTTCTCGCCCAAACCATAAAGAGGTATTAGTGTTAATAAGAAATACAATCCAAGGATTACACCAGTCCATTTCAGCTTTTCGTTAAACCCCAGCTTTTTCTGCGAAGGCGGCTTTACCTGCGGAAAATTGTTTATGAGGTTATCGTAAAAACTCATTTTGCTTTTCTAGCTCCCCTTTTTATTATGAAATGCTTATTGTTCCTTTAGCGGCTTCCACTTTCTCTTTGGCTTTGCCGGAAGCATGCGGCACTGTTATGCTGAGCTTCGAGTTAATCTTTCCTGTTCCGAGCAGCTTTGTATAGCCCATCCCGGACAAGTCTATTTTGAATGAATCATTATCTTTTACGGCTAAACCCTGAGCAACCCATTTGTCAAGCTGATCTCTTATCATTGAAAGGCTTATAGGCTTTTCTTTTGAGTTAATCTTTTTCAATGAGGTAAAGCCTGTTTTGCCGAAGTATTTTTCTTTCCAGTACCTTGGCTTCTTCGCATCTCCTTTCTTGCCGCTTCCGGCTGCTCCTCTTCCGCCTCTGTGGCCTGCTCCCCTATGCTTTTTCTTGGAGCCCCAGCCATGCGTCCAGGAGCCGCGTTGCCTCGAATTCTTTTTTCTCTTGTTATAAGCCATCTTACATCATCTTCTTTATTAAGTCATTGATTTTTTCGCCTCTGTTGCCAAGGCTTCCTTTTTCTGAGTATGATTTCTTTGTCCCGGCTCTTTCAAAGCCTCCTCTTGGTGGGTGCAAAGCGTAATATTTTTGTTTTTCCCTGCCTCTTTTCTTTTTGAGCTCTTCAAGGGTTTCATTGTTTATTTCGCCGTAGGTAATGTAGTCCTTGCATTTTTTTATCATTCCCATGTTAACAGGGTTGTTATCTAGCACTACACAAGAATTTTTTTTCTGGAGGCCTAATAGCTTAAGTGTTTCCTTTACGCCTCCTTCTGCTTTTATGGTTCCTCTTAAGAGTATCACTGCGACTTTGCTCATTTTGAAACACCTTCCAGCCTTCCTTCATGGAGCGATAAAGCTTCTACGTCTTTAGGCCTTATCTTCGTAGAGCTCAGCTTCCTTAGTGCCTGCTCACAAGCTTTTATCAGGTTGATCTTGTTCTTGGTCTGTCCTTTCGTTCTTGCCCAAACATCTTTTATGCCTGCAAGCGCGAGGACTTTCTGGCATTCTTTTTCAACGCACAAGCCTTTTCCTTTAGGTGCGGGCATAAGAGTGATTTCTACTGAGCCGCATTTGCCTGTTACTGCGAAGGGTATGCTGTTTGGCTCTTTAGAGTTGGATTCCCAGCTCCCGCTTCCACGTGAGATCTTGAAAACATTAAGCTTTGCAGCCTTGACTGCTTTCTCTCTTGCCGGAACGGTTTCCTTGCTCTTCCCAAGCCCTATCCCGACGTAACCATCTTTGTTTCCGATTACAGCCATGGTTGTAAACTGGGGCTTGTTGCCTTCACGGGTTTTTTTCTGGGTCTGCCTGAAAATCCTTCTCTGGCCTCCTCCGAACTTACCCTTGGCCTGTCCGATCATTAACAGTTCTGATTCCATGCCTGGCAATAAAGAATCCACTATTTCCTGCTCTAGTATTGGCAGGCCGTTGTCAAGTACTTGGTCGATACTGGTTATCTCGCCGTTGAACACCATTTTACCCGTGGTAGTCCTAGGAGTCCAGTTCTCTGATATCTTGATTTGCTGCTTTGAATCTTCTTCGTCTATAGGTTCAAGTATTGCTTTCTCTTCTGATTCAGCTTCTTCTTTTTTCTTAGTGGTTTTCTTTTTTTGTTCAGCCATGATTTATCACTTTAGCAATTCTGATTTTATTTTTTCGTAATCCTGGGTTATTGATTTGTGCTTTTCAAGGTAGCTTGCTATGTGCTCTCCTTTAAGCCTTTTTTCTCCTGGGAAGATTTCTTTGCCCGCTGGTATTTTGAGGCCTGAGTCGATTGCTCCTTTGAGAGCGGCGTAGATTCTTGAGCCTTTCAAAGGAGAGTACAAGCCGATGTCAAGGATTGCTGACGCGGCTTTTTTTTCCTTTGCCTTTTTTCCTGCGATTAATCCTGTGAGGTAAGCCGCGGGTATGCTCTTAAGAGAGTGCTTCCATCCTTTCTTTTCAAGCTCTTTTGAGTTGGCTGTGAGAAGCACCTGGTCTCCGTCAGGGGAGTACCTTACGAGCTGCATTATTATGTGCTTATTCGTTTTCCTGATTACTAAGCGGTCCTGCCTTCCTTTCAGGAGTTCTAATCTTTTCTTGTAATTAGTCCTGCCTTCCCTTCTCCTTCTGTGCCTGACCGTGTAAGTTGTTTTTTGCTTCATTTTCTTTCAGATTTTTTCTTTGCTGCTTTCTTTTTTACAGCTTTCTTAGCTGCTTTTTTCTTAACCGTTTTTTTAACAGGTGCTTTCTTTTCAGGCTTGTCCTGTTTTACGAATAACTTGTGCTCGTCCAGGTATATCTTGATGTGCCTAGTGCTCCTGAAAAATCCTCCTTTGGCTTTCAAGTATAATTTCCTATAAGTTTCGTTTGTGATTACGCTCGATGTTCTGAGCTCTGAAAGGAATTTCCTCTGGCTTCTGATCTTGTTCATCCAGTTCTCTTTTCTTGGGAGCCTCGCAGTTCTTTTTCCTTCCCTGGAGCCTTTGCCTTTCCTTAAGCCTTTGGACTTCTGGACTTTGATCTTCCTAGCCCTGCTCTTCGAGGATTCGCTTGTAGGCCTCTTCGTTATTGCTTTGTCAGCGATAAGCCTCCTTATATCTGTCTTGGTAATGCTTTCTTTTATGTCCGCCAGCCTTTGCTGGTCAAACACCACTTTTTTCTGTGATACTCCGAGTAATTGGGCTGCAAGCCTTTTCTGCGTTTTCATTTTTCATCAGCTTTTCTTAGTTAGGACTTTGTCTTTCTCTTCTTTTTCCTTTTTCTTCTTGTCGTCTTCGCTTAGCTCTTCTTCTTTTTCTTTCTTTTTTTCTTCTTCTTTTTTCTTCTCTTCTTCCTTGGCTTTCTCTTCAAGTTCTTTTACTTGCTTTTCGCGTTCCTGCTTCTTTTCTTCGGATTCTTTCTTTTTCTCTTCGTATTGCTTAGCGATTTTTTCCTTGTACTCTTTTGCTTTTATGTTTAGGATGGTGATATTCTTTTTTTCTGCTTCAACAATTATTTCAAGTTGTTTCTTTTTCCCTAGTGCTGGGAGGATGATTCCTTGTTCTTTTGCGTTAATGCCTTTGAGGTCTTCAACGATTTTCACGTGCACTATTCTGAGGCCGGCCTTGGTATGAATGTGTCTTTCTGAGCCTTTCCTGCCATAGCCAGGCTTTACTATAGGTGAATGGCCTTTGCGGTTCAGCCTTCTCTTGTTCGTGATGCCTTTTGGCTTTCTCCACTTCTCGTTTATCCTTGCCTTTTTATGGCTGTCTTTCCTTACGAATCTTTTTGGTATCATTTTAATGCACTATTTTCTTGCCTGCTTTCTCCGTGATGTATATGCCGTCCTGGAATATTCTCTTGTCGAATCCAGGCCTGAACGTGAGTTTTTCTATGCTTGCCGCGACTTGCCCTGCGGCTTCCTTGCTTGTTGCCTCAACAGTTATGTCATCCCCTGCAATGCTTACTTTGGCTTCACTGCTTATCTTCAGGGTCCTCGGGACTTTTTCCCCTATGAAATTCTTAACTTCGAGCACGTCGTTTTTTAGGTTGACGGTCATAGGGAAGTGGCCTGAGCAGATTTTTAGCTTGTACGTGAATCCTTCAGTTACTCCTATTAGCATGTTCTTAATGTGGGCTTTGTTCGTGTTCATAAGCCTTTTAGCTCGCTTGGTGTCCTCAGGGTAAACAAGAAGAACGTCCTGGCCTTCCTGCTTTATCTCGACTTTCTTGTCTGTGAGCTTTCTTTTCAGCTCTCCTTTTGGGCCTTTAACTACGACGAAGTCTTTTTCTTGTGTGACCGTGCAGTTTTCCGGTGCGGTTATGTTATCTTCCATTTTAATCAGTAAGCATAGCTTATAAGTGACCCTCCAAGGCTTTCTTTTTTGGCCTGGGTGTTTGTCTTAATGCCTTTATTGGTTGAAACTATCAGGACTCCGAAGTCCATGGCTGGAAGGTATCTTTTCTCGTACTTCTCATAATCCCTGAGCTTGACCCTGAACCTTGGCTTTACAGCTCCGCACTTGTTAAGGCTTCCTATTAGGTGTACCTTAAGCGCTTTGCCTCCCTTGCCCTGGTCTATTTCTTCGTATGAGCCTATGAATCCTTCTTCCTGCATTATCCTAAGGACTTCTTTTATGACCTTGGAATTGTTATTTGTTATGAGCTCTTTCTTTCCAAGCTTTTCATAATTGTAAATGTGGCTTAATACGTTTGCCAGTGGATCGTTTAACGACATTTTTTTCCTCCTCTTACCTGTATTTCTTAAATCCTAATTCTGAAGCTTTTTCCCTGAAGCAATGCCTGCACATGTTAAGCCCGTACTTTGATATGTGGGCTCCGGTTCTTCCGCATCGCCTGCACTTATGAATTACTTCTCCCTGCTTTCTCTTCTTAGGGACGTTGTGTTTCTTGTACTTTTCAAGCTTGCCTGGCTTGTTGCTTAATTGTTTTAACAGCTTTGTATGATTTGAAGTTCCCATTTTATTCTTCACCTATTACAGCTGAGTATTTTTCTTTCATGAAACTCATTGCTTCTTCTTTCTTTATCTGGTGCCTTGAAGGGATGTGCGTGTTTCTTATCTTCCTGTGCTTAATCCTGAAGCCAGGCCTTGTCAGCGTGATGCTTACCTGCAATCCCATCATCCCGATTTCTGTGTCGTACTTCGCGTCTTTTATGTCAACGTACTCCGGGAGGCCGAAGCTTATGTTTCCGTGATTGTCAAAGTGTGACTCTTCCAAATTGTTTTCTTTTGCGTACAAAACCCTTTTTATCATTTCATCAGCTTCCTTGCCGCGAAGGGTTAGCTTTGCACCAATAGGCAGGCCTGGCCTAAGGCCCCACCCCTGAATTCTTTTCTGGGTAACCGTCTTAACAGGATCTTTTCCTGTGAGGTTCTTGATTAGCTTAACGCCTTTATCCAGCAGCCTCTGGTCTTTCCCAGCGCCTATGTTAAGCGTTACCTTGTCCACCTTGATTTCTTTCATCTTCATTTTGATCATGCTTCAATGTTGATTTCCGGCTTATCCTTGCCTGTTACCAAAACATATTCTTTCTTTGTCTCAAATGTTTCCTTGCCTGCCTTGATTGTTACGGTGTCAACATCAATTTCTTTTATCTCTCCGTGGGTGCCTGAGTGCTTGCCCAGGAAGACTATTGCTTTGCTGTCCTTTTCAAGCTTTATGTGCTTTTCAACCTTATTGCCGGGGATGCTTATTATTAGTGAGTCGCCTGGCTTGTAATCCTTGGCTTGTTTTTCATCCACTAATATGTTCATTCCGTTCATCAGGTTTAGCTGTAATTTCTTGTTCTTTACAGGTGTCTTATTGATTATTCTTGATAGTGTCTTGTTGGCGTCGCTTTTGCTTATCTGCTTAGCAACTATTTTTCCTTTCCTGTCCAGAGTCACTATGAAGTGCTTGTCCTGGCCAGGCATGCTTATCACGTCGAGGAAACCTGCCTGGTGCTTGAAATCCCTCTTCTTTTTGCCATTAACATTAACGCTTTGTTTTGTGAGCAAGTACTTTGTTTCTTTTGTTGTGTTGGAGACCTTGGCGTTTTCTTTTAGGAATGTGTTTAGCGAGACAGCTAGTTCCATTGAGTGGCCTCCTGGGCTTGGCCTTGTCACGAATGTTTCTTCTTTTCTTAGTATCCTCCAAGTCCTTGGGGCTGTAAGCCTTTTCATGTGGTTCTTAACCATTTTTCTTATCCTCTTTATCCTTGACTAGCAGCTTCTGCTTTCTTTTCTGGTCATCAAGCTTTAATTCTACGATTTGAAGGTTTGATGGCTTTAGCGCTACTTTTATCTTTGAGCCGTCTTTCTTTGGCTTTTCTATTCCTGTAACGTAAACCTTTGTTTCTTTGAGGTTGATGGATTCTACTTTTCCTTCCTTGCCTTTGCTACTGCCTCTTAGTATTCTTACCTTGTCACCAGTCCTTAAGCGGACGCTTCTCTTTCCGTGCTTTTCCCTTAGTGTCTTGGAAAGGTTTGTGTTAAGGAACTTGCTCTTTGTGTGCAGCGGAGCATTTTTCAAGTACTTCCTTTGCTTCCTTGGCTGTGTGCTGCTCTTCCATGTTTTTGAAAATTCTGATTTCATTTTTTCCTCATACTATCATGCTTGATATCTTTGCGATTCCAGGCCATCTCTCGCATGCTTCTTTTGCAACAGGGCCTTTCAGGATTGTTCCTTTGGGGTTTCCTTTGTCGTCTTTTACGACTACGGCTGAGTTGTCTTCGAATTTTACCCTTGTGCCGTCAGGCCTCATGTATTCTTTTTTCTGCCTTACAATTACTGCTAGCACAACGGTTTTTCTCATATCCGGGCGCCCTTTTACAACGCTTGCTTTTACCATGTCGCCGATTCTTGCGCTTGGCATCTGGCCTTTAACGGTTTTATGTCCTTTTACGCCGAATATCTTGAGCACTTTTGCACCGCTGTTATCACAAGTATCTACTAGTGCGCCGTGCGGCAGGCTTTTTGGTATTTTTGCGCTTATGCTTTTCATCTTCACTCAGTTTTTTTCTTTATGATCTTTGTTACCACGAAATTTTTGGTCTTGCTTATAGGCCTTGTCTCCTCGATTTCTACGAGGTCTCCTGTTTCTGCGTTTATGCTTTCAGGGTTGTGGGCTTTGACTTTGCTTCTTCTTTTTTCGTACCTTTCGTATTTCGGGATGTACTTTCTTCTCTCCCAGGCAACTGTTACTGTTTTGCTCATCTTATCACTTGTTACTATGCCTGTGAATTTCCTTCCCCTTGTCCTGAGTTGTGTTTCAGCCATTTTTTTTCATCCTTTGATTTTTATCCGGTCTTCCGGTCGTTTTATGATTTTGTTTCCTTGTATTTCGTTTCCGTTTATCATGAATGTGTTGCCTTTTTTCATTATCGTCCTTGTTTTTTTTCCTATCCTTATTTTGAATGTGTGCATTGTTTCGTCAATGATTTTTCCTTTCAATCCTTGTATTTCTTTGTTCTTTGTTTTTTTTATCTCGATGTTTTTCCCGATGTATTCTTCCTGGTATTCTTTCATTCTATTGAATCCGGCGGGAAGCCGAGCTTTACTAGCTCTTTCTTTATGTCTTTTGTGTGGTCGCCTTGCAATTCAACAAGCCCGTCCTTCGCGGTTCCTCCGCATGCGAACTTGTTCTTGAGCTTCTTCGCGATTTCCTTGATGTTGACTTCGTGCTGGTTTATGCCTTTTATAACCGTGTATTTTTTGCCGAACTTCTTTTTTTCAAGGACAACCTTGATTTTTTGCCCTTCTTTGGCGATGTTTTCCCATACGCCCAGTTCTTTTGGCAGGCCGGTGATTGGGTCTACTTCTGGCATTGTTTTAGCTCTTCTCCTCCTTGTTTTTCTGGTTTATTCCTAGCTCTTTCTCCCTTTGGACTGTGAGCATTTTTGCAAGCGTTCTCTTAATCTGCTTTATCTGCCCCGGGTTCTTCGGAGGCGTGCTTGTAGCTGCCTGTCCTTGGAGCTTTGACAGCTCTGTTTTTAGCTCGAATGCTTTCTTATCGAAGTCCTGGTCCTTGAGCTTTCTTATTTCTTTGATCTTCATTTTTTATCGCCTGATTTGGCTGCTTTCTTAACAGCTTTTTTCTTAACAGCTTTCTTTTTGGCTGCTTTCTTAACAGCTTTTTTCTTAACAGCTTTCTTTGCAGGCTTCTTCTCTTCTTTTTCTTTTGCCTCTTCTTTGGCTGTCTCTTCCTGCTTTAGCTGCTCTTCTGTCTTGAAAGTAATCTTGTCAGGCAGCTTTGTCTCGCCTGGCATTACGTTAACCTGGATGCCGACAACACCTGATTTTAGCTTCGCGATTTGCTTTGACTTATCCACTCCTACAATGCTTATATCCCCGCATTTCTTCAGGTAGCCTTGGTAGAACCTCCAAGTCTTGGCTCTTGAGCTAGGGATTTTTCCTGATATCAGGATTTCTACTCCGTGAGCTCCTGAATCCATGATTGTGCTTAATGCTTTGTGGCCTATTCCTTTGAATCGGACTGGGCCGTACCTTTCAAGGCTGTTCGCGATTACCTCTGCGGTTATTGCTGCGTTGCCTCTTGGGTCTGTGACTTCCTCGATTTCTATCTGAGGGTTTTCCAGGCTGAATTTTTCTTTTAGTTCTTTTGTAAGCCTTGCGATGTTAGCGCCGCCTTTTCCAACTACTAGGCCTGGCCTTGATGCGCTTACCAATATTTTTTCTCCTAACGGGGTTTTTTGGAGCTTTACGTTGCTTAAGCCTACTTTTCCGAGTTCTTTGTACAAGTATTCCTTTATTTCTAGTTCCCTGATGTTTTGTGCTACGAATTTCCTTTCAATCATTTTGTTTCCTCAGGCTTTTTGTTTGATGATTCTTCTTTTTTCCCGTCAGCTTTTTTTGGCTTAGCTTCTTCTTTCTTTGCTTCTGGTTTTGCTGGGGGCGTATCTTGTTTTTTAGGTGCGGCTTTCTTTTTTGGCTTTGGCTTTGCTTCGGCTTTTTCTTCTTTTTTCCCATCAGCTTTTTTTGGCTTAGCTTCTGCCTTTGGTGCTTCTTCTTTTTTAGGTGCTTCCTGCTTTTTTGGTTCGGCTTTCGGCGTTTCCTGTTTTGGCTTAGCTTCTTCCGCCTCTGCTTTTGGAGCTTCCTTCTTCGCTGGGGCTTTCTTTGCTTTCTTCCTGGCTTTTTCCTCGAGTTCCTCTACTACTATTTCGAGGTGTGTTCTTTTGAACATCCTCCGCCTTTGCCTTCCTGCTTTGAACTGGCTTGATGCCTTGTGTGCGGCTAAGTGAATTATTTTCAGGTCTGATGCAAGGCCTTTTACTTGTGCGTTTGCCTCTGCTTGCTCTATGAGCTTAAGGAATTCCTTGCTTGCTTTCTGCGGGTACCTTCCAGGGCCGCTTATTAGCTTCTTGTGGCCTACTCCGTCTGTGAATCTTTTGAATGGGATTGGCTGTTCCATTTTCAGGGTTTTGTTAAGGAGCTTCTTGGCTTCCTCCGTGGTTTTGCCTCTTAAGTGGTTGGCTATCTCTATGCTTGCCTTGGTGCTTATGCCTAGGTCTAGCCCGGAGGCCTTAGCCATGTTTTCCTTGAATCCCTGAAACGCGTATTTTGCCATTTTACTTCACTGATACGTTTGAACTTGACTTAGTCGCTCCTACTCCTGGTGATGTATGGGCAACTCTTTTCCTTGTAAGCACTAGCTCTCCAAGGTAATACCCGATTGCTTCCTGTGGTATTGTTATTGCTTCATACGTTTTGCCGGTGTGGACGCGAATCGTTTTTCCTACCATTCCTGGCAGCACGAGCATGTCCCTTAGCTGTGTTTTGACGTTGTTTTTCTTTTTGAGCTTTTCAACAAATGCTTTTTCTTCATCGGAAAAACCTCTTGTTATCTTCCTTCTCTGCCTGCTTGGCATGAGTGCTGCAAGCTCTTTCATGGAAAGCTTTTGGAGCTCTTCAAGCGTTTTTCCTTTGTATGTGAATACTTTTTTTGCCATTGTTTTCACTTCTTCCTTCCTGTTCTCCTAGCGGCTATGCTTCCAACCTTTCTTCCTGGCGGGGCATTCCTTGAGACAGGCTTGTTCTTTGACTTTCTGAGTGTTCTCTTGTTACCGAATGGGTGTGCGACTGCGTTCATAGCGGTTCCGGACACGATTGGGTAAAACTTGTTCCTTGATTTCATCAAGTAGTGCTTCTTCCCTGCTTTTAGGAGGGGTTTCTCTGTTCTTCCGCTGCCTGCAATGATGCCTATCATGGCTTTGCATTCAGGGTGGAATTCTTTTTGTTTCTTGCTCGGCAGTAAGACTTTAACGGCTTTTTCCGTTTTGCTTACGAGCTTTGCGCTTCCGCCGCTGCTCCTCACGAATTTTCCGCCGTCTCCTGGCTTGGCTTCAATGCAGAAAATGCTTGTTCCTTCAGGTATGTCTTTCAATGAAAGGATGTTTCCTGCTCTTACTTCGTTTCCGCCTATATTATATGTGTCTCCTACTGCGACGCCTTCAGGCGCTACTAAGAGGCTCTTTGTTTTATCGTTATATTCTGCTTCTATTAAAGGGGCTGTGTGGCCTGGGCATCTTACGAGGTTCTTCACAGTATAGCTTTCTTTGCGGAGCATTTTTATGTCTCCTTTATACCTGAAGTCAGGAGCCCTGAATCTCTGGCCTCCTTTTCCCCTTCTTTGTTGTATTAAGTTCTTGCCCATTTTTACATCAAGCCTAGTTTTGTCGCAATGTCTATAGCTGGTGTTTCATCACTGAATTTTATGTATGCTTTTTTCCTGCCTTTACTGTCCACCAGTGTTTTTACGTCTACGATTTTTGCTTTTAATGATTCTTCAAGTGCTTTCTTTATTTCTTGTTTTGTGGCTTTCCTGTCTACTACGAATGCTAATTTGTTTTCTGATTCCATTAAGCGTATGCTTTTCTCTGTTGCTAACGCGTATCTCAGTGCCATTTTCATTCAGCTTTTGCTTTTTCAGTTTCTTTTTTCACGGTTTTCTTAACCGTTTTTTTCTTAGCAGCTTTTTTCTTCGTTGTTTTTTTCTTTGCAGGCTTTTCCTCGGCCGGCTTCTCTTTTTTCTTAACAGCTTTCTTCTTAGTGCTTGTGAATAGGTTTTCTTCTCCGAGTTTCTTGATCGCGGATTCGGTGTAAAGTGTTAGTCTTCCTGGCTCTGCGCCTGGCGCTAATAGCTCTGCGTTCACATTATTTATTACTGCTATATCTGCGCCTGGGAGGTTTCTAGCTGCTTTTTCCAAGTCGCATTCCTGGCTTACGACGAAGAGCATTGTTTTCTTTGTTACATGTTTTCTTCCACGAGCCTTGCCTTTGCCAGCTCTTATCTTGGTTGTGTTTCCTCTTTCAAGCTCTTCCTTGAATCCGATGGCTTCCAAAGCTTTGACGAGGTCTTTTGTCTTCGTTATTTTTTCGAATTCATCTGTGATTATGAAAGGGTATTCCTTAGGCGCTTTATGCCCTCTTTTTTTTACGAGTTCAGCGTTAACCGTTGCTGCAAGCGCGCTCCTTATGGCTTTCCTGTTTTCTTTTTCGTTAACCTTTTTCTCCCATGACTTGCTTGCCTTCGGGGGGTGTGCTCTTCTTCCGCCTACTGTTTGCGGTGCGAATGCGCCCATGTAATAAATCTGGGTGCCCCTCCTGGAAAGGACTTTCCTTGGAGTCCTGCTCTGCCCGATTCCGTATGTGCCCCTGTATTTCCTTCTTCTCTTGGAAAGGAAAGCAGAGGCTCTCTTGCCTGCTTCGGGGCTTGCACCGTACGGCTGCCTGTTGTTTAATTGTAGCGTGATTACTGCTCTTTTGATTATGTCTTTTCTTACAGGTTCTTTGAATTGTAAAGGCAGGTCTATGTTTCCTGATTCCTTTGCTTCCTTATTCATGAGTTTTAGCTTCATGTTCATCTTCCTTGTTTGGATTCAAGGCTTATATGCCTGATTGAGCCTGATGTGAATACTTTCTTTTGCTTCTCCGGAGGCCTTACTGGCTGGGATAGTGTTATCATTCTTTTCTTTGGTCCTGGGATGCTTCCTTTTACTAATACATAGCTGGTCTTGATTTCGCCGTAGCGCACGAATCCGCCTTTTGGGTTTATTTCTTCTGGCTTGTCACTGATTTTTATTAGTGGGTTGTTGTATTGGACTCTTTGGTGGTAACCGGTTTGTCCTGCGTACGCAACCCTGTACATGTAGTGGGCTTGCGCAATCCATCCTCCTAGTGTTCCTGGCTTTCTCCTGCCTTTCTCGGATTTGTGATTTTTTAAGCCGATGCCAAACCTTCTTACTGGTCCTTGGGTTCCGTAGCCTTTTGTTATTGCGTGAGTATCTATTACTTGGCCTTCTTTGAACAAGTCGGTTACTAGTATGTTCTTATCATAATGGTTTTTTATGTACTCGATTTTTTCCTTGTTATTCCCTCCTAGCTTTACTTCGAATAGCTCAGGGGTTTTCTTTAGGCCGATTAGTTTTGGGTTAGTGTAGATTTGGATTGTGATGTCTTCGTAATCATCAGGGTTTAGCTTGTCAAGGTCTTCGGGTTTCGCGTATTTTTCCTTGTCTTTTGGCTGTAATGTTTTTCTTGCGAGGTGCTTCTCGGCCTTGAAGTTCAGTTGCTTATCAACAACTATTCCTGTGCCTTTCTTTTTGTAAAGCCTTACACCCGCGATTCTTATTGGCGGGCATTCCAGGATTGTTACGGGCATGGACACGTTTATGTCTGCTTTCTTGGGTGTGTTGTCCTTGCTTCTTACGATTATGTGTGTCATGCCTGCTTTGTATGCTGGGAATGCTAATGGCTTGGCTTCCTTTGAAGATGGCGCACTCCTGATTCTTGCGTACGGCCTCTTGGCTTTTTTTCTGGGCCAGACGCCCATGCTTCCAAATCTTGGTCTTCCTTTTTTCGGCATTTTTTAGAGTACCTTATCTAGGACTTGTTGGTTAGTCCTTCTCGTTTTTTTTAATCAGCCTATTGTTGAAACGCCTCCGTTAGAATTCCAATCCGGAATTTTGTTTGGAGGCCTTCTTTTCAGGCCGTGGCAAGACGATTCCTTGAATCGCTGCAAGCGACCGGAATATTGTTCGGTTTAAAAACCTTTTGAAAACCGTTCAGAGGAGAAAAGCAGAATTAACTTCTATATGAACAATAAATTTTTTTGGGGAAAAGCGAAGATTGTTCGGAAAATGCTTGGAAACTCAATTAAAAAATTTGTCAAAATAATTCTTTAGATGCGTGGGATGAAAAACTACAAGATTATGAAGACGAAGAAATTCAACAAGCAACTCGAAAAAATACCTCTAGATATAAGGAAAAGATTTGAAAAACAATTAGAAAGAGTCGCAGAAGACCCTTATAATATTGGAAAGCCTCTTGGCTTTAAATGGTTCAGAGAACTTAAAAACAACATGTACCGGCTTTATTACCTTATTTATGAAGAAGAAGTAGTTGTTTTGCTTGTAGGTGTTTCAAACAAAAGAATGCAACAAGAATATATAAATAAAATAAGGTATAAGCTGAAATCATTAAGAAAAAAATGAAAAATTTAAATAATTAGGCGTGTTAAAAAGGTGGTAAAATGGAAAAAAAGAACTCTGCATTGGAAAAAGAGAATGAAGAGCTTGCAAACAAAATTGCGAAGCTATTATTAAAGGTAGAGAGAAAAGAATTAAGAATAAGATGAAAGGCCGAAAAGAATTGGAAGAAGAAAAAGAATTCCTTAAAGACCTGCTGGAATCACTTGAAGACATAGAAAAAGGCAGGCTGACAGAGCACAAAATAAAGTAATATTCTATCAGAGTTTTTCCAGTTTAACAGGGTTTGAGAATGCTTTCCTGAAAAAAGATTCGCCGCCCCGATGATACCTTCTTTTTTTCGTCAGGTTTTTAGGAATCTTTCTTAGTGTTGCAATAGAGCAGGACTTCGTTGGGTAAAGGTCTCCTTTGTTTGCCCAGTCCGTCTTGTACTCCCAGACAGAGCCTAGTTTTATGAATACAGCATTCCTTTCCGCGGGCTTATTCCATAATTGGTCGTGCGTAGGGTCTATTACTATTGAGCCCTTAATGTTTTCTTTTTCAAAAACAAATGGAAGTAAAACATATCCGTGGTCGTTTATCTTTGAATAAGCATACGTCGCGTTCGGATAGCCTAGTTCTATGAGGGACAGCATTACGTTCCTTGAAGAAATTCCGCAGCATTCACGAGGAAATGATTCTTTTAAATTATGTTTCTTTCCAAGGATGTAGTGGAAATGTGAAACCTGGTAGCCTGTAGCCATATGGCTTGCCAGCTCATCCAGGGATTCCAGGGACATGGAGCAGGGCTTCTTTATTTCAGGGTATTTGTTTGCTGTTTTGAGTACTTCTTTCTTGCAAAAGAAGCCGTCAGTGGAGAAATGAGATACTTTTTCTCTGTACATCAAGTCAGGGCCGAGGTGTTCTGTGTCTATGTTGGATAGGTCTATTCCGCCGTTGTTATACACCATTTCTTTTTCTAAGGCAAGAGAGTCCAGTTTATACCCGTCTTTTAATTCAGGTTTTTCTATGTTGCTTAGTTCAGCTAGGTATCCAATCATGTGTAGGGACAAGAACAACTTATTTTTAAACCTTTTGATTTGTTACTACTTGTTGATAAATAAATAACATTCATTTTCAGAAATCTTTAAATAATTCTAGTGTTTTTTTATCATAAAAGGTGATAAAAAGTGATTGAAGCAAGGTTTAAGCTGGACGAGCGCACAGCCAGAGTGCTTGACGTGGTTAAGGGAAAGCATGGCTTGAAGAACCGGAATGAAGCCCTAAGAAAACTAGCCGAGCAGCACGCCGAAGAATACCTAGACTTTGAGCCTGACGAAAAAGTATTGAAAGAACTAGACGAAATCTATGAAGCCCACGTGAAGAAGCACGGCTCCAGAAAGATGACTGAGAAAGAGCTTGATAAACTGCTAGGCTTATAAAAATGTTCAGCTACGACATCACAGACAACTTAAGGAAAAAGCTGAAAGTGCTTGGAAAGAAAGACAAGATTCTTGCAAGGACGTTCAAGCGCAAGCTACTCGAAGTTATTAGCAGGGACAAAAAAAGCATTAACTCCTACAAAAACCTGAGAAGCCCAATGCACGAATACAAAAGAATTCACCTCGCAGACAATTACATCCTTATCTTCTCCGTAGACACAAGAAAAAAACATGTTGTATTCATAGACATAACACACAGGGATAAAGCATATACTGCGAGATAAGCTTATTCTAATTGGAGAAATCCTGCAAAACTAGAAAAATATATAATCCTAAAAGAAAAAGAATAATGCAATGACCAAAATATTCCTGAAAATCCTTGTAGCCATAACATTCATAGGAACTGTAGTGGTTAATTACCTTGCAAATGCACTCCCCCTGAATAACATAACCGCAGGGGGAGTATCAGACTTATACCCTAACTTATTCGCTCCTGCAGGAATAACATTCTCGATATGGGGGCTAATATACTTATTACTAGGATTATTCGTCTTATACTACATAGGCGTTTTCAAGAAAAAAGCTACGCACACAAAACTATTGGACAACGTAAGCAAATACTTCGTGGTAACTGGTCTCGCGAATATTTCCTGGGTGTTCTCATGGCACTACCAACTAATCTTCTTATCACTAATATTCATCTTAATAATTCTTTTCTGTTTAATCAAAATTGCAAGCATGCTTGCCAAGGCAAATCTTAAAGGCAAAGAATACTTCTTCGTAGAGTTGCCTTTCAGCATATACTTTGGATGGATAACAGTAGCAACAATCGCCAATGTCACCGTTTTGCTCGTGAGCCTTAACTGGCAGGGATTCGGCTTACCTGAAGTTTT
>SLQZ01000084.1 GCA_007131205.1 Candidatus Woesearchaeota archaeon | reverse complement strand
TATCCCTGAAAACAACTAGTGCTGGGGAGGCGGTGTTGTTGCATTCAGGGAACCATCCTTTTACGATAAACGTTTTTTCAGGCTCATCCAGCCTTGGCGTGAACCTTTTTGGTGCTGGGTTGGTCGTGTTAAGCTTTGCTTTCACGATTCCTCCGAATAAGTCTTCAACCCAGTACTCTAGTGCGTAAGGGTATGAGGAGAAGGGCTTGCATGTTTCGAATGAAATATCTATTCTTTCACCTTTCTCATAAATAATTTTGTCTGTAATTATTGTTGTTTGGCACGTGCAAAAATCGAAGGGCTTCTCAGTAACATTTTCTTCTATTGTTTCATTGAATGGCTCTGTTATCGTTTCGTTGCCAGTGGAGTTCCCTATTGTTTCTTCCTCAAATTCTCCTATGGCTATGAAGTCAAGGCATGCCTTGTCATTCGCAGGGTTGGGGTCTTCGTAGTTTAAGGCTTTTATATTTGCGCAAATCGTGTAATTCCCTGTTTTGTTAAGAATCAATGTGCCCATGCCTGTTTCAGTGTAAGAGTTAAGCGACCTGTTAACAGATTCAGAATCTATCAGAGTATTGTTCTTAGTAATATTATATTCAACGCTTACGAGCAATCCATCATTAACGCCTGTTACGCTGTTATGGTTGACTAGCCTGAACAGCCTGTTATATTCGGCAGAAACATTAATATTGCTTGGCAGTATTATGGATATGCTTACATCCTTTACGGGCAACGGCTCTGCCAATGCCATTCCGCAGCCGATTACCAGCCATACTAATATTAGCTCTTTCTTCATGCATAAAGGGCAGAATAAGGTTTTTAATAACGATTTCCAAGAAAAAACCGGATGGCTTTCACTTCAGCTGTAAAATCGCCGAAAAAAATTTATATTCATACAGCATTCTTTTTTGAATGGAAGGGTGTATTTTTTGCCGGATTGTGAAAGGAGAGATACCATCGCATACTGTTTACGAGGACAATGAAGTTAAGGCTTTCTTTGACATAGCACCTGCAACTCCCGGCCACACACTAATAATTCCTAAGAAGCACTACGAGAACATCTTTGACATGCCAGAAGAATTGCTTTTGAAGACAACAAGCACTGCGAAAAAATTAGCGCATCACTACAAAGAAAAAGGATATGGCGCGTTTAATATTATACAGTCATCAGGCAAAGAAGCCAACCAGGACGTTATGCATTTCCATATGCACTTAGTGCCAAGGCATGACAAGGACGGCTTGGACTTGTGGAAGAGCATGAAAAAAGGAGTAAAGCCTGACTTCGAGGCGCTAAAAGAAAAGCTTAAACTTGAATGATTAATGTGATACCAAGAAATGCTAAGAGGGTGTTTAAGGGAATTCTTTTTGATGTATACCAGTGGAAGCAAAAAATGCTGGATGGCTCCGTAGAGACTTTTGAAGCTGTGAAGCGCAACCATTCAGTCCAGGTAATAGCTGTGCTTAATAACCGAATAGTTTTGCTCACGGAGGAGCAGCCCTTCATAGGAAAATTTGTTTCCCTCCCAGGAGGAATCGTTGATAAGGGGGAGTCTCCCAGGGCTGCGGCTAGGCGGGAATTGCTTGAAGAAACAGGGCTTGATTGCTCGTCGCTAATGCTTTGGCGCAAGGCAAGCATTTCATCAAAGGTTGATTGGACTACTTATTATTATATTGCTAGGGATTGCAAGAAAATCTCTGAGCCAAAAAATTCTCCTGGTGAAAGGCTTGTTCCTTTTACGGTTTCCTTTGAAGGATTCCTTAAAGAAACACAGAAAAAAAGGTTTAGGAACAAAAGCTTTTCAGAAATTATTTTTAGGGAGGCTGCCTCAAAGCAAAAAAAGGATGCTTTAAAAAAACAAATATTTAAATAAGCTCGTTCAAGTTTTTATTTGTTATGGAATTAGAGTTTCACGGCGCGGCAAGCGAAGTTGGAAGGAGCTGCATACAAATACGCACCGATAAAGGAAAAAGGTACTTGTTGGACGTAGGAATAAAATTCTTGGAGGACGGCCTGGGGTTCCCTAAAAACGTGTTGGACATAGATAAGATTGACGGCGTTTTTCTCAGCCACGCACACTTAGACCATTCCGGGGGGCTGCCTTTGTTCGAGCACAAAGAATTGAAAGGCCCAATATTTTGCACCAGGCACACTTTTGCTATTTCAAAGATTCTTCTGAAGGACTCTTATAAGATTGCAAGGATAAGGCACCTTCACCCCGCTTATAATAACACTGATATAAAGGAAGTGCAAAAAGATACATCTTTCGTGGACTTCGACAAGTGGTACAAGCACGAAGATGTCCGTTTTATGTTCCTTAACGCAGGCCACATACCTGGCAGCGCGATGATACTCCTCGAAGTTGATGGTAAAAGGGTTTTATACACCGCTGATTTCAATAACAGGAAGACTAACCTAATGGTTCCTTTCAAGATAGGCAAAGTCCTCAGGGAGAAGCCTGTTGATGTGCTGATAACAGAATCAACTTATGGGTACAGGGAACTGCCAGACAGGGAAGGCCTCGAAAAAAAGTTTATTGCTTCAATATACAAGACGTTAGGCGAGGGCGGCTCAGTCCTAATACCTGTTTTTGCCCTTGGCAGGGCTCAAGAAACGCTTATAATGCTTTCCAAGCACGATTTCCCTGTAAAAATATACTTTGACGGCATGTCCAAGAAAATGACAAAGAAGATAGTGACTACTAAGAACAAGTACCTTGCAGGGCATGATGCCTTAAAGCAGATGTTCTACGAAAAAGTTGAATGGGTGGCAAGCGAGAAGCGCAGGAGTGACGCCTTGAAAAAACAAGGCATTTTCATAACCACTTCCGGCATGCTCCAAGGCGGGCCTGTTCTTTCTTACCTAAAGGATTTATGGCATGATTCAAGCAGCAAAATAATGCTCATGGGATTCCAGTGCAAGAGGACTAATGGAAGGAACCTTCTTGATGAAGGCTTTGTTTACATGGACGGCTGGAAGACCAAGGTTAAGTGCCACGTTGAAAAATACGACTTTTCAGGGCATGCAGACAAGGAAGGCGTACAAACGCTGGTTAAAGAACTGAAGCCAACGCATGTTTTTTTTCAGCACGGCGACTTCGAATCAGTTAACGCGCTTAAAGAATGGGCTGATAACAACGCTGATTGCAAGGCTTACGCTCCAGCCGTAGGAGACAAATACAATATATAGTACTCATTGCCCAGGGATAAGAAAACTTTTAATAGACAAAAAATATTTTTCCGACTAAGAATTTAAAAAAGGGGTGTTTAATGGGAATATTCGATTCTTTCAAGAAAAAAGATGAGGCGCCTAAAGGGCTTCCCCCAGAAGAGTCCCCGACCCAGATAATACAAGACATGCCTGAACTTCCAAGCATGCCACAAGAAAGCGAACCACAAGCGCCGCCTCTCGGTGAAAGCAAACTACAGGCACCGCCTCCCGGTGAAAGCCCAGCACCACCAACCGAAGGCCTGCCCCAAATGAACCAAGCAGACCAAACATCCTTTGAAGTACCAGACTTTACGGATGAAGAGCTAGACCTCGGCCCTGACAACTCGCTCCCAGAACAAACATCTCCTGAGCCCGAGATAGAGCCAGAGCCCATAGAATCACTTGATGACCTTCCATTATTCAACATAAAGCCAAAGCCATACGTAAAGCCAGTGGCGAAGCCTGCAACAACGGAATCGCCAAAAGAAGAAGTTTTCTCGGATGAAAGCGCAGAGCCACCAGAAATATTCATAGAAAAGCGCCAATACGGGCGCTTGCTACTAGCAGAAGAACGCCTGCTAACAGGCTCAAAAGAACTGCAAGACTTCATAGGAAGCATATACGGATTCATCAAAGATGAAAAAGTAATAAGCGAATCACTCGCCAGCGATTTCATGTCAATACAAAAAGAACTAATGTCAATGGACACAGAGCTCTTCGAAAAGGAGGACCAAAAATGAAATATAAGCCAATATACATAAAGCTAGAAGAATACGAAAAAATATCTGAAGTGCTAGACTCACTAAAAAAGAAGATTGGTGAAACAAAATCCAAGCTGCAAAGAATCTACGAGCTAAAAGCCAGCGAAGAACAAGACCTAAAGCAACTAGGCGAAAGGACAAACTCAATGATACAGCGACTCGGAGAAATTGACGGCAACCTAAACGCAGACCAAGGATGAAACAATGAGTTTTTATACAAAAATATCAGATCCCAAAGGGCTAAGAATAAGCATACTTGAGGCTGCAAAAGAAACGCTTACATGCATGGCGCAGCACAAAACAGTCATAAGCATAAGGGAAGAAAAGCAACAGCTCATCCACGAACTAAAAGAAGACCTAATAGAAATCTCCAAGCTATGCACAACACTAGAAGAATACCTCCCGCACAAAGAGCTAAAAAAAGAAGCTGAAAAAGAAGAAAAAGAGCGGAAAAAACAAGAATCCGCAGATCTAACACTGCTCCAAGAAAAGCGCATACAGCAAAAATTGCGGGAAATGCAAAAAGAGGAGCCGCAGCGCCCAAAAGCCGCAAAGCCAATACAGCAAAAGCCAGCTCCGAAGCCCACACCAACAAAGATGCCTAGCCTTACAGACGTAGACCGCCTCGAATACACCCTGAAAAAAATCGAGCAAAAACTCGCAGACCTAAACGACCAATAAAATTTAAAAACCAACAACTAATTCTAATAATGATTAAGCGGGGGTAGCAAAGCCTGGTCAAATGCGCTAGACTCAAGTAACTGGTAGCTCGGTTAACACGCTGTGGGTTTCACATTCGTTCAAGCCCACACAAAACTGATAACTTGAGTGATGAGCAACAATTGTTGCGATGAAAAACAAAGAACAGGTTTCCACTAAGACCAGACAGCCTTCAAAGGCTGGGTTTGAGGAATCTAGTCCCTTAGTGGGTTCGAGGGTTCGAATCCCTTCCCCCGCATACGGTTTCGCTCGTATGGCGCAAGAGGGGTTTCACATTCGTTCAAGCCCCTTTTGTGCTTTACAAGCTTTTTTGGTCAAACTTTTCTTAAAAGGTTGGTTCTGTACCACTTCCCCCGCACATCTTTTTACAAAAGCTGTACCAAAACTGCGCTATACTCCAAGTATTCGTGTAGCGCGATGGTGTGTTGTTGAGCTGGAAGCGAAAACAGCACTCTTTGATTAAAATTTAGAAAAGTTTAGTGAGTATCAACTTCCCCCGCATGACTTTAGGAAAGTCATATCAAACTGTGGGGTGTAAAGCCCCACTCCTTTTTTTGGTAAATAATTGACCACACATATTGTAGACACTTAAAAAGAAAAAATTTAAATATGTAGTCACCTACATATTATATATGCACTTAGAAAAAAGAGATGAAAAAGGAAAAACAAAATATTATTTGGCACATTCATATAGGGAAGGCAAAAAAGTCCACAAATTCAGAAAATACTTAGGTACTAACTTAAAAGATGCAAAGCTAAAGGAAAGGAAAAAAATCGCAGAAAAACTAATATTGGAAGAAATTCACAAATATAAAGTCATTAAAGATCCCTTAACTATAGAGCTTTCAAAGGAAGAATTAAATTTAATAAAAAAAAAAAAAAAAAAAAAT
>SLQZ01000036.1 GCA_007131205.1 Candidatus Woesearchaeota archaeon | reverse complement strand
TTTATAAATATTGCGTAGAAACCTTTTTATAATGAACACGCGTTACCTTTAACCATGGCGAAAAAAGAGGAGAAAGAAAAAAATTATTCTTGGATAGCCATACTCGTAATACTCGTAGCAGGGTTTTTCTTCTTCGTATTGTTCATAGTCTTGCTGTTTGCAAGCATTTCCTCAACTCCAACAACCACTAAAGGGAATGTAGCAGTCATAGAGATAAATAATATTATAACAACGGAAAGGATGAGCCAAGGCTTCTTCTCCGCAACGATGAGCTCAAGAGAAATCGTGAAAGCAATAGAAGAAGCAGAAAAAAATCCTCGGGTACACGCAATCATGTTCGAAATAAACAGCCCTGGAGGCACGCCGGTAGCAACCCACGAAATCGTAAAAGCAATCAAGAACGTTGAAAAGCCAACCATAAGCGTGATAAGGGAAACAGGCGCCTCAGGAGCATACTGGATAGCAAGCGCAACAGACTACATCTTCGCAGACGAATTATCCATGACCGGAAGCGTAGGAGTACTCGCATCCTACCTAGAATTCAGCGGATTCCTCGAAAGATACAACGTAACATACCAAGAAGTCACAGGCGGAGAATACAAAGAACTAGGAAGCCCGTTCAAGCCACTAGCAGAAGACGAGGAATTATTATTACAAGAAAAGATTGATTTGGTGCACGACTTCTTCGCAGACGACGTCATCAGGAACAGAGGCTTAGAAGGAGAACACGCAGAACTAGTAAGAACCGGGATATTCTTCATGGGTCTCGAAGCCAAACAACTCGGATTAATAGACGGGTTCGGAGGCGAAAAAGAAGCCAAGGAATACCTAGAAGAACTGCTAGGCAGAGAAATCACGTTATCGAGAAAGCAAAGACGCACAGGCTTACTAGAAGCAATGCTCATAACGAATAGCTTCTCAATCCAAGACTTGCTCGGAAGGCAAAGCATACTATTAAGATAATTCTAAAGCAGGCCTGAAACAAGGTTTTCAGCGCTTTTTCTTCTTCATTATTACAGCGGTAACTACTGCGCCTACAACTACGCCTACCCCTGCAGCAATCAAAACCGATTTCTCAGGATTCCTTATTATGTACCCATCAACATTATCCCGCATAATCATCGCTCTTTCCTTTAACCTAGCAAGCTTTTCCCTTCCACTATCCCTCATTTGCTCGGCTTTATCTATTGCTTTGTCAACGCCCTCATGCGTTTTATTTCTAAAACCAACATTTTTTTCTTTTTTCATGTTTATCACCTACTAAGCCCTCCTAATTTTAATATTATCCCCGTAAAAATAACTATTATACCTATCACAAAGAAAGCCGCAGAGTAACTCCACCCCAAATTTTCTATCATGAAGAAAAAAAGGGCGAAAACCAGGAGTAATGCACCGAAGCCCATTATAACAAATGAGGATAAGCTTAAGAGCATTTTTCTTTGTAACAACAACAGTCTTTTCTCAATAATACCCATAACTATTTTTGTCCCTTCAGCTACTGAAGAGAACACGCTTGACGATACAATGCCTGAAATGTATTCTAAAACATATTTCAGCATGCCTGTAAAACCGTCTTCTTTTTTAGCCATTAGTTTCACCTTTTTTGTCTAGCGCTTTTATGGCTTTGCCGGGGTTGATTGCTATCTTTTACTGAATAAGTCAGCTTTGTTATTCCTGCCAACCAAGTAATATATTATTGCTGTAATTATACTAAAAAATAAAGCGAAAACTATCCAGAGTATTTTCATGCCGGTAGATAGCCTTCTATTATTTGTAAGCACATCGTAAATAACCCATATAGCAGCTATAAGCGCAACAACCCATATTATAGTCCCAAGCACCATTTACACACCTCTGTTTTAGCCTTTGTTAAGCCTTAAAATACTCTGAACAAGACTATTACAATAATCACAATTACTACTACTCCCCCAATGAGTGAAATGAAGTTCCCTTTCTTACCATTAATAATTTTCATTTTTTTCTCGCCTCCAAAAAACTTTTTTTCTTTAAAGCGGACCTGCAACAGTTGGCAGCACCAAGCTGACAATAGTTGCAAATACCCATATAATCAGAGCTATAACAAAAGCTCTCAGCCAGCCAATGTTATACAACGAACTCAGAGTAATAAGCCAAGCTATTCCGCCGATCAGAGCCGCAATCCACCCCGTTCCGATGAAGTATGATGCGAACGCAAATATTATTGCACCGATAAACGCAGCCAAGAGCGCAGTGCCGAATCCCTCGTGCTCACCAAATACTCTTGTAACAAAATAAATTATGATTGCTGACACGACTAAGCTTATCAAAAAACTTATTAGTACTGCTACGAATGCCATGTTTAACACCTCCCCAGGACGTAAACTGCTAAATTCTAAAAAATTAAGTGTTCATTATCTTTTTTCCAGCAGGCCTATTTTTTACCATTCCTTTGCCCCCTGGACGCTTCGCCGCCCTTTTTTTCGCGGCAGTCATCCTGCCACCCCTACTTTTTTTTGCCATCTTGTTTTTCTCCCTCCATAACTATTTCTTACTTTCCTCATTTAACCAAGGCACGCTATAACTTCCATTTCAGCGTCAATGAGTGCTTTTGTTTTTGCGATAGATTCATCAAATGCAACTTCCCATTCATTCATAGATGATGCTCTACTCGCAATAGTACTGCCCTCTCCAAATGTATTTCCTGTTATCTCATCACAACCACGCATATTCTGTATGAATAGTTGCTCGTCAGCGTTTTTGCTTTCCGCTATAGCCAGACTCATCGCGTCTATTTTGGGCTCGCAGTGAGGCTTGTTAGACAATACAGCGATTTGCTTGTAATAAACAATTTTTTTCTCGGCAAACCTGTTCAACGCGTGATTAACGTTATTTTCCCGTTCCGCGTAATTCGCACATAACTGGTAAGTATTAGAGTAGCTCTTATTGTATTCTTCTAATGCTTTAATTTCTAGGTTAACATCAGATGTTGCTACGAGTAAATCATTGTAGAGCTGGACCTGCCTGTTTTCATCACCGCTAAATTGTACGCCGTTAGCAATAATATATTCTACTTGTGAGTTCAAGGAAGTTATATCCTTGTTTTGCTGTTGTATAATACTATAACCCCAAGCCATTCCTCCAAGCATAATAAAAATTATTCCTGCAAAAACAATTATTCCAATCATGTCAGCAGAGTTTCTTGACCTGTTAACCCTTGCAGCCCTTCGAGTACTTGTTTCTACCTCTGAATCCATGAGCTTGTCGTGTTCCCTGCCTTTCCTGGCAACCCTGTTGTTTGCCTTCAATCCTTCAGTCCTGCCTTTCTCTGCAACTCTCACATCAGCTTTTCTCTCTGCTTCTGCTTCCCTATCCGCAACCCTTTTTTTCTCAGCCACCCTTTCTCCCGGGTATTCGTTACGCTTATGATACTCGTATTCTTTTTCTTTAGCCATAAAAACCACCTCTAGTTTTTTCTTTTCTCTATTAGTCCAGGGTGAACTCCCTGGGGTAAAATGGTGAAAGATAATATTGGCCGTTAACCGATCTTTTGCAGTGAGGGCATATCAATGTCAAGCCAGCTAATTCAGGGCTTGTTATAGTTTTATGGCAGTGCATACAGACGATTATTTCCATCTTATTCTTCAGCGTTTTATCCTCTTTATTTTTTGTATTTACCATTTTTATCATACCTTTTTTTGAATAACAATAAAATTGTTGGATTCATTAATGCCTGACCATTTTATTTCTGATTCCAGCCTCGTTATTTTTAAGTCTAAATTTGACTGTAATGCGTCCAAGTGCGCAAGGCTCTGCATTATTCCAGCCCTCGACTGTATTTCCAGCGCGTCCCACGCAAGCTTCCGCTCTATTTCAAGTCTTACTGATTGTATTTTTAGCATGTCCATCTTAATTTTTGACAGGACGTGCTGCCAGTGGCTTGTTTTTCTTTCAAATTCATGACTATCGGTTTTTTCCATTGCAAACCCCCCTTAATTTTTACAGCTTAATTGTTAGCAGTATAAACGCGCAGCTTACGTTCTTCGATCTCCCAATGAGGCATCCAGATAACCTCATCCAATGTTAACTTATTACCCATCTCATCTTCAAAAAATATTATTTTTTCAGCCATTTTCCAAAACCCTCCCCAACTATGTTCTGCTCCCCCATTCGATATTTGGGTGGCGCACTAGTATTGTATTATCTTTGAAGTATTAAAGCCTGGCGTATACATTATCAACAATAAAGCAGAATCGTGTTGATATTTGTCATAGAGACAGAGCATTTAAATGTGCCTGCACGCCCCAAAAAGGGCAAAGAAAAAAACTAGTGTTCTTCTCTGGTAAAGTATTCCACTATTTCTTCGTACGTGTTTTCGCGCTTTAACCTTTTCGCGTTCCTTTGCGCTAAGAACTGTATTTCTTCTTCCTTATAACCCATGTCTTCATAGACATATCTTTCGATGTTTTCATACAACTGCAATTTTTTCTCGTTTTGTAATTCCCTCATTATACCAAACACCCCTTATTTTATTGTTTTAACCCTAAATATCGTGGATTGCCGAAGTTATTATATGTAAGGTGAAGAAGTTTAACTTTTTAACAAGTAAAAGTTGAGGATGTTAACGTATTAATAAACAGGAGAATTATTTTTAGCTAAAACAGGGCATTAGCGCAAAAAAGCTATTTTTCCTTGGAGTCATTTAAAAATAGGTCTTTGGGCGTGAATTCTTTTTTGTCAATTATTTCATGCAGCAAGCCAAGCGGGCTTTGAGAGATGATTTTGTCAACTGAAAAAGTGTATATTGATTTTATCTGGATTTCTTCTGAGAACTTAGTCTGTATATGCGAAACGTATCTTTCTTTCTGCTCAGTATCCCTAAAGCCCAATACCAGGATGTGTGAAGCTTGCTCATCGGAAACCCTGTAAGCACTAATAACGTAAGGCGTCTTATGTATCCTGTCAGAGACTTGCCCATCCGAAAACTTATTCCATACAGCAGGGGTAAATTTTATGATTAATACGACCATGACGTTAATACCTATTTTTTTGAAGTCTATAATGGGCATGTACCCTTTTATTACCCCGACATTCTCTAATTTGTTGCGTATCTTAAATATTGCTTGTGGGGAGAGCTTCATGGTTTTAGCGATATCACTATCAGAAATCTTCGTGGAGTCCAACATTTTTTTAAGGACTGATTTATCGTTCTCCGTAAGCTTCGGGAAATCTGGATTCATTCGCTCGATACTGATCACCAACCTATAAGAAGGTAGTTCTAATTTATCTTTTTTTTGGTTTTTACCGGGTTTCACGATAGCTTTATAAAAATACTATGATTACCAGGACGTATGAAAGTCGTGCATATAGAGGCGAAATTGAACAAAACGATTAGTTTACCGGATATTTTTATAGAGAAACTCCCAGGAAAAGTAGCATTGTTTACAACTATCCAGTTTATGAACAGCATGCCTGGGTTTTTAGAACAGATAAAAAAGAGTGGAAGGGAAGCCGTGTTGTTCAAGACAGGGCATACGAGGCATAAAGGACAAATACTTGGCTGCAACGTGCAGGAATGGCAGGATTATTCTGATGAGGATTTTGATGCTTTCGCGTACGTAGGCGACGGGTTTTTTCACCCGAAAGCTTTGTTGTGGAAGAACAATGACAAAAAGGTTTTTGCATGGAATCCTTTTAACAACCA
>SLQZ01000055.1 GCA_007131205.1 Candidatus Woesearchaeota archaeon | reverse complement strand
TTACAGATTCAAAAGGCTTGACAGATGATAAGACAAGGGTTGTTGTAGTTGGGAAAAAGCCTACTCCTAAAGATCCTGTAGCTATACTAAGGCTTCCTGGAAGCACGATTGTAGGCGAAACAATCAATATGGATGCTTCGGAGTCTTATGATCCGCAGGGCGAGCTAATCGTGTCTTATGAATGGGTTATTACAAGGTTCGGTGTTACAACTGATTCCTTTTCAACTACTACGCCTGTCGTTGAGTACTCTTTCAGCGAGCAGGGCAGGTACAACGTACATTTAACTGTCAGGACTAGCGATGGAAGGACTGGGGGCACTGTCGAGGAGACTTTTGCTGGCAGGAGATATGGTGACCTGGTTGAGGTTGATGAAAGGGCAAGGGTTGACGTAGTCACGTACAGTGTTTATGGCTCTGACTTCGGAGTAATCCATGTGGATGATTTTTACTCTGTGAGGGCGAGCTTTTCCATGCCGAGCTATGGTGAGGAGATTAGTGGCTTGAGGATGACGTTTAGCATTCCTGAGCTTGGCATCCAGAAAAGGGGTACTAGCTTCACTTTGAGGCCTGGCAGGACAGAGCACAGGTCGATTACTGGGTTTATTTCGGAGTATGACATGATTCCGCCTGGGGAGTATTATGCTTTGATTGGTGTAACTGGCCCTGGGATTAGCAGGTCGAAGTACTACCCAATAATTATAGAGTAATCACTACAAAATAGTTACAAAAACAAAACATTTATATATGAATAATGTTTTTCACTCATGAATGAATAAGCATTTTATGAGGATTGAAAACCAACATAGGAGGAGGATAAAATGAATAAGAACAAATTCATCAGCGCAATACTGATGGTGGTAATGCTAGTTGCTATGCCTGCAGTAATGGCACAGGATTTCCTTACAATTGATGTAGTAAGGATAAACGGCGACAGAGCAGAAGACGGAGATATACTCTACGTCGAAAGAGGAGAAGAGATGAGAGTAAGAGTGACTGTTGAAGCAGGCTCAGAAGACGTTAGGAATGCACAAATACAAGGCCTGATCTCAGGATACAGGTACGCCCAGTTCGAAAGGGACATGGTCACAGACTACACAAGGACCTTCAACCTGCCAGCAGGACAGAAAAGATCCTTCGACCTAAACCTTAAAGTTCCAACGTATATGGACATGAAAGACGTCAAGCTAAGAATAATAGTTTCTGACGAGAACAGCCCGGACCTGGTAACCTACACATACCAGTTATCAGTACACGGAATCGCTGAAGAAAGAGCCTTGGAGATAACAGACTTCCACATCAGCCCATCAACCACGATGGACGCGGGAAGAGCAATTTCCTCAACTCTAAGAGTAAGAAACCATGGAAACCACAGGCTTGACGATGTCACAGCAAGAATCAGCATTCCAGCACTTGGAATCAGCGCATTCGAAACAATAGACATGATAAGGCCGGACGAATCCGTGTCATTCGAAGCACTAGTGCTAAGGATTCCTCCAAATGCACTAGCAGGAGAATACGAAGTAATTGCAACCGTGGAGTTTGACAGGTTCCACTCAGTAAGAGAAACCAAGAGACTAACAATAAGAGCTCCTGACGTTCCAGTAGAGCCAGAAATGGAGACTACGATAACTGTGCCAGAGTCAATCCAGCTAGAGGCTGGAAGGTCATCAATATACCCCATACTAATCGAGAACAAGGGTACAAAAGCACAGAACTACGTCCTAAGCGTTTCAGGAGTAAGTGATTGGGGAACCTCAAGGTTTGACCCTGCAAGCGTAGTAGTTGTAAGGGGCGGCGAATCACAAACCGTTTACTTGCACCTAACACCCGACGCAGGAACCGAAGCAGGAGACCATGTTTTCAGGGTAAAAGTCCAGTCAGCTGAAGAAACAAAAGAATTCAGCGCAGTAGCAACCGTAAAAGAAGACAGAGTCGCACGCATGGACTTAAGGAACGTCCTTGAATGGGCACTAGTAATACTTGTAATAGTCCTAATAATCCTAGGATTAGTGCTTGTCTTTACAAGGCTTAGGAAAGGCGGAAAGGGAGACTCTGAAGACGAAACCCAGACGTACTACTAAGGACACTTGAAAACATTTCTTTTTTTCTTTTCTTTTCTTTTGTTAGAGAAAGTTTTATCAAAATCTAGGCCAAGATGAGCAAAAATGAAAACCGTGACAATAAGCCCAAACACAGCATTTGTCTTGGCAGCCCTGTTCTTCGCATTACTAGCGCCATCCATTGCACAGGCAGACACAATAGACATAGTAAAATACACAATATCCTACGATTTTGAATTAGGAGCCACCCAGCCATCACCAACTCTATGCTTGTGCAGCGCGAAAGCAGACGAGATAATAATAGTGAATACAGGGACTTTTAGGGCTGAATACGAGATAAGCACAAATATTCCGAGCCACGCACAAGTAACCATAGATAGGATATCCTTGGACCCAGGGCAAGAGCGAAGAATCCCAATATCCCTAAGCGCATCGTGCACGGACAGGGAGAGAATATATGATTATGACGTCTTTGTCAGGAATAATTTCGGCACAGAAAAAGTAGTAAGAAGGAACCTCGCAGTTGAAAGGTGCCAAACCATAGACGCATCCTTATTCGCAGATAAAAACAATACGCTTCCATGCGAGCCAGTCAATTATACTTTGCAGCTAAACAATCCTTCTCCATTTGAGGAAGAATACGTGATAAGGCCAGTAACCCGTGCAGAATTCTTTTCAGACGAAGCATATTCATTAGTATTGCCGCCGAACAGGACAGGCGTAGTAAACACACAATTTTTTCCAGCATGCGACTTGTACGGAGACATAACAAACGAATTCCTAATCAGATCATTAAACAACAGGTTAGAAGCGAGAGTCTCACATAGCCTCACAATACAACAACAATACGACTTCAGTACAACTATCCCAGCGGAAACGAGCATGTGCGAAACAGGAACCCAACGGATTCCCGTAGAAATAACAAATGATGCAAGAGTGACAAACGACTTCATAATAGAAACAATAGGCGCTCCAGGTTTCATAACCATACCTGAAAGGAGAATAACCTTGGACCCAACCCAGACGGGAACACTGTACCTTGAAGGCACTCCTTCACCAAGCAGGAAAGGAACATACGAATTCCAAATAAGAGTCAGAACCGGAATCGGAGACATTGAAACAACACAAGACGTAAAGTTAATCGTGGAGAAATGCCACAACCCCATAATAATAATTGAAGCCCCAGACAAAGACTCTACCGGCGTAAACGAGTACCCAGCAAGAATACTGAATGATGGGACTAGGGCAACAAATTTCTCAATTAATTCTTTTCCCTTAGAAACAACTTTCATAGATATAAACAATTTATATCTCGAGCCCGGACAAGAAGAAACAGTACTCATAGGCTTAATAGCGAGAGACGATGAAACACCCCAGAAATATATGACTGTAGGCATAACTCTTGTCCACCCAGAAATTGATGTTGCGTGGACACAAGAAAAAACTATTCAGATATACAACCAGTATGCTAGTACACTCCCAGAAATAAGGCCTTCAAGGATAACTGCGAGGCACGGAGATGAAACCGCGAGCATAACAATAACCAATAGAGGAATCAAAACAACTAATTACACGATAAGCCTGACAGGCACAGACTTCGTATCCTTAGAGCAGCAAGAAATATTCCTAGGCCCAGGCGAATCAAAAGAGCTTATACTTTTATTGTACCAAGACGATTCAAACGAGACAGAGCATAATTTCGCCTTATCAATAGAATCTGGCAACAATGTTGTATACGAAGAATACTTCAGCCTGAGGCTGATAGAACACACATGGTATGAGCGAGCTTATTTCTTTGTAGCTGCCAACATAATGGGAATTGTCTGGCTGCTCTTATTGCTAATACTTCTATTGCTGATAGTGCTTGCGATTATTAAGCTGCTGAAAAGGAGAAAGCCCAGAAAGAAGAGAGTTGTCTTGAAAGAGGTTGCAAAGAAGCCGCGCAGAGAAAGATACGTGGGCCCTGTAACTGGCTACAGGCTTATTCTATTAATCCTGATAATATTGCTGTTCTTAGCGATACCGCTGATTTACGGGGTTCCAGAGCCGCTACAGCCATTAATACCAAAGGAGGTGCGTGAAGACCCAATGCATATTGCTTGGCTTGAAAACGAGACGCACTGGGTTGACTTAACAGAATACTTTTATGACCCTGACTCAGACGAATTAGTGTTTTTCATTGAGTCCCACCCTCAAAATATTGACGCGGTAATTGACAATAATATGCTGGTGCTGACTCCTGAAGAGTCTTGGACTGGTGTGGATAGCATTGTTTTGCTTGCAAGCGACCAGAGAAGCGGGATAACTGAGTCTCCCCCCATAAAACTAGAGGTTGTGGAAGTTCCTGTTTACACAGAATCTGAATTATTCGCGTTTTACGCTCCTTACATATATGGCTTGATTATAATAATAATCTTGCTAATAATATTCTTGTTGCCGCTAAGGAAAAAGCCTTTGCCAGAAAAGAAAGTTGCTGTGAAAAAGAAAAAGGCTGCTAGGAAGAGAAAGAAATAATAGTAGGGTTTTTTTTGATGGATAAAGAAAAAAAATCATTGAATTGGCCTTATACTGGAATTTTTGTAGGTCCAACTTATGTTCTGGGTGCTGCCGCAACTATTTTGTCAAACATAAATTTTATCAATTCTATCGACGAAGAAAGAGTTTATCTCCAAGAAAAGCAATCTGGGCTTGTAGAAAAGATTGACCGCTGGGAAGAGATGTTAGGATGGCCTAATATGGGTGTTGAGGGTTCTTTTTATCTTGTTGACAGAATCGAGGTTGCTAATGCAAGATTAGACAGTATTGATTACAAGATTTCCGGTTTAGGTGAAAAATACTTTAACGGAAAGAGAAATCCTTTTCTTTCATGGGCGTCCTTTCTGACTAAGAGAGACAGGTAATGTTTATTGTTTTATCATTCCAAGGCGCTGAAGCAAGTCCTTGTATCTCTTGAAATCCTCGCTTTTTTTGAACTCTGATTTCTTGTCTCTTGGAAGGCTTTCAAGCCATTTATGCAGGCCTTTAAGAACTTCTCTTGTTTCTTCGTCGCTGTTCGCAATTTGTGCTTCTTCTCCCACAATTTCTTCCTCATCCACGACTTCCCTGTCAGAGTACCATAGCTTCCTAAAAAACTTTTTTAGGACGTTCTCCCTTTCTTCTTCCAATTCTTCCTCGACTTCGTGTATTTGCTCTAGCTCCTCCTCCATTTCAGAGAACTCTTCGTCTTCCGGGATTTTTTCTTTTTTAGGCATTTCTTCAGAAGGTATCCTTCTTCTAAGCATGTTTCTTATTCCAAGCGAAGGCCAAGAAATCTTCATGTCTCTTTCAGAAAAAGATTTTTTCATCTTTCCGAATTTCTTTCCAAGAGAAGACCCGTCTCCTCGCCTATCGTCTATGTATTTGTCAAGATCCAAGTTAAATTCTTTCTTAGCTATTATAACCACCCTGTTAAGAAATAAAATCTTCTCTCTAATATTTAAACATTTCGTATCAAGCACAGCTTATGAGAAAAAATATATAAATAACTAGGCAAATTATGCTTTTTTATGGATAAAAATCTGATGGTGGCGGTCTTCATCGTTGTAGCCATTGCAAGCCTTTTCCTGGTAAGCCTGAGCATAACAGGAATGGTCACTGTTAGCGATGACCC
>SLQZ01000040.1 GCA_007131205.1 Candidatus Woesearchaeota archaeon | reverse complement strand
TCCAACTGCGGGAGTGAAGCCTGTTGTTGATAGCGAGCCAAGCCTGTTCAGGCTTACTATTGTTCCGCCAAGCGAAACCACCATTGTCGCTAGTAATAAAACCGCTAATGCCCTGTTTGAAATGTCCATTTTTTCGATTCCTCCTACGAATTGTCCTTTTTATTGTTAGTTATTTAAATGGTATTCGTGATTTGCATTGTAACTTGTCCGGTTGAAGCGCTAACCTGGGGCTCTCCTTTAATTGCTATTTTTACGAACCCGCTCTGGCTTGGCGTATCCTCGGGAGTGTATTCGATTACGTGCATGTTGCTTACTTCGTTTAAGACTGTGAATGTGCCTAGAATGGATACTAGTATTGCCAGGATTGCCAGAACCACAACTGTTTGCTTGGATATATCTTTACTCATTCTTAATGAAAATAAATCAGTATACCAGTATATAAACTTTTTGGTTTTTTATTTTTGGATAGTAAAAAAAATGAGACGAGAAAGCGCTATCCGCAAATAGACCTGGTAAAACCCCCCTAGAAAAAAGCTTAGCTTACATCAATTTCGTACTCAACTTCCCTGTAAGGAACCTCCTCAACACATACAAAACTAACACATTCAGCCAAGCCATCAAGATCTATCTGCTCTACAGGAACAAGCAACCTCTGCCCTTCAAATTCCACGGGGCAAACAGTCCTATTGCCATCAATAAAGCAATTCATTTCAGCCCACTGGTACCCATCCATAAACTCGAGGCATTCAACCGCGTTGCAGCGCCACTCCAATGAATCCTCAACGCTCCTCTCAGCGCAGCCCGAAACAAAAAATAGTAACATAAGCAATACCAGCAGCATCGTACTCTTCATAAAAACAAACCTTTTTTTGAATTGAACCATCCCTTAAAACCAATAAATACCTGCCTTTTAAAAAAATTTTGGTTTGAAATAATAATGGTCTAAAAATTGAGTTGCTAAATTAACAGAAAAGTTTTAAATAAAGAGCAGAACCCTTAAAAATAGTTTTTGGGCCCGTAGCTTAGCCTGGTGGAGCGCACGACTGATAATCGTGAGGTCCCGTGTTCAAATCACGGCGGGCCCATGCATAGCTTTTTTAAAGGGGGCTAAAAATGTGTTCGTTCAGTGAAATACGGGAAAGGCTTGAAAGCCTGAAAAAACATATTAGCATAACCGATACAGAAATATCTTTCTTAACAACTCCTAAGAAAGTCATAAGCTTCGAAGTAGAATACGATAAGGATAATGGAAAAAAAGAAGTGTTAAACGCTTACAGAGTCCAATATAATACTGTCCTGGGGCCTGCGAAAGGCGGGATAAGATTCCATGAAGATGTTAGTGAAGAAGAGACCACTGCCTTGGCGTTTTGGATGACTTTGAAATGCGCTTTAACAGGAGTGCCCTTCGGAGGGGGAAAAGGCGGAGTAAAAGTAAACCCTAAAGTGTTAAGCGACAACGAGACTGAAAGAATAAGCAGGGCTTATATTAAGGGCTTGCATTCCGAGATAGGGCCATGGAAAGACATACCTGCTCCTGATGTATACACAACTCCGAGAATAATGGCTTGGATGATGGATGAGTACGAAAAAATCATTGGGAGGCACAGCCCAGGCGTAATAACTGGCAAGCCTTTATCCCTAGGAGGCAGCAAAGGAAGAGATGTTGCAACCGCCCAGGGAGGCGTGTACGTAATGTTGGGCTTGCTCAAGAGGCTTGGCCTTGGCAAGGGCAATGTAACTGTTGCAATACAAGGATTTGGAAATGCAGGGATGAACGCGGCAAGAATACTTTCAGAAAAAGGTGTTAAAATCATCGGGGTTAGCGATTCAAAAGGAGGAGTTTTTAACAAGGAAGGATTAAGCGCGGATGAATTAGCCTTGTACAAGAAGAAGCATGGGAGCTTCGAGGGCTATCCTGATGGAAAAAATATTACGAACGAGGAGCTCTTAGGCGTTAAGGCAGATGTACTAATACCTGCGGCGATGGGCAACGCTATAACCAAGCAGAACGCTGACAAAGTAAATGCAAAGATTATCTTGGAGTTGGCAAACGGGCCTGTTTCAAGAGAAGCAGAAGTAATTCTTGAAAGAAAAGGAATAACAGTAGTTCCGGATATCCTTGCTAATTCCGGAGGGGTAATTGTAAGCCATTACGAGTGGGTGCAGAACAACACAGGGCTTTACTGGGAGGAAGAAGAGGTTATGCGCAAGCTAGAAAGACAAATAACAAAAGCTCTGGACGAAACATATATTGTTATGAAAGAAAAAAAGGTTGACATGCGCACTGCTGCTTACTTAGTTGCAATAGAAAAAATCCTTGCAGCAGCAAGGCTCAGAGGAATTATTTAGAGAAATTTTAAAAAGATTTAAAAAAGAATTTTCCCTACTAATTCTCATAATGGAAGAAGGTGAGGAGAGTGACAGTCGGCATCCACGTATTAGGGGAGCTATATGGCTGTCCAAAAGATTTGCTTGAAAGAAAAGAAGTAGTTAGGGAAATAATTCTTTCCGTTGTAAAGGATGCCGATCTTAATTCTCTGGGAGATGTTTTCCACCAATTCGAGCCACACGGCGTTACAGGTATAGTGCTGCTGGCCGAGTCACATATAAGCATACACACGTGGCCTGAGAGGAACCTCGCGGCAGTAGATGTTTTTACGTGCGGCGAGGAAGGAGATGCAAGGAAAGCGTTTGAACTAGTCGCAGAAAGGCTTAAAGCAGGAAACGTGACAAGAAAAAACATTGACAGGTAGGCACTGGACAAGCACTCAAAGAGTTTAAATAAAAAACATTGTTTCTGCAAGGAATGAAAAGCTCTGAAATTCGGGAAGAGACTAGTGATGCAACCATAAACATAGTTCTTGATACTTTGAAAAAGGAAAAGCAAGCCATAGTTTTTGTTAATACGAAGAGAGGCGCAGAAGCCTTAGCAGAAAGAATAGCAAGCAAAATAAAAGAAGTTCCCGGAAAGGAAACCTTGCTCTTAGCTGATAAAGCCGAGAAAACACTTAGCAGCCCTACGAAGCAGTGCAGGCGCCTCGGAAAAATTCTGAGAAAAAGCGTTGCGTTCCACCACTCAGGGCTGCATTACGAGCAGCGAGACATCGTAGAAACAGGGTTCCGGGAGAGAAATGTAAGGGTTATATGTGCAACTCCAACGCTTGCAGCAGGGGTTGACTTGCCTGCATACAGGGTTGTAATACGAGACCTGAAAAGGTATAGCGGGGGCTGGGGGATGCAAGGAATTCCTGTTTTGGAATACGAGCAAATGGCTGGAAGAGCCGGAAGGCCTAGCTTTGACAAGGAAGGGGAAGCAGTCTGCATTGCGAATAATGTCGGTGAAAGAGAAGAAATCTGGGAGCAATACGTGAACGGGTTACCCGAAGATATTCTTTCAAAGCTCGCAGTAGAACCAGTGTTAAGGACTTATGTATTAGCCCTGGTAGCCACGGGTTACGCGGGCTCATTCAAGGAACTCATGGGCTTTATGAAAAACACTTTTTACGCGCATCAATACAAGGAATTAAGCAGGCTAAAACAAGTCTTGAAAAGCACTATTAACAGCTTAGAAGAATGGGAGTTCATCCAGACAAATAAAGAAGCAGAAGACGATTTTGTAAGCGCAGACAAAATAAAAAAAGATGAAGACTTCTTGCTAAAGCCCACGAAGCTCGGGGAAAGGGTTGCGGAATTATACCTTGACCCGCTGACAGCGAACTACTTACTGAAATGCATGAGGAAAGCCGCTTCCGAAGAACACAACGCTTTCGGATTGCTGCAAATGATTAGCTGGACGCTGGAGATGAGGCCTTTGATAAGGAGCAGGCAGAAAGACATACCATTAATAGATGAAAAGCTAGTATTAGAATCAGAAAAACTCTTAGCGGAGGAGCCAAGCAGCTTCTCGGATGAATACGATGAATTCATAGACAGCGTGAAGACAGCGTTAGTGTTAGAGGCGTGGATTGAAGAAACAACAGAAGAACAATTACTCGAAAGATACGGGGTTACCCCTGGGGAGATGAACGCAAAAATAGAGAGAAGTGACTGGCTGCTATACTCATGCTTTGAACTAAGCAAGCTACAAGGCTTTAGGAAAGTAAGCAACGAAATACTAAAGATCAGAGTCAGGGTTAAAAGCGGAGCCAAAGAAGAATTATTGCCTTTGCTAAAATTAAAAAACGTTGGAAGGGTAAGGGCGAGAAAGCTTTACACCAACAAAATAAAAGACTTAGGCGATGTAAAGAAAGCAAGCATAACCCTGCTCGCAGAACTCATAGGAAAGAACATTGCTTTAGACGTAAAGAAACAAGTCGGCCAGGATTTAAGCAACGAAAAAATCGTTGTAAAAAAAAATAAGAGAAAAGGCCAGGTAAGCCTAGGAGATTACTAAAGCAAAGGTTTTTAAAGAAAATGGCCGCACATCCTTTTTCTATGGAATTACTAAAAGAAGTCTCAGACGGACTAATACCGAGCAAGAAAATACTTGAAGAGTTCAAGGAAAGAAACGCGGCAAGAGCAGTCCTCCTCGACAAGGAGAACAAAGTTGCACTAATCTACAACCCCGAACACAAACACCACAAACTCCTGGGAAGAGGCTTAAAAGAAAACGAGAAACCAGAAGAAGCCATCAGGGAACTAGCCGAAACCACAGGATCAGAACCAAACATATTAGGAGAAATAGGAAAAGTAGTAGAATACAGGCATAAATACAAACTAAACCAGACATCATATGGCTACCTCGCACGGGTTTCAGGAGAAATAAAAAATAACGGTGTGAAATGGGTATCCCTAGGAGAAGCCCTCGAATTACTTGAAAAAGACGAGCCCTCAAATTACGAAGGAAGCTTCATAGTAAAAAGAGAACTTGGCTTTCTCAGAAGAGCCAGAAGGATTCTTCAGATGAAAAGCTTATAAAACGTAATACTTGTTCTTATACCTGACAAACCTGGCTTTCTGCCCTGGAACAAACTTAATCTTTAAAGGATTCAAAGCCTTAACCGGCTGGTACGTGTCAGGCCTTAAAACACTCAAGCCCGGCTCAACCTGCACCACACTAGTCTTTTCCTTACCCAAGACTTTAAAAGACTCCGCGTTACCAGCAGAATAAGAAAAAGTTGTCTTCTTACCAGTCTCAAGGTTTACACCAGTAATTATCTTCTCAGTTTTCTTAACAAGAACAGGCCTCTCATCAACAACCACAACATCCCCCTCCCTGAACGGAGGAAGCTCAACCAAGACGTTCTGCCTAAAAATATCCTTGCTAGTCTGCTTGTCCTTGGAAAAAAGCTGGGGGTTCTCACTAATATAACCTCCGAAGTTCCGCACAAGCTTTAGCGCAAGAGGACGCATCTTCTTCTTAGCAGTAAAATAATAATCAACACTACTCTTCTTATCAACAACCTTGTTCACCAAAACATCTTTCTTAGAACGCCTTAACACGAATTTCTTCACATAATCCTTGGATTCAGTTGTAGCATTCCTAAGCTGGAGTACGCCTTCATAATAAGTAGAACCCACTTTGGAAATCCCAGGAGAATATGTTACCTCAACTTCCACGGGCAACAAGAACTCCCTATCCTCGTAAGCAACAGCCAAAGGTATTTCTTTTTTCAGCCCGGGCTTATCAAGCAAGTCCTTGTACTCCTCCAAACCCGCTGTTAACACCACGGTTTCTTCTTTAACGCTTTGCCTTAATAACTTCTCAGAAAGGCTTCTCAGATCCCTGAAACCACGCCATTGACCTTTATGAAAGTAGCGCTTTGAAGGGCAGAGTTTTATCTTTACAGGCTTGTACTCCAAGGTTTTCTCCTCGCATGAAGCACAAAAAACTCCTTTTTTTACTTTCTTCCCGCATTTAGGGCAAAATTTGTCCATAGAACAAGGCGGTATAAAAGAATTTATAAATATGTCCTTAATATCACTTTT
>SLQZ01000033.1 GCA_007131205.1 Candidatus Woesearchaeota archaeon | reverse complement strand
CCTGCTTGAACTACACCACATATTACTCAAAAGCCACGGAACAAAAATTGCAAATAAATATTATGATTACTTCAAAGAATACTGCGTTGAAATAGAAGACGAGCTAATAAAAAAAGCATCCATGATGAAGCTAGAGCTCAAAAACAAAAAAATGTCATACATCGACTGCCTAGGATACTGCACAGCTATATCGAGAAACGCATTATTCTTAACAGGAGACAAAGAATTCGAAGGAATGCAAGGAGTAGAGTATACAAAATAATCCTCCAACTGTTTTCATAGGCATAAAAACAGAAGATTTTTTAAACAACTCTTTATACACGGGTTTCAGGAGGGAAAAAATATGTTAAGAACGCATACATGCGGGGAACTAACAATTAAGGATAAAGGTAAGAAAGCAGAGCTGGCCGGATGGGTTCACAGGCGCAGGGACCACGGAGGCGTAATATTCATAGATTTAAGGGACCGGTACGGTCTTGCACAGGTTGTTTTCAAGCCAGACACGAGTTTCTTTAAAGAAGCTGACAAGCTTAGAAGGGAAGATGTTATCAGGGTTAAAGGAAAGATTGATGTAAGGCCTGAAGGCATGAAAAACCCGAAGATGCACACAGGGGAAATAGAACTGGTTGTTTCTGAATTAGACGTTCTTAACAAAGCTGAAACCCCTCCGATAGAGGTTGATGAAGACGCGCATATAAGTGAAGAAGCAAGGATGAAATACCAATACTTATACCTGAGGATTCCTAGCGTACAGAAAAGACTGATGATAAGGCATAAAGCTGCGCAGGCAATCAGGGAATTCTTGGACGGCGAAGGATTCGTGGAGATAGAAACACCTATGCTTATACGGGCTACGCCTGAAGGGGCAAGGGATTACGTGGTTCCATCAAGAGTACACCCCGGCATGATTTACAGCTTGCCACAATCACCACAACTATACAAGCAAATACTAATGGCAAGCGGCTTTGACAAGTACTACCAATTTCCAAGATGCCTTAGGGATGAGGATTTAAGGGCGGACAGGCAACCAGAATTTACACAAGTAGATTTGGAGATGAGCTTTGCTGAAGAAGAAGATGTTTACCGGGTAATGGAAGGTGCACTGAAAAACGCGGTGAAGAAAGCAATTGGTGTAAGCATAAAAACTCCTTTTCCCAGGATGACTTATCATGACGCGATGAATAAGTATGGGAATGACAAGCCAGACACAAGGTATGGCTATGAATTAAAAGACGTTACAAAAACGGGGAAGGAATCAGAGTTTAAAATCTTTAAGGAAGCAGAAACAATAAAGATGCTTGGATTAGAAAAAGAGCTTAGCAGGAAAGAAATTGAATCACTGGAAGCCTTTGCAAAACAGAACGGAGCCAAAGGACTTGCATGGCTAAAGCAAGGAGAAAAAGGAATAGACGGACCTATAGCGAAGTTCTTCAAGGAAAGCCAGCTAAAAGAATTATCCAAGGAAGCAGGGAAAGCAAAAACATTATTGTTCATAGCAGACACTTGGAAGAAAGCATGCGAAGCCACGGGAAGGCTAAGGCTTGAAGTCATAAACAGGTTTGAAACACCGGTAAAAGACAAATACAACTTTTTATGGGTTACGAATTACCCGTTGTTTGAATACAACGAAGACCATGAAAGATGGGATCCCCAGCACCACATATTTACAAGCCCCACAAAAGAAACAATACCCTTCCTAGAAAAAGACCCTTCTAAAGTAATGGGGAGGCTTTACGACGTAATCCTAAACGGGGTGGAGCTTGGAAGCGGAAGCATAAGAATCCATGACTCATCACTGCAGGAAAAAGTTATGAAAGTAATCGGGATGACGCATGAAGAAGCAGAAACCAAGTTCGGATTCTTATTAGAAGCGTTCAAGTACGGAGCGCCACCACACGGAGGAATCGCGATTGGGTTCGACAGACTAGCAGCTTTATTAAACGGGACGAATGATATACGTGAAGTTCTCGCTTTCCCAAAGAATAAGAATGCTGAGAATCCTATGGATGGATGCCCAACGCCTTGGGAGGAAGAGCAATTAAAAGAAGTCCACTTAAAACTCGGCGAGACTGCTTTGAAAGCAACGAAGAAAAAATGAGGCTTTGGAGCATACACCCTTGTTACCTGGATTCTAAAGGATTAGTAGCATGCTGGAGGGAAGCTTTGCTTGCAAAGAACGTATTGGAAGGAAAAACAATCGGGTATAAGAATCACCCGCAACTAAAAAGATTCAAAGAATATCCTTCTCCAGTGAAAGCAATAAACGCTTACTTATACGAATTGTTATTAGAAGCAAAGAAAAGAAAGTATAATTTTGACGCAAATAAAGTTAAAGCGGGGAATCTTTTGAAAGCAATAAGTGTGAATGATGAACAACTGAAGTACGAGTACAATCACTTATTGGAAAAAGTCAGGAAACGAAGCCCAGAGAAATACGAAGAAATAAAAAACACCAAACAGATAAAAACGCACCCATTATTCAAAGAAGTTAAAGGGCCAGTAGAAGCCTGGGAGAAAATGTGAGAACAATGGAAAAGGAAATATTTGACTTGACAAAGAAGCTTGTTTCGTTCAGGACGGAGAAAGACAGCCCTGAAGAGATAAGAAAAGCGTTGGAATACTTGAAACAATTATTGGAAGAGAGTGGTGTTTCAAGCATAAAAATAGAAGAGCATAACGGGAAGCTATCCTTATATGCACCTCCAAGGAAAACAGAACAAGAACACGTGTTGTTGAACGGCCACATAGATGTTGTAGATGGAGAAGATGAGCAATACAAATCAATTGAAGACCAGGAATACTTGTACGGCCGCGGATCTGGAGATATGAAGTCAGGGTTAGCAGTCTTAGTGTTGCTATGCAAAAAGTATTGGAGCGCTAAGAATGTTGCATTGCTCGTGAACTCAGATGAAGAAATGGGTGGTAGCAATGGTGCAAGGATATACGCGGAGAAGCTTAAGCCTGGTGCTGTGATTGTTACTGAGCCAACCGATGGAAAGATTTGTGTGAAAGAGAAAGGAGGATTGTGGATAGACATCAACGTTAAAGGCCCTGGAGGGCATGCTTCAAGGCCATGGAATGCAAAAAACGCAGTTGACATCTTAATGGAAATAATTAGTAAAATCAAAGAGAAAGTTAACAACCCTGAAAAAGAGGCATGGGTTAACACTATGAATATTGGAAGCATTAAGGGAGGAAGCGTTAAATCTGAGAATGGTGAGGTTGTACACGGCCCAGGAAACATAATCGCACTGGAGGCAAGTGCAAGGCTGGACATACGCCTCACAGAGAAAACAACCCATAAAGAAATCATAAGCTTAATCGATATAATAATATCAGAGAAGAAAGAAGAAATAGGAGAAAAGTATTCAGTAGAATCTGACGCATTCCACAAAGTAGCTCATCTGTACACGGATGAAAACAATGAATATGTAAAAAAATTATGTGATGCATACGAAGAAGCAACTCATCGAAAGCCAGAATTCAAAAAAGGGCACGCGGCGAGCGACGGAAGATTTTTTTCCGCAAAAAACATACCTGTAATGCTAATAGGACCCAAAAGCATAGGGCACCACTCTGATAACGAGAAAGCAGAAAAGAAAAGCATAATTGAAACATATAAAGTAATAGACAAATTTTTAGCAAAGACTTGAAAGAATCACTTCCCAATACCCAATGCTGCTCGTACGTCTTGGTCCATCATATCCGGATTCCAAGGCGGCTCAAACGTAATATCTACCTTAACATTCCTCGCATTCCCGCTTTCTTTCAATTTCTCTTCTACTTCTTCTACGATTGCAGGCCCGAAAGGACAACCTGGGTAAGTTAAGGTCATCTTTACGTAGACGTCGTTATCCTCACTGATTTTTACTTCGTAAATCAAACCAATGCTTACTATGTCTACGTGCAATTCCGGGTCGTAGACGTCCGACAATAATTCCTTTACTTTCTCCTCAGTTAAAGCCATACTTCCCAGAAAAGAAGAATATTATATAAAATTAATGGGAGAATCTAGCTTTCTATGCATAAATTTATTTTTTCTATTTTCGGGATGGCCTCAATTTTCTTCATGGTTGCAAGGATTTGCTTTCCTTTCCCGCTTAATCCTAAGACTTCCATGCACCTGTTGTTGGAGATGCACATGTGGAATTGGCTTCGGACTAAGCCTGAGTCGTGGTAAGCTTCATGCAACGTTTTTCTTTGGTTTTCAGGCACTATTATTGTAAGAGATGCCGTATATTCTTGTTCGGGCTTCAGGATTTTTGTGTAGTTATTATTTATATAGTCGTGGATTGCCGCGCGGTAGATCTCGCTGCGTCCTGAAAAGCCGAGTTCTTTTGCTAATTCATCTAATTCCTTAGTTAATTTCTCATTTATGCTTATACTAATAATTGCCATGCTTCCAGGAAAGAAGAGCCAATATTTAAAAGTTATTAAATAAGCCCCCATTTATTTATAATTTTTGAAAAGATTTTTTAACAAAAGAATAATCCTTCATTCTCATGGCAAAAATAAGGGTTGTAGACTTTGAAAGAGAACCTGCCTATATGAACATGGCCACTGACGAAGCTATAGCATTAAACCTGAAAGCAACCACTAATAAACCCATAGCACTGAAACCGAAAGACAAAGAGGAAGAAGAAGTAGGAGTGCTTCGGTTCTATACTTGGCCAATAGAGACAATCACAATAGGAAGAGACCAAGAAGTGGAACCCCAAGACAAGCCAGCTCTAAACATAGATTTGCTGAGAAAATATGCTTTTGTAAGAAGGCCTACGGGAGGCACAGCTATACTCCACGATAAAGATTTCACGTATTCTTTATCTATAAAAAAAGAATTTTTATCCGAAAACGTTTTGGAATCATACAAGCAGATAGTTACAGGAATTCTTTATGGTCTGACACATTTGGGATTAGAAGCAAAGTTCAGGAATGAAAAAAGGGAAAGGAAAACCATGAGTTGCTACTCGAACATAAACCCTTATGATATTCTTGTAAACGGAAAAAAAATTTCTGGGAACGCACAATCAAGAGACATTGATGGAATAATATTACAGCAAGGTACCATACTAGTAAAACCCTATAACTCTGAAAGCATGGCAGACATATACAGCTACAAAGGAGAAGAAAGAACAGAATTCCTGGACAAAACAAAAAACGGAATCATAAGCCTCGAGGAAGCTCTCGAAAGAGAGACGAATTTCAAAGAAATAGAAAACCATATGCTTAAAGGATTCGGAGAAGCCTTTGAAAAACTAGGAATAACGATAAAAAAAGGAGAGCTCAAAGAAGAAGAACTGGAAATCGCATCAGAACTGAAAAATGTTTACTTGTCAGAACGATGGAATCACGAAGGAAAAAGAAAATAGTCATTCAAGGTAAACTTCTAATTCTTTTCTCTTAGCAGGGTTTAAGGATACGTGCTTTCCATAAGATGCGTGCTTTTCCAGCAAAAGACCTTCTTTTATTAGTTCTTCTGCAGCTTTCTTAATATCCCCTTTGAAGTGGCCTGGCAAGCCTTTTTTCAGGTTCCCTACATCTGTATGCCTTCCACCTATGTAGCCATAGTGGAATAATTTTTTTACGATGAAACATTTGGCTTTCTTCGTGTCCATTTGTGCGAGTAGGAATAACTTGTTTTTAAGCGTGGCGCGTGCACATGACCAGTGCCTTTAATTACAAAAAATGTAATTAATAACAACAAAAAATATAAATGTGTATTGTTTTCCTGGAAACACAATGGAAGAAAAAACAATCTTCGTAAAAACATTTGGAGACTACCCATTAATCAAAATACTGGACTTCCTAATATACTCCAGGGATTACGATTACCCAATAACAGAAATCGCGAAAAACTCAAATGTAAACTTCCAGACACTGAAAAAAATATGGCCTAAACTCGAAAAAGAAAAAACCGTTGTGAAAACCAGAAGAATAAAAGGAATG
>SLQZ01000083.1 GCA_007131205.1 Candidatus Woesearchaeota archaeon | reverse complement strand
TTGTGTGCTTCAGCCATGTTCCCGTGCACTTTTACAAGTCCTGTAAAAAAAGCGTTTTTCTTCTTCGGCGGTGCGAACCCTGTCATGTACCTTAGTGAGATGTCTGTCATTGGCTCGTTCATCGTTATTATTGTACTTGCGTAGTCTTTGAATGCTTCCGTTGCCTTTACAGAAAAGTCCTTGAATACGTTTATGCTTTCTTTGTTTTCCCATCCTTTTTTTTCTGTGAACCACAAAGGATTAGCAAAATGATGCAGTACTAAGAATAAGTCTATGTTGTTGTCTTTCAGGTATTGGAACATTTCTTGGTATTGCTCTACTGCTTTTGCTTCGAGTTCAGAATAAGGAGAGAGTTGTAGCTTAGACCAGTCCACAGAACACCTGTATGCGTCTACGCCGAGCTCTTTTATCAAAGAATAGTCTTCTTTCCAGTTTTTTAGGTGCTCAGCGTTCCTGTAAAGTACTGAGCCGTCTTTGGCTTGTAGGCCTTTCCAGTCGTGTTCCCCGGATTCTTCTATTTGTAAAGAGGATGTTCCAACGCCAAACACAAAATTTTTTGTCATCACTATCAAGAAACAACTAACATTTTTATTGTTTTCGCTTTCTTTAAAAACTATTGATGTTTTCTTCAGGGAACGGGCCTGTGGTCTAGTGGCTATGACATCGCCTTCACACGGCGGAGGTCCCCGGTTCGAGTCCGGGCGGGCCCATTCAAAACAAAAAGATTAAAACAAATCCTGTACTTCCTGGTATTATGAAGCCAAATAATTTTACAGGGATAGAGAACGCGTTGAGCAAGGGAGGAATCCTATCAGTTTTCAAGGGAGGAAACAACTTGCGCGTAGGACAAATACAAAAATTCTCTGGCCCGAAGAAACTCAACTATGATTCAGAAGCAATAATATATGGGTATAACACAACAGACATGCTTTCTACACTGTCACAAGGCTACCTGAGCAAGACAAGCGCTTTCCTTAACATAACAGACAGAAACAAAGGTCTCGAAGGAATTGAAGAACTCGCGTTGAACGGTTCAAGCATAGAGAACATCTTTGACAAATGGGTTTTTAACAACCAGACATATGTTGCTTTCAAAACAGGAAGCATTTACAAAGTCCAGTTCCATAAAAACAGTGTTCCCGTATCAGAAGCCGCGGGGAATTCTTTTTCAGACATGTATTATTCTATTATAAGAAAAGAATACCCTCAAGAACTATACGATCACCTCGATAGTCTTCTCAAGGAATAATTTCAAAACCTTTAAATCATTCTGCGGTTTACTTTACTGTCATGGAGCCGTGGATTAAGAAGTATTCTCCAAAAACCCTTGAAGAAGTTATAGGGCATGAAAAGGAAAAGGAAAAGCTGAAACAGCTAGTTGAACAACCTAAGAAGCCAATATTTCTTTATGGGGGGACAGGCAATGGCAAAACATCTTCTGTTTACGCTTTAGCTAATGACTTAGGCCTTGAACTAGTAGAGGTTAATGCTTCGGACACTAGGAATGCTTCTAGCATACAGGGGTTGCTTGGCGGCGCGATTAATCAAGGATCGTTATTCGGGGCTGGAAAATTAATTCTTATCGATGAGGTAGAAGGCTTATCCGGGACTAAGGATCGTGGAGGGATTCCTGCGGTTGTGAAGCTAATAGAAAAAAGCAAGTTTCCAGTTGTAATAATAGGTGTTGATGCTTACGACCAGAAATTAAAGGAATTAAAGAAGCGGTCAGAGCTGATTCATTTCAAGCAGATAAGCTATGAAGAATTGCTTCCTTTGCTTAAAAAAATTTGTGTACAAGAAAAGATTGGGGCGGATGAAGACGCGCTGAGGCATATTGCGAGATCTTCAGGCGGAGACGTCCGTGCAGCCATTAATGATTTGCAGGTTTCAGCCTATGATTCCATTATAAATATGGATTCCGTGGCATGGGTAGGGGAGAGGAACGTCACGATTAAGATGGAGAATGCGCTAAGGCTTGTCTTTAAGACAAAGAACCCGTCCATTGCGCTGCGAGCTTATGATGATGTTGATGAAGACATTGAAAAAATTTTTTTATGGGTTGAGGAGAACCTTCCAAGGGAATACACTAAGCCAGTGGACTTGGCTGAAGGCTTTGAAAATTTGTCTCTTGCAAATGTTTTCTTTGGAAGAATAAGGAAGTGGCAATACTACCGTTTCTATGTTTATTGCTATGCGTTATTATCTGCGGGGATTGCTCTTTCGAAAGAAGAAAAGTATTCTTCCAGCATTGATTACAGGCCTACTACTAGGCTGTTAAGAATTTGGATGGCTAACATTAAGAATGCGAAACGAAAAGGAGTGGCGCAGAAGATTGCTGCTGTAACTCACATGTCTTCCTATAGGGCGTATCATGACGCTGTTCCTTTCATAGCTGCTCTTTCCCGAAGAGAAAATGTTGCTGATTGCTTTGATTTTAATTCTGAAGAAATAAGGTGGCTTAAAGAATTAAGGTAAAAAATAAAAAAATGTTATTATAAGTTGTCCGTTGTGTAAATTACTGTGCTATTAGTATTCTTTGTCTTGGCATCCATTGCTATTAAGTAATTTATGTTTGCCCGTTCTGCGACGCTTACCAAGTCCCTTTCTATTACGCCGTCGAATACAACTGCGTATATGCCGCTTGCTATGCTTTTAATAGTGCTTTGAAGCTCTGTTACAGGGACTTTTCCCAGGATGTTTAGCTTTTCGTCAAGAATGTATGCTCCTCTAGTTCCTATAAGGTCTTCTAGCATTGATGCAAACTTTGCTTTTTCTTGTGCTGTTGCTTGCTTAACTTGCCTTTGCTGGGCAGGCCTTTGTTGGTATTGGGGTCTTTGCTGTTGGTGCTGGGGCCTTCTTTGATCCCTCCTGTCATCCCTTTGGGATTGTTGCGGCCTTTGCTGGGCGGTGCCCACTTCCATTTTTGCTTGCTCAGCTGTTATTCTTGCTCTTAGCGCTTTGTGTATTTCTTTCTTTGTCAGCTCTTCAACTTCTTTTCCATCCGGGGCCTTGGTTACATAGTCTATTTCTGCTGAGCCTAGAAGCTCTTGCACTATGAGCTGGCCGCCTCTGTCTCCGTCTACGAATACAGTTATCGTTTTTTCTTTTCCGAGATCAATTATTGTTTGTGGGACGCTTGTTCCATTCATCCCAATCACGTTTTTGAATCCGTGCTTTAGAAGGTTCAGGACGTCTGCTCTTCCTTCAACTAATATTACTTCGTCGCTTTCGTCTACTGCAGGTCCTGATGCGAGTTTTTCCCTTCCGTATTCTTGTATTTCCATCATCCTGACAGAGTATGCTACTTCATCGCTTAGCTCTTGGGAATCAGGCATGCTTGTTTCCATTAAGTTCTTTAGCAGCTCTTTTGCTCTTTCTATTACTGCTTGCCTCTTGCTTATGCGTACGTCTTCTATTTTCTTTACGTTGACTTTGGCGTTGCATGGGCCAATTCTCTGGATTATTTCTATTGCTGCTCCTACTATGCTTGTTTCTGCTTTGTCGAGGCTGCTCGGGATGATTATTTCTCCATGAGTCTTTCCGCCTTTTGTGTCAAGGTTCACTTCTATTCGTCCTATTCTCCCTGATTTTTGGAGTTCCCTTAATTCCAGGTCTGCGCCTAGTAGGCCTTCGGTTTGGCCGAATATTGCTCCTATGACGTCTGGCCTGTCTACTACTCCGTCAATCTGGATATCTGAGTGTATAATGTATTTTGCTGCTACTTGGGCTATTTTTGCCATTGTAACTCCTCCTGTTTTTTTTTGGTTTGCTGTCGTTAGTTTTAAATCTTTTTGTAGTCGCAACTTCAAGAGTTTATAGAACAAGTTGTTTTTACTATCCTTTCTTTTAACTTAAATTAATAATATTTTTCTCAGGGTAGTATTGCATATCCTCATTTTTAATTTCGTGAGTGTGTTTTTGTGATTGGTTGAATGGTAATCACAACGTTGTTCTAATCTTCTTGATTTTGTGACTATGATTTTGTGGCCCGATACACTAACTCCCAAGCTCATTGCTCGGTCTTTCGCCTTGAGCTCCATTGAGTACTCTCGTGTCGGGCTTGTGGGTAGTAGTATGGTTTTCTATTTAAATTGTTTGGTTAACAATTATTAGCTATATAGAAGTTAATTAAAATATTTAATATTTACAATATAGCAAATAATTTATGTCGCCTTAAAAAATTTACAACTAATTAGTAGTTATAAAATAGAAATGTTTAAATACGTGCTACTTTTCACCACAAAACATGGACAGAAGAGACTTCATAAAAAAAACAGGGCTAGCAACAATACTTGCAGCCACAAAACCAAGTGATATAGCTGCAGCAATAACACAAAAAGAAAACCACGACCTAAAAATAAACATCTACGTAGACCCCACATTCCTTCAAAAAATACCAGAAATATCAATCCAATGGGCGATGCAAACAACAAGGAGATTCTACGAAAACATAGGACTCCAAACAGAATACCCAGGAATAAACATAACATACAACCTAAAAGGAAACATAAACGAGCTAAGCTTTGAAATGCCAGAACAAAATGAAATCAACCTAGCATACATAACAATGGACACAATAAGAGAAGTGCCCCTAGAAAAACTAATCAGAGGAGTGGCAGGAGAAGAAAAAGCAAGAGAATACATGGAAGCAAGAAAACAAATAGAAAAAATCCCTTCATTAAGCTACCTAGACGCCTTAGATGATTACCTAATAGACAAGCTTGACAACGGAGGAACATCACTCGATAAAATAAACACCATACTCATAACCCCTTACAAAGACATCCAAAGACACGACATAAGAAAGCAAGATGTGCAGCAAGCAATAGGAACACAATACGGCATAACACTATCACACGAAATAGGACACATCCTAGGACTGGAACACACAAAGGAAAGCCCCAACCTCATGTCATCTAACAAGTACCCAGAGCAAATGAACAGATTCCTGCTAGGACAACCCCTGCTAAACAAAGAACAAATAAAAAAAATAAATGAATACTTTAGGAATTAATACTCGCAACCGCTAAGAGCGGCCAAAGCAGTCAAAGTCCTCATGCCCTGATAAGTTTCTCCATCGATAACCCATGTAGGATAAGCCTGTATTCCAGCTTCCCTGCAAAGTTCAGGCCTCGCACCAGGCTCATCAGGATCACACTCAACCACATCAACAAACCTAATATGATCCCCGAACATCTCAATCTGGTCATCACAATAAGGACACCAAAAAACCTTAAACAACTGAGCATCCATATCCCCCAAGCAACGTGCAAGATTCATCTTCCTAGACTCATCAGTATCCACAACCTCTTTTACAGGAACAGCATCCCCGTTAGAAACCACAACACTATCCGGAGCAGATGCATCATCCTCAGAATACACCTCGATAATAGCTTCTCTCCTAAGATCCCCAACCAAATCCTGATACTCATTAATAAGCTTCTGTTGCTCAATGAACGCAGACAAATCCGCCTCAACGTCATCAAAACCCACCTGATCCCCAGGAATATCAGCCACCTTATACATAATATGATACCCGAACTGCGTCCTCACATTCCTTATTTCGCCCGGCTCCATATCAAAGCCAGCCTCCAAGAACTCAGGCACCAACGGATCAGACCTGCTAAAATTATACTCGCCGCAAGTCCCAGCACTAGCCACATCATCAGTGTACTCAGCGACAAGAGCACAAAAATTATCCCTGTCCTCAGAAATAAGGCCGGCAACACGCTGGGCTTCCTCATAAGTCTCATTATCAGGCCCGTCAAAAGCAATCAAGATATGCCTTACCTGAACCATCTCAGGCATGCCAAACTGCTCAGGATACGCATCATAATACTCGCGCACCTCCTCATCAGAAGGCCTGCTGGAAAGCCGCAGCTCTTCATCAATAACCCTTGTGATAAGCAGCCTATCCCTGTTAAAGTTAACAAAATCCTCGTAATCAACACCCATCAATGCAAGGTTCTCTAACAACTCGGATTTCTCCAAGTTATTAGCCCTCAACAAATAATCCATGTCATCTTCAACTTCCTGGGTTGTAACACCATACCCCTTACTTTTTGCATACTGAGAAAGAAGCTTCTCCTCTATCATCTGGTTCAAGGCTTCTTCCCTTGACATCCCTGGGTCAACAGTGTTTAAAAGAAAATTATGCCTGCTATCCAAATCAGCCATGTAAATAGGCTCCCCGTTAACCATCGCAGCAACCCTATCAGCGTCCGAAGGGGTGCCTACGGAAAAATAAAGATATGCCAAGACAGCAAGAACAACAACAACCAATGTTAATAACGCAATAGGAAACCAGTTAACAGCCTGCCTCCTCCTTTTCTTCTGAGGTTTCCTTTTCTCTTCGGCCTTCATTACAGGCTTAGAAGACTTTTTCTTTGTAGCCTTTCTCTTCACCTTTTTCTTTGTAGCCTTTTCCTTTTTCGCAGGAACTTCCTTCTTTTCAGCAGGCGCCGCCTTCGCAACAGGCTTAACTGTTTCCTGCTTTACTTCCTTTACAGGCTCATCGACAGAAACAGGCTCATAACCATTATTTAATCCAACAGTTAACTCATCAACATCTCTAAATTGTTCTTCTTTAGCCAAAAAAACCACCCTGAATGTTTTTATTATTGAACAGAGAGAACTCCTACTTTTTAAAATTATCGCAAACAAACACAAAAATATAAAAGGAGCACAATACCAAGAAACACAGGATGAACGACATAATAATCGGCAGGGACGCAGCTGACAGGGAAAAATACGGGGATAAAGGCGTAATATACCTAGGAAAGCACTATATAAGGATGGGAAGGACAACATCCCTGTCAAACAAAGTGTTCTTAGACGTGACAAAAAGCCACGTCGTATTCGTATGCGGAAAGAGAGGAGGAGGAAAGTGCCTCACAGGAGATTCTGAAGTCCTGCTAGAAGATGGAACATTGAAGAGAATAGACGCTCTCACATCTGATCATTTTAAAGTTTTGAGCCTTGGCAAGGATCTCAAAATGCATTTATCTTCAAAAACAGGATTCTATCAGAGAGAAGTCGAGACCACATATAGGATTGCTTTGAGGTCTGGGAAAAACCTCAGGCTTACTCCTGAGCACCCATTATTTACCTTGAATGGCTGGATGCCTGCTGAAAAGCTTTCGATAGGCTCAAGAATAGCAGTTCCAAGAAGGATTCCAGTATTCGGAGATGACGATCTCCCTGAAGAAAAAGTAAAGCTCATCGCTTATCTATTATCAGAAGGACACATCGGCCCAAAATTCTTATTATTCTCAAACAAAGATGGCAAAATCAATGAAGATTTTGTATTATCTATAAAGCAATTTGACCCTTCATTAGGACTAAAGACTCATGGAGATGCCGCTTATAGAGTTATATGTTCTAATAAGAGGTCTGTGGTAAAGCCTGGCATAAGAGATAGAAAAGGCAGGTTTGCAGGCGGACACGAAGTGGATTCAAATAATCCCTTAAGAAATTGGTTGCGTGATTTACGCCTGTGGGGGTTGAAGTCCAATAATAAATTTATTCCTGAGGAAATATTCAAGTTGCCAGAACACAAGCTATCAATTTTTCTCAATAGGATGTTTTCGTGTGATGGCAGCATATACCTAAATTACGGCTGGAATATAAGCTATTCCTCTGTTTCAGAGCAAATGTGTAGGCAGGTACAGCACTTGCTTTTAAGGTTTGGCGTTGTGTCAAAATTAAGAGTCAAGAGTACAAAGTCAAAACTCGGAAAGTCTTACGAATTAGTCATAAAAGGAGAATTCGTAAAAATATACTTGGAAAAAATCGGGTTTTATGGTGAAAAAGAAGCCAGGCAAAAAGAAGCCCTTAAAACAGCGATATCAATAAAGCGTAATTCTAATATTGATACAATACCAAAAGAATTATGGAACAATTATTCGCCTGATAACTGGGCTTCCATGGGCAGATTTTTTGGATATAAGCACCCTAAAGCAATGAGAGAATCAGCAAGATATTCTGTTTCTAGACAAAAATTGTTGCAAATTGCGAAATATGAAGAAAACGAGTCGTTGCTGCTCTTAGCAGAATCAGACATATTCTGGGACGAAATAGTCTTAATGGAAAAAATCGACGAAAAAGTAAAAGTCTATGACTTCACTGTTCCAGGAAAACATAATTTTGTTGCCAATGATGTTATAGTTCATAATTCGTACACTCTTGGGGTAATAGCAGAAGGAGTTGCAGACCTCCCGCCAGAAGTTAAGCAAAACATATCTGTGATACTCCTCGACACAATGGGTGTTTTCTGGACGATGAAATTCCAGAACAAGCAAGATAAAGCCTTGCTTGAGGAATGGAACTTGGAAGGAAAGCCGCTAGACGTAAAAATATTTACGCCGACAGGGTACCATGATGACTACAAAGACAAAGGCATACCAACTGATTACCCGTTCAGCATTAAGCCGTCTGAGCTATCAGGAAGTGATTGGAACACGACTTTCGGGGTAAGCCAAGATGACCCGGTGGGCGTGCTAATAGAAAGAACAATACACGAACTCCAAGAAAAAGGAAAAGACTACTCTATGAAGGACATAATAAAAAAGCTTGATGAAGACAAGGAAACAGAGAAGAACACTATTTCAGCTGCTAAGAACAGGTTTGGCAACGCGGACAAATGGGGGTTGTTCAGCGAGAAAGGAACTAGCATAGACAAGCTCGCAATGCCTGGCCAGGTCACAGTCCTAGACGTTTCTTGTTATGCGACTATGCCTGGCTCATGGAACATCAAGAACTTGGTAGTCGGCCTAATATCGCAGAAGCTGTTCATCCAAAGGATGATTGCAAGAAAAGAAGAAGAATACCTTGAAGTTCACAAATCCGCAAATCCTTACGGAGATGAAGATATTAAGAAACAGGAATTTCCCTTGGTGTGGCTTGTCCTTGATGAAGCCCATGAATTCCTTCCTGTAGACGAAAAAACACTTGCAACAGACCCGCTGATAACGATTCTGAGGGAGGGAAGGCAACCAGGAGTATCGTTAATACTTGCTACGCAGCAACCGGGAAAAATCCATACAGATGTAATGACTCAGTCGGATACAGTCATAGCGCATAGGATTACTGCGAAGATGGACACTGAAGCCCTTGGGACTTTGATGCAGAGCTATATGAGAAAGGGCCTTGTAGCAGAGCTTGACGCTTTGCCGAGGGAGAAGGGTGCAGCGATAATATTCGATGATACCAATGAAAGAATGTACCCGATGCGTGTGCGGCCTAGGTTTACGTGGCATGGAGGCGGTGCTCCCTCGGCGATTCATGACAAGAAAAAATCATAAGTGGACTGGCTGCCATAAGCCGTTTTTCTTCTTTGACAATTTTATGTGTCCGGATTCGTATTTTCTGAACATGATACTTTCAAAATCCTCAAGGCTTATTATGCCTTTGTATTCTTTTGCAAATGTCAAGTGAGGATTATAATTTTCTCCCCCTATCTTTTCGTACATTTCATTAAGCAAAGCCTTGTTTTTGTCAAGGCATGCTACGTTTTTCACGATTTCTTCGTGCATATGCCTTAACCCGCCTTCAAAGTCATCAATAGCTAGCCCTAAGGACTCGTTTCCATAAGGGCCTATGCTGTAGAATTCGTAGGGTGCAGGCACGCGATTTATGCTGTTTAGCCTTCTGACTAATTCTTTTTCGTTTATCTCTTTTATTGCGAATCCCCATATTGTGATATGGTAATCGCTGCCTGGTTTTTTGAAAGAATATTTCTCTGAAAGCCTTTCAAGACTTGTCCTTACATCGCTTGGAGGCTCTACATATGCGAGGTACCTCATAATGCTTAAGTATTATGCTTGTTCTTAAATTATTTTTTCTTTTTCTTATGGATTGCGAGCTCGTCCATGTGTTCTGGCAGTGGAAGTGCCCTGTGCACGCTTACCACGCTCGCGAGGAACATTATGAGGAAGAAGACCATGAATGTGAATCCCCACGGCTCTGAGTAGTCCATGATGAACCATATGGATACAAAGAAGCCTATTATGCTTGTAGCCATAAACCCTGAGCTTAAAGGGACGCCGATGTCTTTTTTTTCTTTCATGAAACACTCACCTCTGACTGGCAGTAATACAATGCTATTAGGTTTGTCTTTTTATAAATTTATCCTTTGTTTTGGCTTATTAGTGGTGTTGAGTGCAACGCTTTTTGGCAATATTTTTATACTTCAAGGTAAATATGTTTTTCACTTTCGGTTTTAGGGGGTGTAATTTTATGGATGGAAATGGTGATTTAGTGAAGATTGTTTTTTATGAGAACTTGAAGCCTTGCCAGGTTCTTAGTTTTAATAAGGATTTGCATGATTATTTTAGGGAGATGACTGCAGAGTTTAGGCATGGTGGCTTTTTGTTTAACGCAGTGCATTATAATAACAACGATAAGTCTAGGATATTGCTTGGTGTCCTTGGGAATGGTAACGTCAACAATTTTAGGAAGCCTCTTGAGGAGGTATCTAAACTAATGCATGTTTTCACAGATAAGTATCCTTTGAATTACGGTGGCTCTTCCCGGGGCATGGTTGAGACAAGGCCTTTTGTTTTAGATGACATTCTTTCAAGGGAGGATATGATAGGTTTGCTTTTGAAGTACGATTCTAATTTTCATAATGTAAGGGTTAAGGATGTAAGGTATGAGAATGTGCCTAGGAACATCGCTGCGCTGCCTGGTTGTACTACGAATGTAGCTTCTTATGGCTTATGATTTTTTTATTATTTCTTTGATTTTCTTGTGCGCTACGTCTTTTCTTTTAGGGAATGAGGCTATGCTTATCTTGATGTGGTAGCATTCCCCTGATTCTGTGACTTCGTATTCTTGTTTTCTTAGTTTTTCCTTGTTCAGGCGTATGTAGAAGTTCATGTTGTCGTCTAATCTGTTTGTCTGGCTTATCAGGGTGTGTTTGTCTTCTTCTGTTAGCTTGCTTGCTAGGCGTTCTAGGAATTTGTTGCAGTGCCTGTCTTTTTCTAATTCTAGTGTGTGTATTATTATGTTTTTTTGGCTGAATCCCTTTGCGTTTCTTTCTTCGTACTTTATTTTTTCCTTTTCGATTTCTTCTTCTGTGTATCCTGTGAGTTCAAGGATTGTTTTTTTGTTTTCTTCCCTGTCTTCTTCTGGCGGGGTGAATGTTCTTATCGTTATCTTGTTTGCCTGTTTCATGTTATTTTGGTATTTTTTCTTTTTATTTAAAGATAACCACAAATAACTTCCATATAGTAAATAATTGTTATCCGAATAATTTATAAAAACAAAACAAGGAAAGAAAAAAAGAATGAAACACACGCTGCCTGTAACAATAACATTCCTGCTAATATTCATAGCAGCACAAATAATAGGCCTAATCCTAATAGGGCAATCCATACAAAGCATAACAACAGAAGACGGGGAAACAACAATACAATACACAGACACAACAGTAGGTGAACGCCCAGAAACAACAGGAACAGAAACACTAATCTTCATAATAATAGGAGTAACAATAGGAACAACAATCCTGCTTTTATTCGTAAAGCACGCCAAAGTAAACTGGTGGAGAACATGGTTCTTAATAGCAGCAATAATAACCATGAGCATATCCTTCGGCGTAATAACCCAGAACGCACTACTAGCATGGCTTCTCGCAATAATCCTGGGCGCATGGAAAATGTACAAGCCCAACCCGATAATCCACAACGCAACCGAAATACTAATGTACGCAGGAATAGCAATACTGCTAGTGCCCATACTAAGCATAACAGCAATGATAATACTCCTAGTACTAGTAGCAATTTATGACGCTTACGCAGTATGGAAAAGCAAGCACATGGTAAAAATGGCTGAATTCACAAGCAAAGCCAACCTTTTCCCAGGAATAAGAATAGGCTACACAGACAAAGCAATAAAGCCTTCAAAGAAAACAGCTCCCAGAAAAGGCACACCTAAAACAGGAGTCCTAGGAGGAGGAGACATAGCCTTCCCATTGCTATTCTCAGGGACAGTCATGACTACCATGATCCAGCAAGGATTCCTGCCGGCAACAGCATTCTACTATGCACTAATAATAACCCTAACAGCAGCAATATCCTTGTTCATCCTATTCTACATCGCAAAAAAAGACAAGTTCTACCCCGCCATGCCATTCATAACCACAGGCTGCATAGCAGGATACATAATAATTCTTTTGCTGTAAAAAAACGCTAAGCTTTAAATAAAAAGCAAGACACTCAAGCATAAAATGCCTGCAAAAAAGAAAGCAACAAAGAAAAAGAAAGCCAAAGAAGAACTCCTTCCTGTGATTGAAGAGGAAAAAGAACAAAAAGCCAAAAAGAAAAAAATAAGGTCTATATTTGGCAATGAGCGCGTAATAACTGAAAACACCAACGAAGCCAGGGAGCTGTACGAGCAATCAAGATACGGAGCAGTCCTAGAAGAAGGAATGCTGCAATTAAGCCTTCACGAAGCCCTATACTTAATGGAAAAAAACAGATTAGAAGTCTACGACAAAAAAAATAAGCAATTAACATTTGACGAATTCATGAAGAAAGCCAAGAAAGCAGAGCCCAACTTCTGGATTAGATACATGGTCTTCAAAGACATAAGGAACAGAGGATATATTATTAAGACCGCACTGAAATTCGGCGCTGACTTCAGGATTTACGATAGGGGAATAAAGCCAGGGGATGACCACGCGCGCTGGGTAGTCTACCCCGTCCACGAAGGAAGCACCCTAACATGGTACGAATTCGCCGCGAAAAACAGGGTAGCCCATTCAACAAAGAAAAGATTAATGCTCGCAGTCGTAGATGACGAGGCAGACGTAACCTACTGGGAAGTCAAATGGGTGCGGCCATAGATTTGTCTTTAACCAAAAAATTATAAAGTAGCACTAAGAACGATTCTTAACATGGACCTAATAAACAAGGAAGAAGTGCTCAACACCCTAAAGCAGCACGGGCCCCTAATACCAATGGATGTAAGAAAATACTTGGGAAAAGGGGATAGCATAACCATAGGCGCTGCCCTCTCAGAACTCGCCCAATACAAGCAAATAAGGATTACTAATGTTAAGAAAGGAGGAAGCCCATTTTACTACATCCCAGGGCAAGAGGAAAAGCTTCAGACCGTGAGCCAATACCTCAACGAGAAAGACCGCCGAACATATGATTTGCTGAAAGAAAAAAAAGTTATTCGCGACAAATCACAAGAGCCATTGATACGGGTTTCTCTAAGGATGATAAAAGACTTCTCCGAACAAGTCAACGTTGACACAGAAGAAGGCGAAGAAATATTCTGGAAATGGTATTTGCTGTCGGATGAAGACGCATTAAGAATAATTAACGAGCTCTTCCTAGGAAAAACTCCTAAGAAGGAAGTGATAAAGCCCGAGAGACAGGAATCAGTGCAGGTACAGCCAAAGAAAGAAGTGGAAGAAGCAGTAAAAGAAGCAATAAAAGAGCCTGCCAAGGAAAGCCAGGAAATCATTGATACGCCAAATATTCTGGTTGATGCCAATGACGCTTTTTCGAGGAAACTAAAAGAATTCTTCGAGGAAAGAAAGATCAAGATAAAGGAATCGACAGCTATAAGGAAAGGCTCTGAATACGAATTCACAGTAGAAATAAGCACGCCTGTCGGAGCAGCAGAGTACTTCTGCAAGGCAAAGAAGAAAAAGAAATGCAGTGACGGAGACCTAAGCACAGCTTACCTAAAAGGCCAAAACAAGCGCTTACCAGTTCTCTTCATTACTGACGGAGAGATCGCGAAGAAAGCCAAGGAAAAGCTAAAGACTGAGTACAAAGGGATGATTGTCCAAGAAATATGAACACTCTTAAGTGGTTACGAAATCAAAAGCTTTAAATAATTTAATCCTGAGTTCTCTTTATGCTACAGCGAACAAAGGTTTTTACATGGAAACAAAGTACGGAATAATATCTACAGTATACGAACGCAAAGACTTCTACGAGAAAATACTACTGGAAATGATGAAAGAAAAAGTAAGCACAATAATCCTTAACGGAATAAGTGATGTCCAAGAAAATTTAAGCTACGCAATAAGAACAGCAGCAAAAACAAACATTCCGATAATCACAATTCCAAGAGAAGAATTATACAAAGAATACTACGCTGCTTTAGGAAAGGCAAGGATACAATACAAAAACATTACTGATGGAGTAAAAAACCCGTACATAAAAAAAGACGGGCATGAAATAATAATTCTTCCAGGCACAACAAACATTAAGAAAGGGCGATTCATAATAACTCCAAACAAAGAGACAGGGCTTTACTACTATGACAAAGCAGAAGCAAACAAGAAAAAAAGCCATATTGACAAAATACTAAAAAAAATATGTGAAGGACAAAAAGAAAAAATATTCAAAGACATGCAACTCGTCCAAAGAATATACAGCATACACAACCTCGAAACCCTAGCGGAAAAAATTGAAAACCCTTTAACAACAACATTGATATCTCCTAATCCAAGAGCATTCTCCAACACATACAACACTATAGACTCAGAAATGCTTTACGAAGAAAAAAATGGGAGGGTATACACATACGAAGAATTAATGAATGAAAAAATAGACCCTTTAATGGAATTAGACCTTGAGCAAGAAGAACTAATGGAAATACTAGAAGAAGAGCAAATCAAGCAACTATACGTGAATAATGGAGATGAATACATTAAATACTTCGCAGAAAAAAACAGTATAACAAAAACAATAGCATCTTACCCTGTTCCTGCAACCCACTTTGCACACATGGACGAATCCAAATACCAAAGAACTGCGATACCTGTGCCAGAAGAAGTTCTGCTAACAGAACTCCACTACAACACAGGCCAAGCAGAAGATGGCTGCGCAGGAATAATCACCCTTAAAGAAGATAAAGCGGCATACAAAAACATAGTAATACAAGAAAATATTTTTGGAGATTCGCCATTTCTTAACTAAGAATTAAACCTGTACTCCTCCCACCTAACCCTTTTATCCTCAACCGCTTTCTTTAATGATCGTTCTACGCCGGATAAAGAAGCCTTGCCTGTCTTAACCTCAACGAAGACAATTTCTCGTATTTCTTTTTCATCCATGCCTTTAAAGACAACGAAATCAATAGGCTTCCCAATAAAGCGGACTTCTGAAGGGCTAAAATTAAAATTTGGGAGGTAAGGTGCTAACTGCTCAGAGAACTGCCCTGACAGCACGGAGCGGCTCCTCTTAACCGCGTCCTCCCTCTCCTCTTTAACATTCTCCTTATACTCAACCCAAGCCTTAAACCTGCCAGCCTTCAACCCAATATAATACCCGATAAGCAAAACAATCAAAGCACCCACAACTATTAAAATCGTTAAAAGCAAATCCATGAAAACAGGATTAAACAAAGAATTATTAATACTTTTCCAAAAATTGGCTACCTGCAATAAGCAACGTTTAGCACTACGCCGATAAAACCGTATTCTCCTTCAGGATGCTCCCCTACAGTTACCTCAAAAAAGCCGCTCTCAGTTTCCACAACAACAACATCCCCAATAGGATAATCCAACAAATACCTTAGGATTGCTTCCAGGTCACCACCAAAATCAATGCCATTTAATGAAACTATGCGTTCTCCTCCTTGCAATCCGGCTTCATCTGCAGGCGACCCTTCAATTACATCCACGATTTGAATGGCACAAGGCTCTTCCACTGGGAATATGAGAAATAAAAGAAATGCAAAGAGTATTAGAATAATTGTCAAAGTAAACGGGTTGAATGTAATCGCGAATAAGCCAAGCAAAAAAACGTTCTTTGCATCAAGCACTTTCGAAAAGCCTTTTCTCTTTTTTTCCTCATAAAGATGGACAAGCATGCACGCTAGGGGATAGCTAAAGAGCACGAACAAAAAGTATCCTGAGATTATTGTGATAATAGATGCTGAATGCCCCACCCCAACAGGAACAAAAACGGGAGGAACATCTTCAGGCCTTAACAAATCCCTGAAAAATTGTATTATGACCGAAAGCAAGAGCCAGAACGAAGGCAGTAAAATACTTATCAGTGCTTTGCTCTTTGAAAAACGAAAGAATTGCTTTAAACTCATTATCCTTGCATTGTTCAAAGGAATATTAAAATTTTTTGATTAAAAAAGCAATTTATATAAATCAAAACAAAAAAATTGTTATTGTGGATTTAACACTCTTAATATTAGCATACGTCGCGATAGGGATTTCAACAGGGTTCCTAAGCGGCTTGTTCGGAATAGGAGGTGGCTCTGTCAGGATTCCTTTGCTTGCAATGACGGGGATGCCTCTAATCAACGCTTTTGCCACGAATATGTTTGCAATACCTTTCTCTTCAGGCACAGGTGCATATGTCCAGAGAAAGAATATTAAATGGAAAATAAGCAAATACTTCATACCTGGCGGTGTAACAGGTATAGTAATAGCAACTTTCCTCATAGGCTTCGTGTCAAGCGCGTTCCTCGCAATAACATTCTTCTTAGCAGCCCTGCTCACAATACCTGGCTTGTACTTAAACCAGCTAAGCCACAAATTATACAATAAAATAAAACCTACACCCCGCAAATATTTCTCAGGGGCATTCCTAAGCAACTTAATCATAGGCATGAGGGGTGGAAGCGGAGGAACTCTTTTTCCCCCGATCCTAAGGGCTATGCACGTTGAAATGCACCATGCAATCGCGACATCCCTTTATACGAGCTTGCTGACATCTTTAGCAGCCCTAACACTTTACATTTTCAGGGGAGATATAATATGGGTTCCTGCTATAATAATCGCGGTAACAGACGTTGCTGGCGCGTATTACGGAAGCAAAGTATCTATGAAGACAAAGTCTAAGTGGCTCAAAGCAGGCCTTGCAATAACAGTTTTCCTATTAGCCTGCAGCGTGGTTTACAGGGAATTCTTCTAGCACAAAAAATATTTATTTATCCGCGAATTACTCTAGCATAATATGGATAAAATTCACAAGGATGTAAGGATTGGGCATGTTCACTTAACAGTATCAAACTTAGATGCTTCTTTAAAGTTTTACAGGGACTTGCTCGGATTTGAAGTGATGACTAAGTATGGGGCATCAGCAGTTTTTCTCTCTGCCGGAGGCTATCATCATCACATCGCCCTTAACACCTGGGCTGGAGAAGGGGCTCTCCCGCCTCCAAAGGGGAGAACCGGATTATATCATTTCGCGATACTTTACCCTTCAAGGAAAGAGCTCGCGAAAGCTCTAAAAAATCTTTTGGACAACAAATATCCTTTAAGCGGAGCTTCAGACCACGGGGTTTCAGAAGCAATATACTTGGAAGATCCGGACGGCATTGGCGTGGAATTGTACTGTGACAGGCCTAAAAAAGATTGGCCTAAGACTTCTGAAGGAGACCTAGCCATGTTCACTAAGCCTTTAGATGTGGAAAGCTTGCTTTCTGAGCTATAATTCTTTTAAAACCGCAAACATCTTAAAAGTAAAAGATTTCTCCTATCAAACATGGGCGTCCCTTTACAGGATTTGTTGAAAGGAAAAGAGGTAAAGCCAGAAGAATTAGCTGGTAAGATATTGGCTGTAGATGCGTTCAACACTTTGTACATGTTCTTAACCACTATTCGGGGCCCTGATGGCAGCCCTTTGATGGACTCGCAGGGCAGGATTACAAGCCATTTGCAGGGATTATTTTCAAGGTTTACAAATTTATTGGAGAAAGGCTTGAAATTCGTGTTTGTTTTTGATGGTGAGCCCCCTGAATTGAAAAAGAAGGAGAGGGAGAGAAGGAAGTCTCTGAAGCTCGAGGCGCAGAAGCTCTACGAGGAAGCCAAGCAAAAGGAAGACGTTGAAAACATGAAGAAATACGCTGCCCGAACAACTTTCTTAACAGATGAAATGATAAGCGAAGCCAAAGAACTTCTTGGAGCTATGGGTATTCCGTTCGTTGAAGCTCCCAGTGAAGGCGAAGCACAAGCCGCTCATTTAGTGAAGAAAGGTGACGCGTACGCTGTTGTGAGCCAAGATGCAGATTCCTTGCTTGCTGGCACTCCGAGGCTTGTAAGAAACCTTTCAATTAGCGGGAGGCGGAAGATGCCAGGCTCTTACGGCTATAAGATGATAGAGCCTGAAGTCATAACTTTAAAGGAAAGCTTAGAAGGCCTGGGCCTGACACAAGACCAGTTAATAGTCTTAGCTATCCTTGTAGGAACTGATTATAATTACGGCGGCATAAAAGGTATTGGCCCGAAGAAAGCGTTGAAGCTCATAAAAAAGCACGAGGATGACTTTGAAGAAGTTTTTGAAGAAGCCAAGTGGAAAGAGCACTACGATTTTGATTGGAAGAAAATATTTGAATTAATCAAAAACATGCCTGTCACCGATGAATACAAAATGTCTTTTGGAAACATCGATGAAGAAAAAATTAAGGAACTTTTGGTGGAAAGGCATGAGTTCTCAGAAGAAAGGGTTAACAACACCTTAAAGAAACTGGAAGACGCGAAAAAATTACAAGCTCAGAAAGGGTTGCATGATTATTTCTGAAAGACTTCTTCGTATCTATGCTTCAATTCTATTATGCTGCGTAGCTCTATTGCTGTAGCATCCAAAGGATCGTCCTTGTTTTCACCGAAGAACTTATTATCCCTCGGGTCATTTTCTGGTATGTATATTGGAAGGACTCCGGCGTCTACTGCGAGGCTAACATCTCTTGTCTTCTTGTCTCCAACATAAGAAGATTTTGCTACTTCATTGTTTACTAATTGGAGCAAATGAGCAGCGTTCTTTCCTCCTTCTACGCATAAATAATTGTTCTTCTCGTTGTTAAACCATTTTCTTAGGCTTGTGACTTCAATTTTTCTTTTCTGCCATTTCTCCACTCCTTCAGTGAGCAAGTATAATTCGTGTCCCTTGCTTAAGAGGAATTCTAGCGTTTCTTGTACTCCTGGGAGCAAGTCGTTTTTTTTCCATGCTTCTTCGTCAAAAACGCTCATACCAATGTTATAAGAAATTCTTTTGATTTCTTCTTTTACAGGCTTATTCATCATTGTGCAGAGGGCTTCATACGTGCTTACCATTGATAGCGCGAACCTATCTTCTTTGAATCCTGATATTAAGAGTTTTTTCCTATCAATTTCTCTTTGCAGGTCACTAATTTCTTCTGCGGTTTTTTCGCCGTTGAATATTCTCTGCATTTGAAGAACGAACTCATCCACCGCGTCTGCGTAATACTTGTTTGGTATTAGCGTGTTATCCATGTCAAAAACAGTTTTTGTTCTCATATTAGAAGTGTAACTATTGAAGAGTTTATAAATTTTTCATTTTACTTTTTTGTATTCGAGAAGTTCCTTGACGTCATGCACTTCTATCAGGTTTGAGACGTGCTCTTTCAAAGTCTTTATTCCTGCGAAGAAAACAAGCTTATCAGTGATTGCTAAGTGCTTTTCTTTGTATAATTCTTTTGCTATGCTTGGAATCATGTCTTTTAATGGTATTTCTTTTAGGAGTACTGGCTTTACTCCTCTTACTAAGCCTAGTTTTCTGGCTGTCATTTCATGCCTTGTAACTGCTAGTAATTCTTTGTTGCTCCTGAACCTTGAGAGTAATGCTGCGCTGTAACCACTCCTCGTAACGCATATGATCTTGTCCGTGTTAACCCTTAAAGAGATATGGTACGCTGCTTTGCTCATCTCCTCGCTTATGCCTCCTGTCCTGCTCATGTCCACTTTGTTGCCCGTGGTTTTCTCAGTTTCCCTTGCGACTTTCCTCATTACCTGGACGGCTTTAACAGGATGCTTCCCAGAAGCAGTTTCCCCTGAAAGCATTACAGCATCCGCTCCATCCATTATCGCGTTTGCAACATCGCTTACCTCCGCCCTTGTAGGCATAGGGTGATGGGTCATGCTTTCAAGCATCTGCGTGGCTACGATGCTTATCCTTCCTTTCTGGATGCATTTTCTAATAATATTTTTCTGCAATACAGGGATTTTCTCCTCGGGTATTTCTACTCCTAAGTCTCCCCTGGCAATCATTATGCCGTCGCTGGCATCGATTATTTCATCAATATTTTTTATGCCTTCATTGTTTTCAATCTTTGAAATAATTCCTATCTCTGATTCCTTCAACAATTTCTTCAGGCCTTCAACGTCTTTCCTATTCCTGACGAATGATAATGCTATGAACGCAGCCTTGTTTTTCAAAGAATATTTTATTGCCTGAACATCTTTCTTTGAAAGAGAAGGAATCTTCAGGCTTTTCCCAGGTATATTCACGCCTTTATTAGGGTGTATAACGCTTTCCTCCTCGAACACAAGGCTTACAGAATCCTTGTCTTTCTTTTTTACCCTTGATTTTATCTGGCCGTTATCAAAAAAAATTTTGTCTCC
>SLQZ01000041.1 GCA_007131205.1 Candidatus Woesearchaeota archaeon | reverse complement strand
GGGTTTAACTCGTAAATATACGCTTCTTCCAAGCCATTCTTCTTCAGGGCTTTCTTCTCGGATGCAAAGGCAAATTCTTTGGTTACAGGATGAAAATAATACCATAAAGGCTTAACCCCGACTAAATCCCTGGCAAGGAATAATAAGCGTTTCTCTTGGTTTAGCAAAGCAAAAGCGTAATCCCCATCAACATCCTCCAAAGATCCTGATAAGTCCCTGGACTGCCTTAAATGATTAAATAATGCTTCTGCGTCGTTGCGAGAAGAACAACTGTTTTTCTTATCTAAATCCTTCCAGTTATAAACCTCGCAATTAGCAACAAACAAAAAACCGTTTTTATGCAATGGCTGCTCAACAAAACCATTGATAGCATGCAGGCAATGGCCAATCCAAGCACTTTCATCTCCAGCATCATTAGAAGAATCCATGCCCCTGTACTGCATAGTATTAATAGAACTCCTAACTAAACCCTTAGAATCTTCAAAGCCAAAAAAACCAGTTATACCACACATAACCAATAAGTATATTAGAACACGTTAAAAACTTTATGCGTCAATCATCTCAATCTCGATGTTAAGCCCCTCCGGGATCGGGACACGCATAATCAAACGAAGAGCCCTCTCATCCAGGCCTACATCGATAAGCCTCTTATGGACACGCATCTCAAACCTATCCCAAGTCGCCGTACCATCACCACAAGGGCTCTTGCGCGTGGTAATCCTAAGCTTCTTAGTCGGCAGAGGAATCGGGCCTCGAAGAACAACACCTGTCTTCTCAGCAATATCCCTAATATAGTCGCATGTAGCATTAATCTTGTTAATATCAGTGCTCGCTAGCTTTACTCTTGCTCTCTGCATCTTCTTCGTTCCTCTGCATCAATTAGGGTTTTTGGCTCATGATAAAAAAACCTGTTTTTACCATGAAAAAAAACATAATAAAAAAAATAAGTTAGGTTCATTGTTTCTTCTTGGCCTCAATGCACATACCTGCCGCAACAGTCGTACCAGAGTCCCTGATAGCGAACCTAGACATGTGCGGGTTGTCTTTTTGTGTCTCAATGACCAATGGGTGCACTGGCTTCAAAGATACTATTGCAGCATCGCCGTTCTTAATAAAGTCAGGGTTTTCCTGCAATACCTCACCAGTTGCCGGGTTAATCTTTTTCTCAATCTTCAAGACCTGGCAGGCAATCTGGGCTGTGTGCACGTGGAACACCGGGGTGTAGCCAACGGTTATAACGCTTGGATGGTTCAAAACAACCATTTGTGCCTTGAACTCCTCAACAGCTGCAGGCGGATTATCGGATGGCCCGATTACGTCGCCCCTAGCAATATCTTTCTTTCCGAAGCCCCTAATGCTTAATCCTACGTTATCCCCAGGAGTTGCTTCCTGGTACTGCTCGTGATGCATCTCAATGCTCTTAACCTCACCTGGAACGCCCTTGCCTTCCCTGCCAGGGATAGCAATGACTTTCTGGCCTACTTTGATAACTCCAGTCTCAACCTTTCCTACAGGGACAACTCCTATACCTGTAATGTTATAGACATCCTGGATAGGCAGCCTTAAAGGCAGGTCTACTGGCTTCTCAGGCTCTTTCAAGTTGTCAATTGCTTCAAGCAAAGTTGAGCCTTTGTACCAGTCCATGTTGGTTGACTTTGTAACGATATTGTCGCCTTTCAAGGAAGCAATTCCTACGAACTGGACCGCGTCTGGCTTGTAGCCAACGGACTTCAGAAGAGTTGTTACTTCTTCCTTGACCTTGTTGAACCTTTCTTCCTTGTAGTCTACTCCTGAGATGTCCATCTTGTTAATCGCAACGATTAACTGGTCAACGCCAAGAGTCCTGGAAAGGAATACGTGCTCCTTTGTCTGCGCGTTTACGCCGTCGTTAGCAGCAACAACTAGTACTGCTGCATCTGCCTGGCTTGCACCTGTAATCATGTTCTTAACAAAGTCCCTGTGCCCTGGAGCGTCAATTATGGTAAAGAAGTACTTTTCAGACTCGAACTTCTTATGAGCTAAGTCTATTGTTACTCCTCTTTCCCTTTCCTCTTTAAGGTTATCCATAACGAAAGCGAATTCGAACCCTGATTTTCCAAGCTCTTTCGCCTTATCTGCTAGCTTCCTCATGGCTTGTTCGTCTATGTTCTTAGAGTCGAACAAAAGCCTTCCCACTGTTGTTGACTTGCCATGGTCTACGTGACCAATAAATACAAGGTTTAAGTGAGGTTTGTTTTTTGCCATTTTCCTTAGTTCCTCCCAAAATATTTTTTTTTGTTTTACTTTGATAAAAGCAATCACTCGTGCTTTTACTTTATCCTCTTATGAATGCGAGGAATTTATTCGTGTTTATAAAGCTTTTGGCTGATTTCCCGTCTAAAAAACCGGATTTGGCAGTGTTTTTACTGGCCTTCTTCCTTGTTAAGTCCTTTTCTCTCGCGAAGCCTCTGTATGACTTTTTGCTGGAGTTCATCTGGAAGCCTTTCAAAGTTCTGGTCTACGAGGAAACTGCTTCCTCTTCCGCCAGTCGCACTTCTAAGGTCTGATGCTAGCCCAAACATTTCTGCTACAGGAAGCTTTCCTATTACTGTTACTACTTCTCCCTCTTGCTTCATATCAAACAGCTGCCCGCGCTTGTTTTGGATTAACTTAGATATTTCGCCCATGTAATCTGCTGGCGCCTCAAAGGACATGGTTTGTACTGGCTCAAATATTAATGGTGAAGCAGCAGCCATAGCACCCCTTATACCTTCCCTTACAGCAGGGTATAACTGGGCTGGCCCCCTATGGATTGCGTCTTCGTGCAATTTTACATCGTCCAAAATTACTTTTACGCTGAAACATGGCTCTCTCGCAACGGGGCCTGCGTTCATAACATCTTCGAACATATCCATAACCATCTCAATGATCTCCCCTATATGAACTATTCCACGAGTGCCATCTATGAGCATGTTCCCCTTAAATATGTCCCTGACGCTTCTTGCAGTCTTATTATCCATGCCTGCCTCTTGGAGTGCTGCCCATAGCTCTTGCTCTTTCTTTTTAACCCTTCCTTGGGGGATCTTGCCTTCTTTAATGGCCTTGACAAGCTCAGGCTCTAAAGGCTCAACCTTGAAGTATAGCTTGTTGTGCTTATTCGGAGATTTGCCTTCAAAAGTGCCTTGGCTTGGCTTGGTAACTGTTTCCCTGTACACAACTATTGGTGGGCTTGTTTGAATGTCCACACCTTTTTCTTTTATTATCCTGTTTTCAACCACTTCCAAGTGAAGCTCGCCCATGCCGTGCATTAAGTGCTCCCCTGTTTCCTGGTTTATCTCAATTGTAATGCTAGGGTCTTCTTTGGATACCTGCATTAGTACTTCTACGAGCTTTGGCAGGTCGCCTGGCTTCTTGGCTTCAATGGCTTTTGTCATAACAGGGTCGAAGATATGCGTTATGGCTTCGAATGGGTCTACTTCCTTGGTGAAGGATACGGTTTCGCCAGGGTAAGCATTCCTTAAGCCGCCTACTCCTATTATGTTTCCTGCTGGGACATCGTCAACGATCTCTCTTTTTGCGCCGTTGTAAATGTAGACTTGCTGAACCCTTACCTCTTGGTTAGCTTTGGCAAGGTTTACTATGGTGCCTTTTTTCATTGTTCCTGAGAAAAGCCTTCCTGCGCTTATCTCCCCGGCTTGCGGGTCTACTACTACTTTGGTTACAACGAACATTAACTCGCCGTCATAGTTACAGGATAGCAGGTCTTTCCCTACGCTGCTCTCGGGGTCGCCGTGCCAGATTTTTGGAATCCTGTACGCTTGTGCTTCCTTAGGATTCGGGTGGTGGCGGATGACCGCGTTCAATACGACTTCGTGGAGCGGGGCTTTTTTCTTTAGCTCTGTCCAGTCATCGTTTTCGTAAGCAGCGATGACTTCCTTGAAAGTTATGCCTTTCTTCTGCATGTAAGGAATGCTCAGCGCCCAGTTATGGAACGCGCTTCCAAAGCAAACGCTACCATCAAGTACGTTAGGCTGCCATTTCTCGCCGTATTCTTTCTCGGCGATCTGCCTTATCAAACGGTTTACGTTAGTGATTATTTTTGTGAACCTTTCCTGCATTGCTTCAGGCGTTAGTTTAAGTTCTTTTACTAAGCGGTCCACTTTGTTTATGAATAGGATTGGCTTCACCCTTTCTTTAAGTGCTTGCCTCAGCACGGTTTCGGTTTGAGGCATTATGCCTTCAACTGCGCACGTCAATACTATGCAGCCGTCTACTGCTCTCATAGCCCTTGTTACGTCCCCTCCGAAGTCCACGTGCCCCGGGGTGTCAATCAGGTTGATCAAGTGCTCTTCTCCGTCGAGCTTGTGAACCATGCTTACGCTTGCAGAGTCAATCGTGATTCCGCGCTCTTGCTCGTCTTCGTGAAAATCTAGCTGTAATGCTTTTCCTGCAAGGTCTTCTGACATCATTCCTGCGCCGAAAAGAAGGTTATCGGAAAAAGTTGTTTTTCCGTGGTCTATGTGTGCTGCTATCGCTATATTCCTGATTCTTTCAGGTTTATTCATCAATGTCTTTACCTTGTCTGCCATCTTTGCCATTATTATTCTACCTCATCCAAATATTTTTTTTAGTTGTATTTGTGGTCTGTGCCACCTGCTAAAATGTTAGTGTGCTTCCCCTTGGTTTCCTTGACGCGTTCCTGAGTCATTTTCCTATCCTGTACAAAAGCTGTTCATCAATCCTCTTCCATGAATGAAGCTCGTCTTTCTTAAACCAGATTTTTATTTCGCGCTCAGCCTCATCCACTTTGCCTGAAGCATGTATAAGGTTTTGTATAGGCCTCTTACTGGAATCAGCTAACTGGTACGTGTCAAAGCTATAATCCCCTCTTACCGTGCCCGGGGGCGCGTCACCGGGGCTTGTTGGGCCCACGACTTTCCTTGTATGGGCGACTGCGTTATGCCCTTCTAGTACCATTGCAAGTATTGGGCTCATGGTGAGGAATTCTATTAATTGCTGTCGTACAGTCATACCGATTTCTCTTTCGGTCTTGTCTATCTTCACGCCTTTTTTTTCGTAGGATTCTTTTTGCTTCATGCCCACGGTCTTAAGCCATTCTTCGTCAGCAGCGTAATGGCTTCCTGCTAGTTCTTCGTTAGGGTAAACCATTTTCATAGCGATTATCTTTAATCCGCATCTTTCAAAGCGGGTTATGATCTCCCCTATGATTCCTCTTTGGACCGCGTCCGGCTTCAGCAATACGAGTGTTTTTTCCATCATTTTATTCTACCTTTATTGTTTTGCGCCTTTCTTAATCGAGTGGTATTCTTCAGTCCATCTCGTAGTCCTAGGCTTTCTTTTTAGTTGCAGCATGTTCTTCTCGCATTTATTTGAGCAGAAGTCCAGGATTTTGCCATCTTTCTTGATGTACATCTTCCCTGTGCCTTGCTCTATGCGTGTCTTGCAAAAATCGCATTTTTTAGCCATTATCTTTCACCGTTATTAATTACTGCCCCTTCCTGCTTTGTTCAGAGGCCTTGCTTCGATCTCTGTTTCTCTTAGCATTAGGATATCTCCTTTCTGGACTGGGCCTTTCACGTTTCTCCTTATGATCTTGTTCTTGTCCCTTCCGTCAAGGATCTTGCACCTGACCTGGATTGCTTCTCCCCTGGTTCCTGTCCTGCCAACTACTTCTTCTACGCTTGCAGGTACGGCTGGTGAGAAATTCACATCTCCTTTTGGTTCGCTCGCCATTTTATATCACTTATTTCCCCAATTCAGCTATTGCTTCCTTGGATTCTCCTGGCTCTGTTATTGCGACTGCTGCGGTGCCCACTGGCATGCCTGCTGCTGCGCCGAGCTCTTCCTTGGATGGGACTTCTACGCATGGAACATTTTTTTCCTTGCAGAGCACTGGGATGTGCATCGTGATTTCTTTCGGGGTCACATCCTGGGCTATCACTACTAGTTTTGCTTTCCCTTTTTCTACTGCTTTTGTAACTTCGTTCGTGCCTTTTCTTATCTTGCCTGTCTTGTTGGCTAGCTCTATTGCTTCATATGCTTTTTCTGACATTTTCTTACCTCCCAGAGGAATAATCTTTTTTTTGAGGGTCACAACTTTGAGAATTGTTACCTCTCTCAGCCCTTGCGGGCTTCATTAATCATCGGTGTACGTGCGGAAAAGGTTTTGTTTTATAAATTTTTGTATTAATAAG
>SLQZ01000031.1 GCA_007131205.1 Candidatus Woesearchaeota archaeon | reverse complement strand
TTGTAGTGCTTATAGGTTTTTGTGTGATTCTGCTCTTCCTTGTTGTAGTAGTGATGGTCGTGCTTATTTGAGTGGTAGGGATTATTGTGATGATGAGTTTTGGGAGTGTGATCCTGGGGATGGTGGTTGTGTAAGGGAGAGGTTGTATGGTTATTGTAGTGGTAGCAGTCCTACTTGTAGTGTTGGTTATGAGGCTCAGCCTGCTGGTGAGGGCGAGGTTTGTCGTGTTGTTGGTGGTTCGGATGATGTTTTTGTTGGTTATAATGCGGATGAGTTTTGTGATTCTAGTAGTCCGTATTGTGTGAGTAGTTGGGTGCGTAATAGGACTGTTTATAGTTGTGGTCCTGAGACTGGTGTGTGTGATGGTCCTAGTATGAGTGTTTTCTTTGATGATGCTGATCAGTTTAGTCCTGAGCCTTATTTTTGTTTTGATGATAGTGATGATTATGTGTTTTGGTGTGGTTATGATGGGGATTGGCCTCAGGATTTGGAGTGTAAGGCTCGGTTTCCTAGTCTTATTAATTATGAGGATATTATTGCTTATCAGGAGGAGTTGTTTGTTCCTGGTGGTGAGGATGACTGGTGTGTTAGTCAGGTTCCGTTTTTGTTTAGTCCGGGTCAGAGTCCTGTTCAGAGTGCGGCTTGTTGTCCGGTGTCTCAGTTTGGTGATGAGTTGTATCATAGGTTGCCGGGTAATGTTAGGATTTTCGGCTAGGGATATATGGGTTTAAAAAACAACTTGTTTTGTTCTCACTCTCGAATAGAAATATTTATATACTACTATTGGAATTATACTTCCATAAAACTTAATTAGGTGTTAGCCGTTTTAAGGATTGAAGGGTGGTATTAATGAGAAAGATAATGCTTTTATTAGTGGTAGTTGTTGTGGCAATGATAATTTCGGGGTGCGAGCTCGCAGGGGAGGATCCTAATGTCACGGATGATTTTGTGATTAATCTCACGAACGGAGTCCCTGTGGATGAGGAGGAGGTTATGTCTGAGCTTCCCGTGGATGAGTCTCGCGCTGTTTACAGGGTTACGGTTACCGAGGGCGAGCTAGCCAGGATTCCTGTGGATGCTTATGATCCTGATGGGAGGGATGTTGAGTTGACTTTCGGGGAGCCTTTTAATGAGGAGGGGCTTTGGCTGACTGAGATTGGTGATGAGGGCCGTTACCTTGTCAGGGTTACTGCTAGTGATGGCCTTGTTAGGGTTTCTGAGTACGTCTTGGTTGTGGTTGAGAGGGCTAATAGGCCTCCTGTGGTTGAGTGCCCTGAGACTATTAGGGTTAGCGAGGGGGAAATGGTTAATATTAGGTGTAATATTTTTGATGAGGATGGCGAGCCTGTTGTGGTTAGTTATGATGGCTGGATGAGGACTAGCTCGTATAGGACTGATTTTGGTGATGCGGGTAATCATTCTGTTCTTGTCCGGGCGAGTGACGGGGTTAACCAGGTTACGAGGACCGTTAATGTTGTTGTGGACAGGACGAATAGGCCTCCTGTGATTGAGCCTATTAATGATTCTGAGGTTTTGGAGACTGAGACTTTTTCGGTTACTCCTGAAGTGTTTGATCCTGATGGGGATCCTGTTACGGTTTCGTTTTCTCCTCCTTTGGATGAGAATGGCTCTTGGACACCTGATTTTGGTGATAGGGGGACTTATACGATTACTGTTACGGCTTCGGATGGGATTGATAGTGTCAGGGAGTCTTTTAGGTTGGAGGTTTTGCCTATGAATAGGCCTCCTGTGCTTAAGCCGATTGACCCTATTACTGTTTATGAGGGTGAGACTGTTAGGATTCCTGTTGAGGCGTTTGACCCTGATGGCGACGATGTTATTGTGTCTTTTAGTGGCTGGATGGATTCCGATACGTATGAGACTACTTTTGATGATGCGTATCCTGATGGGTGTGATGAGCCTGGCTGTACCGCTACGTATTTTGTGAATGTCACGGTTAGTGATGGTGTGCTTGAGACGAGCCAGGAAGTTGAGGTTAGGGTTAGGGATCAGAATAGGCCTCCGGTTTTTATTTGGGGTGGCGAATAAAAACCACTTTTTCTTATTTTTTTTTACTTTCTAGTAGTAAAAAACCGAAAGTTTTATATAGTTGTACGTCTACTACCAACACATGGAAACAAAACCAATAAAAAAAGAGGAATTTGTCAAAGTAGCAGAATACTTCAAGAATTCGGATGCGAGAAAGCTATACGCAGTAGAAGATTTTCTTAACGACCACGAGTTTGCCAAATATGTTTCTGGGGAACTAGCAGGCATAATAAGATCAGGGAATAATACAAGACAATACTCCATGATCGACATAGTAGGTGTCGGGGACTCATTCAGCGTTTACTCAGCGATAAAGGAAATGGAAAACTCAGAGAAAACCCCTTTCGACTATAACGGTGTATCCTTCAAAGTCAAAAGAGACAGGCAAAGGGAGCGGCAACAATACAATTCCCTGGCAACAGTGTTCAATATAGACGTCGAAACACCTGAAAATTCAAAATCCGCGCCTATAAACCTAGCAATACTAACAAATGAGAGCTACGCCAAATACGAAAGCGCACTAAGAAAATAACTTACTTCTTTTTTTCTTCCAGGATAACCCCGTAACCTATAAGCCTGAACCTTGTCCCGACCCGGCGGCTAATACTAACCCTGCTTCCAACCTCAGCACAAACCGGCAATCTAAGCCTGCACCTAAAATTGTTTTTTCCCAATTCAAAAACCTGCCCTACAGTAGCAGCGCTATTAACATTAAGCATAAGCATCTCATGCATCTTTATAGGCTCAACCTTCAAATCCTCTTGGCTTCCAACCACTCTTTCAAGCAAATGAACTTCTAGCCGCAACTCGTTCCAAGTCCTGGGCAGCTGGCCCTCCAAGCCAGCAATATTCCCAACCAAGTTATCGCTCTTAACCACTGCCGGATCCAAATCAGTAAGAACCCCAACCGAGCCCCCAGGAGTGATATCATCAACTTCAACACCCCCTATGCTAATGCTTTTAACAGCAGTAAACAACGGCTTAGAAACCAATTGGTTGTGCTCCTCTATTATCCTTCCAGGCCGGATCTCTATCCTATCCCCTTTTCTTATCTTGCCCTGCTTCAACGCACCACCAATAATGCCGCCCTTAATCTTATCAGGAGTCCAACCTGGCTTATTCGTATCGAAGCTTCTCGCAATGAGGAACCATGGCGGCTTCTCAGCATCCCTTTCAGGCGTAGGAATCGTTTCCTGAATTGCCTGTATCAAGTAATGAATATTTGCGCCATGCTGCGCACTCAAAGGTATTATAGGAATGTTTTCATAGCTTGTTCCTTTCAAGAATTCTTTTATTTGCTTGTAGTTCTTCTTAACCCTTTCCTCATCCACCAAGTCAATCTTGTTCTGCGCCACAACAACATTCCTTATCCCAGCTATTTCCAGCGCCATTAAATGCTCCCTTGTCTGGGGCTGCGGGCAATGCTCGTTAGCAGCAATAAGAAGTATAGCGCCATCCATTATCGTTGATCCAGCAAGCATCGTTGCCATCAGCGACTCGTGGCCTGGCGCGTCCACAAAACTTACCTTTCTCACAGGCTTAGTTTCCTCGTTGCACTCATAACATTTTTCTTTAACAGAATACTTCTTGCATTTCAGGCACTCAAAAAAAGTGGAGTCAGCATAGCCTAGCTTTATCGTAATACCCCTTTTTACTTCCTCTGAATGAGTATCAGTCCATTTACCGGAAAGCCTTTCTGTTAGTGTTGTTTTTCCATGGTCAACGTGGCCTACCAAGCCAATGTTTACTTCCGGCTGCATGAACCCTTTCTTATCCTGTTCTTTTTCACCGCTTTTTTTCTTCGCAGCTTTCTTCTTAACAGCTTTTTTCTTTGCAACCATCTCCTCGTACCGGAGAACAACTTTATTTATAAATCTTTACCATTGTTTATGGTCATAAAAATCATAATGTTTATAAACAACCCTCTTTTTCCATGGGTTCATGGCAGAAGCACTAATATTCAACAAGTGGAGCACCCAAGGCATAACTGTATCAGATCCTGGTGTCGCGCCCTACATATCTTTTAAGCCCATAATAGTCCCGAAGACAGGGGCTCGCTACGCCGGCAACAAGTTCCACAAGTCCAAAGTATCACTTGTTGAAAGGCTTATCAACAAAATAATGGTTACAGGGCATAAAGGCAAAAAGCATTTCATTAGCTCAGGCCATTACACTGGCAAAGCCCAAAAAGTTTATGATTTAGTTGAGGATTCCCTGTCATTGGTGGAGAAGAAAACTAAGAAGAACCCAGTCATGGTTCTTGCTAAAGCCGTTGAGAACGCTGCTCCCAGAGAGGAAATTGTTACGATTGAGTACGGAGGAGCGCGTTACCCTAAAGCTGTTGAGTGCGCACCGCAGAGAAGGATAGATATTGTCTTAAGGCTTTTTGCTCAAGGCGCCAGGCAGAAGTCTTTTAACAAGAAGAGGACTTTTGAGTCTGCCTTGGCTGATGAGATTGTTAATGCTTACGCAATGAGTTCTCAAAGCCTCGCGATTTCTAAGAAATTGGAGATTGAAAGGCAAGCAGATGCAAGCAGGTAATGCCTACGATTTTTTTCTTGCCCATTTAATTGCCTCTTTAACATCTTTTCTTGTTGTCTTTCTTTCCCCAAATTTTTTCTGGGCTTCTCTTGCGAGTTTTTCGAAGTCAATTCTTAGTTCGGGTATTCTTATCTTTTTGAAGTATATTCCATCTGCTAGTTGGACGGCTGCAAAGGTTTCTCCTGGGCTTAGGTTTAACGTTTCCCTTATTTCCCTGGGGACTACAAGTTGTCCTTTTTCTGACATTTTGACTATCTCCGCTCCTGGCATAAACACCACCTCGTTAAACAGTTAAACTATTCAACTATTTAATTTTTCCTGTTTTTTCATCCACCCCGTAGTGTTTCTTTGCCATTTTCTCATATCTTCTCATTATTTCAAGGAAGCCGCCGTATGGAAGGCTTACCGCCAATAATTCTTTCGGAACCCAGTCCGCTAGAGCTGAAAAATCCCTTGTCCTTGCAAGGTACGCAGCCACAAAAGGGCCTTTCATCACCCCGTAATCCAGCACCTTTATGCCCCACGAAATGCCGTCCAATAAGTCAGAGCCTGAAACGCTTAGCGTGCTCCTCGCAGGCCCCAAGCATAAGTCTATGTTATCAATCCAGTGAGCGTAATGAAGCAATACTTTATCTACGAGCTTTAATTCTTTCATAAGGCTCTTCGTTGCATAACTCTTTTTATTGCCTTGCTATTAAGAAACCGTTGTTCCTCCGGCTAGAACCGGATTATTTTAGTCTAAATAAATATAATCCGAGTCTTCTTCAAATTCTTTTTCCTTTACTTTTTCTTTTATAGAAATAACTTCTTCTTTAAGCCTTTCAACCTCTTCCCTCAGATAGTCTATCTCGCCCATAATCATGATAAAGAGAACTAATTATTATTCTTATCCTATCTAAAACCGGAAAGTTTCCAGGGAGAATTATTTATTCATGTTTTTGTATATCTTTTTCCTATGATCTATATACCTTACAAAAATGATTTTTCTTTTCAGATCTACATCTATTAGTGCCCTGTAGTCTCCTATTCTGAGCTTATAGAAATCCTGTGTTTCAAGTCTTTCAATGAATGCAAAAGGATTTTCTCTTATCTCCCAGAGTTTGTTTTTAATCCGTACTGACAAATTGGCTTCGCATTTTCTTAAGAACTTGTCTACTTGAGGGTGGAGCCTTACATGATAATTCATTCTAGATCAACGTATTCTGACTCTTCTGTTTCCCTTGCTTTTTTAAGGCCTTCTTTTGCCTCTTCGCTTAGCTCATAATCCTCTTTAAGAGCGTGCTTTATAAACTTTATATCTTTCTTTATCTCCGTTATTTCCTTGTTTAATGAATCTATCGTTGCCATGTACATAGATAAAGAAGAGTATTTTATATATTTTTCCAGAATTTCAACAAAAATAATCTTGTATTTCTTGAAGGTTTTCCGGTTATTGAAAAGCCCGCTTATTATCTTATCAACGCCCTTCTCGGGTTTTCTTTCTTGACGTCTTCCATGTTAATTATGGGTTTGCTTATTTTCACCGAGTCATCAAAGCCTATTCTTGGGCAAGCCGTGTTAACCCATACGTCTACGAATGGAAAATCTTCTAATGCGTTAAAATTTATTGTGTTATCAATGAAGTAGAAAAAGTCTTTGTCAGGGTATTCTTTTTTTAATTCAAAAGCTCTTTTCATGTAGAACTGGCCTGGCTT
>SLQZ01000038.1 GCA_007131205.1 Candidatus Woesearchaeota archaeon | reverse complement strand
TTACCTAATAGTAATGGTTTATTTGTTTCTGGGGGGATTTCTGCATTAGATTCTTTAGAGGTTGTGGAGTGCACAGATGATTGGGGTGCGTGGAGTGAGTGGAGCGCATGCGTATCAGGAGAGCAGTCAAGGGCTAGGAGTTGTTCTGGAGCTGGAAACGCAACGCAGATAGAAACACAATCCTGCAGAACTAACGGTGGTGGCGGAGCCGGCGGTGCTCCTGGTGCTGCGCCTGGCACTGATAGGGCTGCGCATACCTTGATTGATGTTCAGTCAGGGGATTATAGGACGTTGGATTTAATGAGGAACGGAGAAGTCTTTTTTTCCTTAAACATTGATTTTAGGGTGGATAAGAATAATGTAAATATTGAGATGACGAGGCTTGGCACTGATGCCCCAACACAATTTACGCCTCCAGGATTAGTGTATGAGTACGTTGAAATAATCGCTGAAGGAATATCTGAGGGAGATGCAGATATTGAATTAAACTTCCTTGTTCCAAGAGATTGGCTGAGCTCTAATAATGCTAGGGCGGAAGACGTAGCCTTGATGAGGTATCATAACGGTGAATGGGCAGGGCTTCAGACTAGGATGGAGAGGCAGGATGAGAATAATTATTATTTTGCTGCTAACACCCCTGGTTTTAGCTATTTTGCAATAACTGCAATGCCATCAGAATATGAAGATGAAACGGATGTTATAGCGGTGGATGACCCAGATATCCCTGTTGAGTTTCCTGAAGAGTCCAGAAGTGGCTTCCCATGGCTTTTCTTGATAGTTGGGGTTGTCTTAATCGTTATCGTTGTAGTAGCTAAGAAGGCTTACGATGAAAAAAAGAGGCAAGCCCCTCCAGGAGAGAACAACGGAATGATATAATCTCTCCTTTAAAACCTTTTTTTTAGGCAGTTTTTTATATTACCGCGCAATTATTAGCTTAGATGGCTGGCTTAAAGGAAGGATTAACGATTTTTTTGAAAGGCATGCTCATGGGAGCAGCGGATATCATCCCAGGTATTTCGGGTGGTACTATTGCTCTGATAACAGGGATTTATGAGCGCTTAGTCCAAGCCATAAAAAACGTTGGCGTACTAATACAAGAGTTCTTTAAAAAAATTATTGCAAGGAAAAAAGTTTCTTATAAAAAGCTCTTGAAACTAGTTGATTTCGGCTTGTTCTTGCCATTATTAGCAGGCATAGCCTTCGCGTTCCTTGTTGGCGCTTGGCTGCTTCCAGGCATTATAGCGTCTTATTCGTTCTTTGTGTACAGCTTTTTCACAGGGTTAATCCTCTCATCAGCTTTCTTCATATTCCGAGAGATCAGGAGGAAGACGTGGAAGGGTTACGTATTCGGAGTTTTAGGCGTTGCGCTTGGCTTAATTATTTCTTTGTCGTCTAGTGCACGCGTCGCAGCAGAACCCAGTATCTTACAAGTTTTCTTCCTTGGAATGATTGCATTAATGGCGATGATACTCCCAGGGGTTTCAGGCGCATTCATATTATTCTTATTCGGCCAGTACGAGTTCATGCTAAACACATTAAGGAATTTCTTGGTGGACTGGCCGTACGTAGTATCTTTCATCATAGGAGGGGTTATTGGATTGCTTGGCTTTTCAAGAATGCTTTCTTACTTATTAAAAGAGCACCACGAGAAAACATTGTTCTTCCTCTCAGGCTTAATGCTTGGAGCCCTTTATTCTCCAATAGCAGTAATTGCAAGCATCTCTAACATTCCAAGTGTCTTCGCGTTATCACTGGCTTTCTTCGCACTGGGAATCCTGATAGTTTTAGCCCTTAAAATTGTTTCTCATAAGAAAAAATAGCTCACTTCTTCGTTTCCCTTTTGATAGTATTCCAATGGTACAAGTACAAAGGCAGCCCAATTATTATAAACGCTAAATTCCTTGCTGCGCTCCTCTCCCTGCTGCTCCTAACAGGATCAATTCTCGCAGATGTTTCCTCCCACTCCCTGTAATTATCAAGCCAGCTCCGTATAGCCGCCCTGTCCTCCTCGGATAATTCATCGCTTTCAGAAATAGCGTCAATCCTTAACGCGTACGGCTGGGGTGGCTGCCTCGCCCAAACCCTTTGCTCTTCATCAGCACTCGTAAAAACAAATGCTTTCAAAGCCATATCCACGAAGCCTACTCCCCCGATAACTAACAAAACAAGTCCTAGCATCGCGAAGATGTACAAGTAAATAGTCCTAACCTTGCTGTTCATCCACGTAATAACAACACAATAATATATAAAACCTACCATTAACAATTAATTATTCTGCAGTAGTTAATAAAACAAAATATTTTTATATTACATCCCATTCACACGAATCAATGCAAAACATCCCACCAGAAACCCTGGAAATAATTACACAGATATACAACGACAACCACGCATACAACGAAGTAACAGAAGAAACACTCCTTTCTAAAATACAATCATACAACAACAAGATACGGGCAAACATGCACGAAACAATAACCATAGAAGAAGCATACATCACAGCATTCACACACGGCCTAAAAAACAATAATCTGCCAGACCACATAAGCTATTCCAGCGGAGAAGCATACATCCACGGCCACGCCGTAGGCAGAAAAGCAAGAGCAGGAATAAGCAACCCGCCCAAAGAAATAACAAAATAACCTAATGGTTATGGGCTAAAAACTTCTCAGCCTCCATAGCAGCCTGGCACCCACTCCCAGCAGCAGTCACAGCCTGCCTATACCTAGCATCCTGCACGTCACCCGCAGCAAAAACCCCTGATATATTAGTATTAGTATGCCTATCCGTCTTAATATAGCCCTTCTCATCCAAATCAATAACATCCCCGCAAAACTTAGTATTAGGAACATGCCCAATCGCCAAGAAAACACCATCACAACCAGCCTCGGAAACCTCCCCGGTCACAGTATCTTTTAACTTAACACCGATAACGCCCTGCTCATCCCCCAGGATTTCCACGACTTCCTTGTTCCAAACAATATCAGTCTTAGGATTCTTAAAAAAACGGTCCTGCATAATCTTGCTCGCCCTCAACTCATCCCGCCTATGAACCACGACGACTTTTTCTGCGAACTTAGTAAGAAAATTAGCCTCCTCCATCGCTGAATCACCACCGCCAACCACAACAACTTTCTTGCCCTTATAGAAAAATCCATCACAAGTTGAACAAGTGCTAACTCCTTTTCCCTTATACTTTTTCTCGCTTGGAATGCCAAGCCACCTCGCACTCGCACCAGTAGCAATAATAACAGCCTTAGCCTCTATGCGCTCACCGCTCCCCAGCTCAACCGTAAAAGAATTCCCCTTAGTCTCAAGCTTAGCAGCTAATCCAACCTTAAACCTAGCACCAAAGCGCTCCGCCTGCTTCCGAGTAATACTTGTAAGCTCAGGGCCCTGAACACCTTCGGGGAAACCAGGAAAATTCTCAACTTCAGTAGTAAGCGTTAACTGACCGCCCTCTTCAGGGCCCCCGATAACCAAAGGGCTAAGATGAGCCCTGCCAGTATAAATAGCAGCTGTCAACCCAGCAATTCCACTCCCAAGAATAACAACGTTCTCCATAAAAATACCTCTCAAACAAAAGAATACACAACACATTTAAAAAATTTTGCTTAATAGAAAAACAGGTAGCAAATGTTTCTTATTCAACCGCGTTTAAGCTGGCTAATACATAAATCCCGCTGTGCTGGTAAAGGCCGTTACCCATTTCATAGGTTACAGCAACATTATCAAATACTGTGTTAGTGCTTCTCTGCCAAACACGATAATAAATGGTTTCTCCCTCATAAAAACCATCTTTTTCATCAGTCATCATATTATTGCCCCTTGGAGAAATTGCATGGTTTGAAACACCGCTCCATACAACACCTCTTCCTGAACACAAGCCTTCAGTCGTAAACACACCTACTTCATCACCAGGCTCAAAAAGAACGCCGTTAATCGTAGGATTAATATCAACTACAACAGCTATAGTGGCTGATGAGCCTGTGTTGCGAACACATTCAGCATCAGTAAAAAACTGCCTGGCACTATCTAAGGATAACTCAAAAATCTTAATATCTGTTGACGCAACCACATTGTTATTAGCTCTCGCATCAGCATAATAAGAGTTATTGCCAACAGGCAAAGCCGAAGAGCCAGAAGATTCCGCTGTATACGAGCAAGTATTAGAATTAGTACAAGTCCTTACAAGGTCACCATTAACATAAACCCTGATCCTGTCCACGCCATCCGGATGGCTGGCGCTAGCCGTAAAAGTTATTTCACTTGAAGAGGACGGGCTCTCAGGAGAATGAGACACACTCACACTAGGAGGAACCAACGGATTAACCACAAGAGTACCACAAGAAGCACTATCCACCAAAGAGCCGCCAGCCCACATCTCAAAAACAGGATAATAATTTCCAGGAGAACTATATGCCTTCATTATAGGACTATTATTATTAAACCAGCTACAAGTATTAGTATTAGAACCCTGACCCTCACCATACACAATCCTGCACGTAAAAGAGGGCCTATTTGAAGACACATGAATTTGTGCATACTCTCCAGCATAAATACTACCATGTTCCAAGCTGCACGACACCTCAGGAGCCTCGCTAACTTGAATATTAACAGGAGCACTAGTAACTGTTCTTTGCTCAGAATTAGATGCTTGTATAGCCATGCCTGTGATTAAATTTTCTTGTTCGTATTCCTGGTTTTCATCGAGCAATAGGTAAAACCCAGAAAAAATTAATAATAAAGCGAAAAATTGGAATAAGCGCACTATTTTCATTTACAACATTTTTCAAGCCATTCTTTTTAAATATTTTTCTACAATTTGATAAGAATAAGTTATATCATTCTATATATGTTACTTTTGCGGTTAAAGCGTACCTGCCTACTGGGACCCCTGACCAAGTCATCGTCCATGGCGCACTAGTTGTTTCTCCAATTTTTTCTGTGTTTGCATAGAATTCAACCTTGTTAATTTGAAGATTTTCTGGGTTGTCTATCTCCGCGGTAATCCTTATAGTTTCCGTATCTAAGAAAACCGAGTTTTGTGTCGGGTAAGCAATAAGTATTTCAGGAGGTGTCCTGTCGCCTATTTGCTCCTGGTAGTCTTCCTCGCCGTTTTCATCAACTATTATAGGAGTCGGCGGTTGCTCCTGAGGCTCATCAATTTCTTGGGCTTCATCAGTTCCTGAAAATAATATTATTATAGCAGTTATCAGGATTAAGGGAAGAATCGCAAATATTATTATTCTCTTGATTTTATCGCCTTTGTTCCCAATTGAGTAATTGTTTACAGTAGGCCGTTCAGGTTTTTTGTCAGGGAGCTCGCTTGCTTTCTTGTCAGAACCATACAAATCTTTTAGCTCTTGGTATTCTTTGTTGCTTTCAAACTCGTTGTTTCCAAAACCTTCTTTCTCCGCCACGATAACCTAATACCAAATCTGATTTTTTAAATTACTTTCGGTTTTTTCCAAATTTCAAAAAGTATTTTCCTTGGAGAATTGTATGATGATCTTCAGGTATTCTAAATTGATAGTGAAAATTTTTCTTAGGCAAGTTTTATATATCTTTTTTGTTTAATGAGACGAATGAGGCGTTATTTAACTAGGGTATTCCGATTAACAGGGCGAGCAACGGGAGTACAACAAGCGAATCAAAGAACTGTTACCAGTGCTCCTGTTAACATCACAGTAAACTCTCCGAGTAACGGTGTTGATCCCCAGGTAGAGCCGTTAATGGGCTGGGGCGCGGATACACAAGGCGCGTGGAGTGGTGTTAATGGTGACGATGAACCTGCGTTGCTGATTGTTGAAACGCTCAGTGGAGGTATATCAGGTGAATATAATCCAGGTACAAAGATCGGTAAGGGTTCTTTGAAATGGGCATTAGCAGAAAATTATCCTAGAGTAATTGTTTTTGAAGTCGGAGGTGTAATAGATTTTGGCTGGGAACTTTTTACTGTAACTAACCCTTATCTAACCGTCGCAGGCCACACAGCACCCAATCCTGGGATAACAATCATCAGAGGAGGTATATCAATAAGGAGTGAAGGACATACAATTGTTCAGCATATTGCTATAAGGCCGGGGAGACAGCACTCGAGTAGTTCTAATTACGCGTTTAATATTGGAAGACATCTTGGTGCTGATCCAACACCGAAGTTCGTATTGGTAGACAGTTGCTCTTTTACCTGGGCAACAAGGCGTACTTTTATACATGTTGCAAGCGGCACTCATCCAGAAGAGGATAGGGTTCCTGGGGATATAACTATTAGTAATTGTATATTGGCTGAAGGATTGCGTGGGTTCGCCCAGTCCCAAGTTATCATGCTTCAGA
>SLQZ01000043.1 GCA_007131205.1 Candidatus Woesearchaeota archaeon | reverse complement strand
TATACTTAGATCTGCTAGGAACAAATTACATTTATTGCTTGGACATACCTGAACAAAAAGTCCGGGTTGGAGAACTTTCAAAGATTGATAAGGACACCCAGCATTACAAGGAACGTGGAACTAGCAATAACCAGCATGTTAAAAGATGGTATCAGGGACATGGAATATTGGAGCATTTGTTACACGATGAAAGGATACTAGAAGTGAATATTAACCCTCCTGCACATAAGACAAGCCTAAGAATAGTGCATGCAGACTACCAAGAATGCACATCAAACATTTTCGCAAGCGAAGATTTTCTTAACTTTATGCTTACTAGGCTAAAAATGGAGACGGGAAGGCCTCTTAATAAGTCACAACCTCAAATAGATGGAGAAATAATTCTTGGAAGCGTTAAAGGCAGGGTTGCGGGGATAATATCTCCTTTTTCTGTCTTTGGAACGGGTTTCTCTATTAGAAAACATAGAGAGCGTCCTTGGACACTGCCCTTGTTTATCAACAATAGAAGCGCGAATTCTTTGTTTGCCGGCTTCATGAACTTAGTAATCTCTCAAGGCAGAACATTTCTTACAGCGGGTCCTAGGGGTAGCGGAAAAACATCTCTTTTAGGAAGCTTATTGCTTGAAATACTTCAAAGATATAGGATTATAACCATAGAAGATACACAAGAGCTTCCAATAGATGATTACAAAAACCTTGGTTATGATTTGCTTCCGCTTAAAGTAAGATCTGCGCTCATTGAAGAAAGCCTTGAAATGCCTTTTGATAAGGGATTAAGAACATCCCTTAGGCTTGGCGACTCCGCACTAATAGTTGGGGAAGTAAGGAGTGTTGAAGCAAAGATATTATACGAGGCTATGAGGGTTGGCGCGATGAGTAACGTTGTTGCAGGCACTATTCACGCAGATAATCCTTATGGAGTATATGATCGAGTCGTTAACGACTTAGGTGTTCCAAAAGGCTCGTTTAAAGCAACGGATTTGATTATAATACAAAACCTTATCAAAGACCCCTCAGGAGTAGGAAGAAAAAGAAGAATAATACAAGTGACTGAGGTTTTAAAAGAATGGGAAGACACACCTGTATTCCAAGACTTGTTTGTGTATAATCCCAAAAAGGATGAATTGGAGCCTACAAGAGAGTTGTTAGATGGAAAGTCTATAATAATTAAGAATATTCTTTCTAGAACAGAAGGATACAAAGATTATAAATCTGTTGTGTTTGATATGTATCTTAGGGCTTGGGCAAAAGACGTGCACGTAAAACTTGCTCAAGGAAGAACTGAGTTAATGGAAGCTAACTATGTGTCGTTTCAAAACAATTTGTTTATGAGGCTTATGAAACAACTAAAGCCCTTGGAGTCAAACAAGAATCTTGCAAAATTTAAGGATTCTTATGTAAGACAGCTTAAAGAAGCACTTTCGAGAGGCTTGGATAAATAATGGGTTTGGGACTTATACAGATATATGAGATAGGAAAAGCGATAAATTATGACTTAAAAGTTGAAAATCTGGAAAAGAAGCTCTCTTTCGTTTTTTTTCCTTATAGCGCAAAAGCCGTGGTTTTTACATCCGCAATATTCTTAGTAGGAGGTATTTTACTGTCTTTGTTGGTGTCACCGTTCTCAGGATTTCTTTCAACAACGATTTTCTTCTTTTCAGGAATTATATCACTTGTATCTTATCTTTATCCCTTCAGCATATTCTATACTCATAAGATCATGGAGTATTCTGAGGAAATGCTTAGGGCTATAATGCATATAAGCACATACGTGCAGACGGGTTCAAGTCTTGAATACGCATTTATGGAGACGCATAAAAACATACATGGGATTCTAAAAAAACAGTTCGGTGAGATAATTCATAGCTTAGAAAGAAAATCTGAAATGACTTTAGGCGACGCTCTAAACAAGTATGTTGATACCTGGAACAAAGTCAACCCACAATTCGTAAAAGCTTTGAGATTATTACAAATAGCTGCGCTGTCTGACGAAGCAGAACGTGAAAGGCTTATCAGGGAAACCGTAGAAACTATAATGATAGACTATATGGTTCTGGGAAAGAGGTCCGCTGAAGAGCTTTCCAAGAACACCAAACTCTTAATAGCTGGAGGCATACTGCTTCCTATTCTTTCATTATTAATATTGCCCGTAGCCGCGGTATTTATGCCTGAATTAGTCAGGCCTGACTTGGTGGCTTTCGTATATGTAGTATTATTTCCGACTGTTGTCCTCATTGCAGCGTTGTCATTTGCATCCAAAAGAGTACAGGTAGATACAATACGATTAGAAGATCATAAGGAATATACACCTATGCCCAGGAAGTACTTGTATTTAGCTATTCTTATAGCTGTAGTTTTCTGTGTTCCCGCAATACCCGCACTTGCTGAAGTCCTTCAAGATCCTGAAAGGTATCTTGATAGCTTCTTATTTTTTGTTTTGGCATGGCTTCTCGCCGCAGGCCTGGCGTTGTCAATAAAAACTTATAGTAATTACTATATGAAAAGATATAAGAGAATTTGGAGACATGTGCAGGAAATTGAGCAAGACTTGCCTTTTGTACTTCAAAGCTTTTCTACATATTATACGCTGAACACCCCTTTTGAAAAAGTGGTTGATGGCGTAATTGATGATTATATAAACCTTGGATTTAGAGAACATCCTGTTGTAAGCGCATTTCAAGAGCTAAAGAAAAAGATTGCCACATCCAAGAAGCCTTTAATGCACATACTTGAGAAAGAGTCGAAAGAGATTTTTCCATCCACCAAGATTAGGAGTGTTGTAAGCCAAATCGCTTCTTTTGAAAGTGTTTCCCAGGACAGCGCTGCTAAGGCTGCTCGAACCATCAGACAGCAAGTAATTAATACGTACAAGCTTGATGATTACATTAAAACTTTGCTTTCAGACACTGTAAGTCTTATCAGGATTAGCACTACTATGCTTGCGCCTCTGCTCTGCGCTTCCGCTGTTATTATGACTTATGCTATACTAAAAAGCCTTGATTTTATTACAGCACAGCTAGAAATGATTACATCTATCTTTGGAGGACAGGCTATGGATTTACAGCTTGTTGACACTTCACAAGTAATATCCCCAATTTTTATTGCAGCAATCATCGGAGTATATTTGCTAGAGATTGTGATTGTGCTATCAATATTCCAGACCCAAATCAACACAGGCAATGACAAATATCAAATATTTAGTTCAGTTAATAGCAACATGATTAGCTTCTTCCTTTATTCTATAATTTTGTTTGGAGGGTATTTCTTTGTGAACATAATACTTTTCCAGGGAATATTGGCGATGACGTAAAAACCAAAGTTATATCCTGCTAATATGCCCGTGCCTTGGGCTGAACAAGTCCCCGGCACGCCTGAGCTTTTCAATTACTTCGTTTACGTCTTCTTCAGAAATGTTTTTATTGGCTGCCTCCCTGACAATATGTTCTACAGGTATTAGTTTTCCAATCTCCCTTTCCAATGCCTGAATTATCTCTTTTATCTCGTGTATATTCCCTCTTTGGCTGGCTGTGATTCCAGTTGTTATTCTGTCTATGTCGAACGTATTAGTCTTGGTGTCAAGGCCTATTAGGGTTAGGCAGTGGTGCAATAAGTCTATTGCTCTCCGAGCGTCTTTCTTTGTTACAGCACTTGAAAGCCTTGTCCTCGCACTCGCTTCGGATAGCCTTATCAGGCCTTCTAGTTGCCTTGCACTAATAGGTATGCTTCGTACTTTGTCTTCTTCATTGCCAGTATTCCTCATATTAACGAAGTACTCCTTGATTTCCTGCAAGGCAGGCTCGGTAAGCTTCGGGTGGATGAATTGCTTTGCGTACGCCACGTATTTCTTTATTACTTGGGTGTCTATCTCCGTGCTTGTTGTGTCGCTTTCCTTGTGCAAGTCTAGTATGAAAGAGGCTAATTTGTCATCTTTTTCCTTGTCAGGCAAATCCTTTACAGGGAATATTAGGTCGAACCTGTTTATCAAAGTACTTGGAAGCTCAATCTGTTTTACCAATAATTCGTAAGGATCGAATCTCCCGAACTTAGGGTTTGCTGCTGCTAACACTGTTGTTTCTGCTCTGAGCGTTGCTTGGATGTTGGCTTTGCTTATGCTTACGCTTTGCTGCTCCAATGCTTCATGCATAGCAGAGGTGTCTTCTTTGCTCATCTTGTCAAGCTCGTCAATGCATACCAATCCCCTGTTTGCAAGGACTAATGCTCCTGCTTCTAACGCCCATCCTCTTATGAACTCATCCCTAACTACAGCCGCGGTGTTATGGACTAGTATTCCGTCTACCACGAAGTTATGAGAGTCTTCCACGGTTAAGTCGTATACATATTCGTACTTCGGATTTGTCTTTTCTACAGACGAGACTCTTTCCCAGTAAATATCGGATTCTGAAAGCTTTTTTAGAAAATCATTTTCTTTTAAGTGCTCATTGGTGAGCTTCATTAGTGCGTTCCTTGAATAGTTTTCGTGCCACCCCATTTTTTTTAGAGATAGCTTCTTGTCTTTTAGCGCTTCTTTCACGATAAGGCCTATTCCTGGCAACAAATCTGTGTTCGTGTTTTCTTTTTTGTTTTTAGATAAAATTTTCCTTAGGTTTTCTTTCTTTTTTGGATGCTTTAATTTGAATGCTTCAGCGAACCCCTTGATATTAGCCGTTCCTGTGATATCTAGGACGTATAAATCGTGGTTCCTGTTTATTTTTCCTTTGATCGCGGGCCTAACGCGTATTCTTGATCTTATAGAATACCTGAGGAGTGCCAGCTGGAGCTGTTTCGCTAGTTCTTTTGAGCATGTGTGGAAAGAGATGCAGTGGCTTCCTTTTCCGTGCTCCCTGTAAAATATTGTTCCGTCAGAGTCGAAGAGCCCTGATATGTACGCAGATAAAAGCTTGTTCTCAAGTTTTAGCAACGTATTTGACATTCTTATTTTGCTTGATTTAGGGGAGAAAGGAGTTCCTGTTGCTAATAGGATTTCTCCAAGTATTTTTGAATGAGTCTTTGTTGCTTCAGGCCTTTTATCTGATTTGTTAGTAACATTGTATTTTAACCCGAATTTTTTTGTGAGCAAATCCTTGAACGCTGTGTGTAATTCAGGAGTAGAAGATGAAAGCCTTACACTAATTGTTTCACCTGATTTTCTGATATCCCCGTCGCCTGCTATTAGTCCTGCAACGTATAATATTTCTTCATCTAAAAAGACAGGAAGTGAATGTTTTTTTCCGTTGAATAGGCTTATTTTGTTGACTTCTTTTTTCCATTCAAGCCCGGTTTCTTCACATATTTTTTTTAGGGATTTGAGTTTTATGTTGCCTCTTGCTTTACTGTTAGTCCAAGTATAGTAAAGGTTTCCTTCATGAATCCCTAGCTTTTTAGATGCGTTCCTTATCGAGCCGTACTTTTCAGAAAGCCTTGTAACTGCTTGCTTAACAATGTTTTCAGCTCCGTGCACGACAGGGTTCGCGGAAATAATATCTGCTACGTATTGCTCATTTATTTTTCCGGGGAGAAGCTTTCTAGGGGTGGCTACGAAGTCACCTTCCTTAATATCTTGGCTTTTCTTCCAATAAGTTTTTCCGTTTTCGAGGGTGAATAGCTTTGTGTTCTTTGTAAGCTCTATTTCCATGCCGTTTTTAAGCTTTACTTTAACCATTTCTTCTGGGGCTTCAAGCTTCCATATCGCTGAGGGGTGCTTTGAATGCAGCTTTAAGTCATGGGAAAGGCTTTGGATCTTGAAGCTCTTAACATCTTCCTGTTTCCAGACGCCTTCAACGTGGAGTTCGGGGCTATTCATGTTGTCTTCAACTGTCCTTTCAATGCTTTCCATACCCCCGGGATTTAACAAGACAGTGCTTTCAGGGCTTACACATAGTCCTGCGCCAGAGGCTCCTTTGCCTGATACAAACCTTGATTTTGGGGCTACGTGGCTTATTCTTTTTAGGAGTATGCTCTTTCCGCTTCCTGGGTCCCCTACGAGCAATATGTGTATGTCTCCTCTTCTGACTACGCCGTCATCCTGCGATTTTCTTCTTCCACCGAAGAGCTGTAGCAGTAATGCTTCTTTTATCCTGTCGTGCCCGTATACTGTCGGGGCTATGCTTTGTGTTAAGGTTTCGTATATCTTCGGGTTTTTTGATAGCTTTAGTATTTCTTCTTTTTCTTCCGGGGAGAGTGTTAGTGATGTGAATTCTTCGTGTAATGGCTCCACGTAATTTGCTTCAAAGATTAAGTCGTAGCGGGTGCTTTGGCCTCCTGTTGGTAGATTAACAGGGACTTCTTTTAGGATTCCTACTACTTGGATTTTGCTGCCCGGATTAGTCTTTTTTTCGCTCATCGGGCTTACCAAGTCTTGTTTTAGGAAGACGTTGATTCTCTTGGGCTGTTCGCCTCCTTCGAGGTCTTCAGGGCTTTCTTCCAGGACTAGTTTTTGTACGTCTACTAGTTCTTGGTCTAATTGCCTGAATTTTCCTTTTCTGCCGCAGC
>SLQZ01000069.1 GCA_007131205.1 Candidatus Woesearchaeota archaeon | reverse complement strand
TTGGAGAAGAACGGTTTTAAGAAAGAAGGAGTTCTTAGAAAGAGGATTTTTAAGAACAACAATTTAGTGGATGAATACATGTTTGCTAAGCTTAAAGAAGAATAAGTTATTTTACTGCGTACATTCTTTGCTTTTGGATTTCCATTATTTCTCTTATTTCTTTCAAGGTTTCTTTGGATAGCTGTCTTGTTTCCTGGATGGGCAGTTCTTTGCAGTCTTCGCCAAATACCTTGTATCCTGCCACAGGTTCTTTTCCCCTAAATATTATTGTGTAGTTCCAAAAATCTATTTTTACTAAATCTTCTTTTCCGATTAGCCTGTCCGGTTCTTGGTAGGCAAAAGGATGATTATCTGCGAATAATACGCCTACTCTTCCTCCTGAGTTTCTTTCGAAGTACAATGTTGTTTTTTCATCCCTCCACGAATTAGTTGGGGTTTTGAGTGTTTCCCTAATAACAAATTCCATGTCTGTCACGTGGCTTTGCCTCGGGTTATAAGAAGTTCCAATGAGTGCTACAGCGATGAGTGTTGCGTATAGTTTGTTCATTTTTCGTAATTAATCCTTTTTGTTATTCCCTGCCTTATTTCTTTGACGGCTCTTATGGTTGATTCGTAGAGGTGTTGTGCTTTTTCCATGGGTATTTCTGTGAAGGATAATTCTTTGCCTTCCTCGACTATTTTTGCCATGTCTATATTGCCGTTTCCGCCTGTGTCTCTTAAGTAGTATGTTTCGTCTGCGTTTATCATTATTACGAACCTGTCTTCGCTTCCTATGATTCTTTCGTGTGTTGCATATGGCTTATGGTCTTTGAAGTATAGCATTATGCTTGTTTCTTCAGGGTTCCCTATTATTCTTAAGTATGTTTGGGCTGTCCCGTTTCCTGTTTCTGTTATTTCAGGCCTTATGCTTGCTTCATCATAAGCATCTATCATGTTGCTTACAATTCCTTCTATTGTTTCATCAGGGTAGTGCTTTGAGCACGCTGCAATACTGGAAGTTATTATTGCTGCAGTTATTATGTTGTATAGTGTTTTCATTTTTTTATGTTCCTGTTAAGCGCAGTTTTCCTGTTTCGTATGTTTTGTTTCCTTCTGGGTTTCCGTTGTATTTCTTGTTTACGTCGCTGAATGCTGTTAGAAGAGCTCTGTATTTCGCTGTTTCTGGGTGTTTTTCCTTTATTGTTTCGCCGAAGTGCTTGTTGTAGTTTTCTATTGTTTCCATGAATATTTCATATCTTGTTATGCCTGTGTCCCTGTGAAGCTTTTGTATTTTCCCGTCTAGGTTGTCTGAGAAGAACATGTTAGTCATTTTTTCACCTTTGTTTGGTATTGTGGCAGTGCTTTTATTGGTTCTGTGTATGCTGGCTTATATGTTTCGAATTCCATTGTTATTTTAAGCGTGTTTTCTGTGCCTGGCACGTTGAAGGGTATTAGGGGGATTTCTTTGTGTTCATCTGTTTTTTCTTGTGCTTCCAGGCAGAGGTAGTGTTTTTTTATGAATGTATGGGGGTTTGTGAATACTTGGTAGGATGCTGTGATTGCCTCGTTTTCAGGGCTGAAGCTGTTTACGAGGTATTCGAGTGCTTCTTTTCTTTCTGTATGTGTTTGTTTTTCCCCGTTTATTCCTGGTGTTACTTTGATTTTTCCTTTTAGGATTTCTTTGCCGTTCCCGTTGTATTCTGTTTCTCCTTCTATGCTTTCGAGGAGTTCTTTTACGTCTTTATACTCTAGGAATTTTGTGGTGGATTGCTCGAAGTCGGAGAAGTAGTTCTTGACAGTGTTTTTTACTATGTACCCTAACCCCATTATTAGTATTCCTTCTTGGTTTTTGTTGTATTTAAAATTTTTCTTTTTATTCTAGGAGCCTGCTGATGGAAATGCCTTTGTTTATGTTGTATATGACCCTGGCAAAGTATTTTTCTAGGTTAACTTCTTCGTACCAGGTATTTTTATCTTTAAACCCTGGTTCTCTGTATATAACGTTTGTTCCAAGTATTTTGTTGAATACTCCTTCTTTGTGTGCTTTGTTTAGCTTTTCTACGGCGGGCCCGTTGAGCAAGGGCAGGCTTACCGCGAAATATACTTTTTCTGCGCCTTCTGCGCGAAGGGTTTTCATTGCTTCTACTGCTGTTCCTGCTGTATCCATTAGGTCGTCTACGATGAATGCTTTTTTTCCTTTTACATCTCCTACTAGGGTCATGCGGTCTACTTTGCTTTTTGTTGTGTAATCTCTTTCTTTGTGTACTATTGCGAGCTTCACCCCTAGTTTTCTTGCGTAGTGCCCTGCTCTTTGTGCGGAACCGACGTCAGGTGCGACTATTACTAGGTTTTCAACGCCTATGTTTTCTTTTATGTAGTCCATGAAGTCTTTAGATGCACGAAGGTTTTCTAGTATAGCTCTCCTGAAGAAGCCGCCGATTGCGTCGTTGTGGACGTCAAGCGTTATTATTGTTGAGACTCCTATGTCTTCGAGCTCTCTTGCTATCATGGAAGCGTTTATGCCTTCTCTTGTTTTTGGCTTGTCTTGCCTGGCATAAGGGAACACTGGGATTACTGCTGTTACGTGCTTGGCCCCACTGTTTTTTGCGGCGAGAATCGCGGTTTTTAGTGCCATGTAGTTGTCGTTCACGCTTAATCCTTGGGATTTGTTCTCCGTGTCCTGGAATATGTAGATGTCTTTGTTTCGTATGCTTTCGCCTAGCTCTGTCTTGACTTCTGTGTTCGCGAAAAATGTTTCTTTTGTGGAGATGTCTATGTTGTTTCCGTTGTTTTCCTTTGCGATGATTTCTTTTAGGCGCTCAATGACTTTTTCCGAGAAATGCCTGCCTGACTCACAGGAAACTATTCCTAGCTTCCCCCTGCTGTCGTTGCTATGCATCTTGCTTTTGGGGATTGCTTTCCTGTATAAAAAGGTTGCGGGATGCTGTTTTAAGGGGGCTTGCTTGGTATGTAAGGCATTTCCTTGGCTTGGGATGATTTCCGGTTTTTCTTCCATAAAGCTTAAATATTATAATTAATATTTTTATTAAAATTAATATGTTGGTGGTTTTTATGCCTGTTGTATCCGTATCAATACCTGAAGATATGAAGAAGAAAATGAATGAGCTGGACGATATTAACTGGTCAGCCGTAGCCAGGAAAGCCTTCGAGGAAAAAATTGTTTTAGCGGAAGATATGAAAGAAGTGGAGAGAATCGCAAGAAAGAGCAAGCTAACCGAAAAAGATGCGAAAAAAATTGCGGACAAAATAAATAGAAGTGCATCCAAGCGTTTCCTCGAGATGCATGAACCTAGTAATAGACGCTAACATAATAAATAATTATTTTTTCTTCCTGGCTTTTTGTATGGCTTGCTTTCTTACAAGCTCTTCTAGTTTGTACTCATTTTTCTTCACGACTTTGTACAAGTAAAAGTTTACGGCTACTAGGAATCCGAAGCCTGCTATTACGAGGAAGTCAGCAGTCCTTTCAACTTCTAATGCTTCCATTAATCCGTAGAAGGCTCCTGGGAGCAATACTATGACTAAGGCTGCAGCCCATAACGCCATCCAGAGGGACATGCTCCTAACGCCGAATTCTTTCTTCTTATAGCTATGGTATGTTAAATAAGCCATTACTAAGAGGAAGGCCGCGACTATGATTTGGACTCCGACTATCATCTTAACACCCTGAACTTAACCATGTTTAAAAATATTTTTACTCCGTCAAGAACGCTTGTTCCTTTGTACTTGTCATGGTAAATCGTCTTGATGGGGATTTCCTTGTATTTAAGCTTGTGTTTTCCTGAGAGGCTTATCATTTCGCTTTCCATCGTGTAATCAATTGATTCCCACCTGATTTTCCTGTAAGCATTCCTTGTCATGGCGCGGAACCCGCACTGCGTATCCCTGAGCCTTATCCTGAAAAGGGTTTCGGTGCTCTTGTTAATGAACCAGTTACCGAACCTGTAAACGAAGGGCATTTCCTTGTTCAGAGTCCTGTACGAGAAAACTATGTCTTTTCCTTTCAGTGCTTTGAGCAGTCTTGGTATGTCTTCCGGGTTGTGCTGGCCATCCGCATCCATTAAGACGATTACATCCGCGTTTTCCTGTAATGCGTAGTCACACCCTGTTTTTGCCGCGGCTCCTTTCCCGAGGTTTACCGCGTGTGTTAAGACTGATGCGCCTGCTTTCTCTGCGATTTCAGCGCTTTTGTCCTTGCTTCCGTCGTCTACGAAGATTATTTCTTTGAAGCCTGCTCTCTTTGTTCTTCTTATGACGCTTCCTATGTGTTTTTCTTCGTTTAATCCCGGTATTACGATGAAAACATTGTCCATGCTTCTTAGGGATTTGCTTTTTTATTTAAATATGTGTGAAAATATTTTAAACTAATACTATATGTGTCTCATGAATTCTTCTCTTGACATTCGAAGATCTTTCTTTACAATTTTTAATAAAAGACCAGGCCCAATTTCTTCGCCTGCATGCACAGGAATAGTTGTTTTTCTTCCATCTGGATGCTTGAAAACCATGTGGCTACCTGTAGTGCGAGTATGTTCAAATCCTAACTTGCCAACTACTTTTGCTAGTTGGTTTCCTGTTAGCTTAGGCATTTTAGCCAAGAATTACACCTCTATCTGTTGCAAGCCTATGAATTCGTCAGAAAATCCTTGTTCTTCATCTTCTAAGTATGCTTTTATGGCTTCCTTGGTCCTTTCAAGTAATTGGTCCATGTTTTTGGCTTGGGTGTGGCAGCCTGGCAAGCCGATTACTTCCGAGACGAGCCATCCGTCTTCGTCTTTTTCAACAATTACAGTATATTTTTTCTTAGGCATAAAGAAAAGACATTCTATCTAGGCTTATATATTTTTCTGAAAGAAAATAATTAATTTCTGTATAGAAGATAATACTAATTAACATTGTGTGTGGGATTCTCTCCTTGTATTTTCTGTGCATAAATTGTTTTTTTTAAAATACAAGTGTTTTTTTATAATAACATTTATATATTTGAAGAAATCCTCCTTACCATGAAAGAATTCCTAAAAACACTACAATACTTCATAGAAAACCCGTACACGAAAATACATATAAGAGAATTATCCAGGAAACTAAGGATTAGCCCATCAGCCACAAAAAAATATTTGGACATGCTACTAAAAGAAGAAATACTAAAAGAAGAAAAAATCTCAATAACAAGGCATTTCACGGCAAACACAGAAAACCTGGCATTTAAGCATTTTAAAATCGCATGGAACACAAAAATCCTGAAAGACCTCCGGATAAAAGACCAAATCCTAAATAAAGAAGAAAACATAACATCAATAATCCTATACGGAAGCTACGCAAAAGGCCAAAACGACGAGAAAAGCGATATAGACCTGCTTGTAATAGGCGCAAAAAACAAGATAAGAACAGAAAATCCAAAAGTTTCAATACAGCAATTCACATGGGCAGAATGGAAAAAACAAGCACATAACAACAAAGCATTTTACGAAGAAATAATACTGCACGGCATACCCTTACACGGAGAGGTCCCAATAATATGAACTTAGAAGACTGCTACAAGGAAATAATTAGTCAAAATTAACCTGGTAAGTCATAATCCTCTGGCCCCGGAAAGTAGTCCTGTCATCTATTAACTCGAAGTTCTCCGCGTGCCTTCCCTCCAAGAAGAAAAGCCTGGTGAACAAGGACTCTGTCAAAAACGGGTGGCTTATCAAGATTCTCTTCTGGCCTAACTCGTTCTCAAACAACAAAACATCGAACTCAAAATCACTATTAGGAATATCATACCTAACCAACTCATTATTTTCCTCTACGACCACAGCGTTAGGCCTCAAGATGTTTTGCTGGCCAACAACGTTGCCCGTTGCAGGATCAATACCCCTCAATATCAAAGTAGTGTTTTCATAGCTATTCTTATCAATAACAGCCCTCCAAAGAACAACCGCAATACCAGGCTGAGAGCCAACCTGAACATTAATATCACAGCCAATAGCATCATTGTTCTCCGTGCAACTAGCAGGCCTGCTCATTAAGTATGAAGGGAAAGGGCTAATCCACTGCTCCGCTTCGCGCTCACTAGTAATCCTTTGTGCAGCCATCAAAGTATCCCTGGCTTGTGATTCTGGCAAACCTGTTTCCTGCATCAACAAGTTAATGCCATCATTTATCGGGACACCCCTCAACCCATAATAAGCGTAACTCCTCGTGAAATTCCAATTACCGAAATGACCCCAAACACTAGACTTGCCAACCATATCCTCACTAACAATGAAATAATTATCTATGAGGTCATCGCAGTGGCTGTAATCCAAGACTCTTTCAATTTCAGTTTCTGATAAGCCTTCTTCCCTAAGCCTCTGGGCCGCTTCATCTCTTTCCATTTGCGTGGTTTCAATGTTAAGGTTCGCTGCCCTGATCTGGCTGCCTGTGTATTCAAGCAATAACTCATAGCTCCTCTCCTGGCCACAATTAAGCATCCTCAAAATGTTAACAGCTTCCTCTTCGTTACTTGTAGAGAGAGTCTTTCCAACCCAGAAAATCCTCCTTCCCTGGTCCGCTCCATCAAAAGTAACGCTTCTTTCTGCTATAGCCTGGAAGAAGTGCCCGAAATCCCACCAACTCGTAATAATTGCTTGTTCAGAACGATCCCTTATGATATGCATTGCTTCAACCCATTGGTCATCGAAATTCGGAACGCTATTCCTAACAATGTTATTAGAAGCCTGAACATTCGGAAGGATTAAGAAGAAAAAAGCGACGCCAAAGATAATTATGTA
>SLQZ01000006.1 GCA_007131205.1 Candidatus Woesearchaeota archaeon | reverse complement strand
GCAGATGGGCCTAGCAGCTTAGTAGCAAAGAACAATGAGCTGTACGGAAAAAGAGAGTTCTTAACAGCAGTCCAGGCAACCGTAAAAGTAAAAAACAAATTAGACAAGGAAATGATTGAGTTCTACCCGAGCATAGGAGAATATGCTTGGTTCACCCCGGAAAGCAAGAGCGTTGCGCGGATAGGCGTCGCAGCAAAGAGGAACGCAAAAAAGATTTTTGACGAATTCATAAAGAAATATCCTGGGGAAATACTTGGCTGGCAAGGAGGCCCTATACCTTTCTTTAAGCCAGGCTACAAAGTCTACAGAAAAAAAGAAAGCTTCCGCGTGGCACTCATAGGAGATGCCGCGATGCAAGTAAAAAACACGACTGGCGGCGGAATAATAGCTGGATTGAAAGCAGCTAAAGCACTCGCAAAAGGCTTTGATAGTTATCCTAAAAATGTGAAGCCTTTGCACAGAGAATTATACATTCATTATCTTTTGAACAAAGCCTTTTCGAATTACACTGAAGCTGATTGGGATAGTCTTGTAAAAAAAGTGAAAGACAGAAGAGTTCAGAAAATACTTGTTGAGGTTGACAGGGATAACGCGAGGAAAATGGTTTTGAAATTATTATTCCAGCCAAAGATGTTCTTTGAAGGATTTAAGGCTTTTAGAAAATTATTTTTCTGATTCCTTCTTTTTCTTCTCCCTGTACTTCCTGCGCATTTCTTTTTGCTCTTCTGTTAGCCTTTCACGTCCTTTTTTCTTCGTGGTCAGCTTTTGTTTCAGGGTCGCGTATTGTAAGGGGTTCTTGATTTTTTTGCAGAAATTATCGGGCTGGCAGACCTGCATGTCTTTGTAGTAAGTGTTTCCTGCGTGCGGGCAGTTATGAGGGGGTATTGCTTCCTTGGCTTTCCTGCCTTGTTTTAGCTGTCCTTTAAGGTAGACTTCGCGTAGTGGCTCGGGATTTTTCTTGTTCCATTCATACAATGTTTCTTCTATCGCGTCAGCAGTCCATGATACGCCTTTCAAGAAGTTTATTAAGGTAAATGTTGCTCTTTTCTTTCCGTCTTTCATGCCTTGAAGCATGATCTTTATGCATGGCGGGAATAGTTCTTCTGGTATTGCTTCTTCGGGCAAGGAGTATTCTTTTCTTTCGCGTTTTTCTTCTTCTCTTGGGTAGAAGTCGAAAGCGTTTATTATTAGCTGGCTTGCTTCTCCTTTTACTGCTTTCTCTCTTTCAAGGAACGGAATTTTTAGGTCGATGTTTTCAGGTGTTGCCATTTCTTTTGTAAATTTCAGGATTTTGTTTATGTCTACTGGTACGCTTACGAGCTCGCTTTTTTCGTGGAAGGAGTAAGGCATCCTGTACAAGTGCCTTGGAGCGATTAGGATTGTGTCTATTTCCAGGAATGCTTCTACGTTCAGCGAAGGCTTACCTCCATATACTGGTTCTTCTTCTAGTATTAGTTCTTTGGTTTCTATTCCCGTTCTTTTTGCCACGTTAGCTACGCTATTCTTTTCTATTCTCATTATTGCTTTTTCAAGTAATGGTTTTAGCTTGTCTCTTAAGTGGTACGCGATTCTTCTTGGTGCGTCTGGGAAGAGTTTTTTTGTTGGCTCGTTATTTACTGTTTCTGGGAATGCTTCGTAGGGTATTGCGATGTGGAATCCTTTGTTCCCTGAGAATTTGCATGTCACGCTTTTTATTCCGTATTCTGTCAGGATTTTTATGAGTAGGTGTGTTGCTATTTTGCTGTATGTGAAGTGATGGCAGTCTATGTCTAGTATTAAGTCCCATCCCTTTCTTAGTTCGTCTAGTTCGTGTTGTTTCAGGTCAGGGTTTAGTTGCAAGGGGTTACTCCATGTTTCTTCTGATACGTGGAAGCTCGTGGCTTTCTTCTTTGCGAGTGCTAAGACGTCGTTTTCGTAGACTAGTGTGTCCGGTCTTTTTCCGAAGTATCCTCCTGCGTAGCGGACTCCTATTTCCTTGTTTTTTGCATGTTTTACGATTAGTTTCTGGATGTCCTTTCTTTTGTAGAATTTCAGGGTTTTGGAGAGGAGCATGTTATGAGTGTTTTTGCGTGGTATTTATATTTTTAGAATAGCAATTATTTACCATATAGAAGTTAAAGTTTCTTGAATAAACTTAATAAACAACCCTAAACAAAGACATGAAATGCTGTATAAAAAAAGAGTGCCTGAAAAAGAACAGGAAATGGACGATTACGAGGAAGTCTTATCTTACTACAAAGCCCATCAGAAGCTCAAGAAAAAAAGCTGGGATATATACGACTTAATCGCCAGGAATATCTTGAAAAACATCAACATAAAAGAAGGAAAAGTCCTTGACGTCGCATGTGGATACGGCGGCCTAATGAACGCTCTCAGAAAACACAATAATAACCTTGAATTCGTAGGAATAGACATGTCCAAAGCGATGTTGGAAGTAGGAAGAAAACATGTTGCGAACAAAAAAATAAAATTTCTCCGGATGCGCGGAGACAACCTGGAATTTCCTGATGAAACGTTTGACTACATCTTATGCAAAGATTCTTTTCATCATTTCAAAAACCCTGTTAAAACATTGCAGGAAATGTATCGAGTACTAAAGAAAGATGGATATATTTATGCTATAGACTTAAGAAGGGACGCCCCTGAAGAAGCCGTTCTTCACATAATCCAATTAGCATCAGAACTAAACATAGAAAACATGATACTATACGTAGAATCCCACAGAGCATCGTACACATTAAAAGAAATGAAAAAAATAGTAGAAAAATCAGGGATAAAAAAATATAAGCTTTCCTCCCCGAGAATAACTAAAGATTTCCTTAAACAATATAACTTAAAAGAAGATGATTGGCTAACCGCATCAGATTATCTGAAGGAGAAATGGGTTTTGTTGATAAAGAAAGAATAATCATTCTTTTAGCCTAGAAAAATATATTTCATTCGTTAAAGCTTTCATGTCTTCTAGCGAATCTATCTTATTGTACCATTCGAAGACTTCTTCTGCGTTGAACTCTTTGTAGTACTGCTTATTCGGGAACATTATCGTCTTATATTCTGTTTCCAGCAATAAATAACTGTACGTCCTTTCAACTCCATCAATGTTTTCGTGGAGGTTCATGTAATGCAACATATTCCCATCCCTGAGTTCTTTGCGCGTATTAGAATTTCCATCCATCAAAAAAAAGAAAAGAAAAGGTAATATAAAAAGTTTTTACTTGATGTAGCCTCCTCTCTGCAAATTCCAGAGGTGCTTGTACAAGCCGTCCTGATTAATCAACTCCTCATGAGTTCCTTTCTGGACAACCCTGCCCTTCTCCATTACCACGATTATGTCCGCGTGCATTATGGTGGAAAGCCTGTGGGCTATTATTATGCTAGTTCTTCCCTTCATAAGCCTTGCAAGGTCTTGCTGTATTTCGTGCTCAGTCTCAGAGTCCAGGGCGGATGTGGCTTCATCTAACACCAACACTTTTTTATCAGCTAATATAGCCCTAGCTATGCTAACCCTTTGCTTTTCCCCACCAGACAATTTTACTCCTCGTTCGCCGACAATCGTGCCTTCCTTCAAAGGGAAGTTCTTGACGACTTTGTCAAGCTGCGCGAACTTCATTGCCTTAAAAACTTCTTTCTCTGAAGCACGAGGATTGCTGAAAGCGATATTGTTCTTCAATGTATCATCGAACAACACACATTCCTGGGGCACAATGCTTAGCTCTGAGCGCAAGGATTCCTGCTTTACATCCTTTATGTCCTCTCCATCTATTGTTATGCTTCCTTTATCCAAGTCGTACATCCTGTACAGCAATTTTACAATAGTTGTCTTTCCTGCTCCGCTCGGGCCTACAAAAGCTACTTTTTTGTTCTCAGGAATTACTAAGCTAAAATTCCTTAGCACGTATCTTTTCTTATACCTGAAAGTAACGTCGTTGAACTCGATTTTTCCTTTCCTTATCTTTAAGGGCTTGGCGTTCGGAGAGTCCTTTATCTCATTCTCGACTTTGTGGTATTCGAAAAGGCTTTCCAAGTCCGCCATCGACCTGTAAAATCCTCTTAAGCCATGGTCGAATCCGAACAAAGGCCCTATTATGTTGCCGTACACTGTGAATATGAATACAACTGTCGCGATAGTCATAGTTCCATCTAATAGTTTCATCACAGGGAACCACATGAGGAACAACAACCCGAATCCAAGTATCAAGGTATGGCCTGCTCCAAGCCACCGGAAGAAATTCCAGTGGTAGAAGAAAGCGCTGCTTGTCCTCTTCCCATATTTTTCATATTTTTTCTGGGTTTGCCTTTCCTTTCCGAAGTACTTAACAGAGTCCACATTGGTGAAGATGTCGCTGATCACTGCCTTCTCCGAGTCCTCCGCGTTATTAGCCGCCATGTTAGCGGATTGCTGTAAGCGGTTTATGTAAAAGCTGTAAGCAATAAATATTGTTACAGTCAGTATTATTACTAATGCGGAGGTTATGTCGAAAAACACCAGGGCTCCCGCTACTACTATTGTCTGGAATAACAAAGGTATGAAGTTGAATATGAATACATCTGTCAATCCTTCTATCGCCCTGCCTCCTCTTACAAGCCTGCTTATTATTGAGCCTGTCTTGTTATTGGTGTGGAAACTATATGACAGCCTTACAAGGTGGCTGAACATCATTCTTTTCAAGTCAAAAATAAGCCTTGTTTCCAACAGGTTTATCATGTGCAGCTTTACCCATTGGGTTACGCTTCTTGTTATTATTATGCTGACAAAAAGCGCGGCCAGTCCTAGCAGTATTGCTATGAATGCTTGCTGTTCCAGGCTCCCTGCGGCAAACTCTGTTCCTTTGTCTATCAATTCCTTAAATACGAGCTTGTCAGCAAGAAACGTAGCTTCAACTACTAATGCTACCAGGAGTGTTACGAAGATTACTTTTTTGTACTTCTTGATTAGCTCCCAGTATATTCCTAGGTTGTACTTGAAGTCTATAGGTTTTTCTTTCTTGTTTTTAGCCATTTAAACCCCTCTTTTCCCTAGTGTATCCAGGGAAGGTCTTGCTGTGCAAAAAAAAGTAGAATGTAGAGTGCAATCTAGCATGGTTATTCCATTACGAGTTTTGTGTATGCCATTGCAATCGATAAGAGAATTAAAATGATTTATAAAGTTTATCTTTAATCATCGGAATATTTCTTGTTATTACCGGAATATTTTTGGTTTTTGTATGAAGAAAGAGGTTTTGTTTCGGTAATAGGAGGCTCCTCAGCGTCGAACTTAAGGCTTTTGTCAAAAAACAATGAAATCAGCAGAAAAAATCCTGAGACAAAAAAAAGCAGGGCTGCAAAGAAAATGTAGTAAGAGTCTTGCCAGTCAGCAACACCTGTCACTCCCCCAGTTATGTTGCCGCCTACTATGAGTACTAATATTCCTAATGCGAAGAATAGTCCTGAGACGAAAAGCCTTTTCCATGCCATGCGTTTGATGTTGTTATTTAGGTATATAAATATTCTTGAAGAAAAATGCGGCTGCATGGCTTAATCACACCTCGAGTAGCATAAAGGGAAGAAATTGTACATCATAAGGCTTGCTTTCAAGTAATCCTTTTCTAAGTCTTCATCCGGCCTTTTTTCGAATTCGTAATTCCTCAGCTTTTCTGCAATGTCATTTGGGAGCATAGTGCGTATTACGCCTGTGTTGAGAATTTCTTGTTCTTCTGCTTTATTATCAGAAGCGTAGATGGCGCCTTTTTTTGTTTGGCTTTCTGGCAACATTTTTATTCCTTGCTTATTGTCCCGTATTTTTCATGGTATATATCTTTAAAATTCTTTATGTTTTTTGTGTCCAAGGCTTGTTTTAGTGCGTGTGAGAACGCGAAGAATTTACAATATATGTTGTGGTTTAGCCTTATTGTAAGGCTTTCGTAGAAAGGGATGTGTATCGCACCTATAGATGCAATTTCTTTTTCTTTTTCAGTTATTTCTTCGAGTGCACTTAGATTTCCGTGCAAGTATTCGTTAAGGATTTTTTTGTGTTTGTCCATTTTTATTTGTATTGCTTTATTTTTTCTTCTAGGCCTTCATATTTTTCTTTTATGCTTTCTTCTGCCTGCTTTAATTCTTGCTCTTTTGCTTTGTTGATGAATAGGTATGTTCCGTCTTCTTGCGGCAAGAAGATATATTGATGACCCGCCCTCGTATTTACTGTTATTTCCTGTTTGCCATCTCCTGTTTTATCCTTTAGTTCCACGTGTACCGGGGTGCCTCTATACGTAAAAATGCTTGCTGCTGCTGCAAAAGCAGCTGTAGAATAAAGAATTTTAATATGATGTCTATCTATAAAATCTAATATTCTTTTCTTCATTTTGTGTTACCTCTATTTGAGTTGAGATGGTGAGGCTTTTCAAATATAAAAATCTTTTGTTTTTGTAATTACTCTGGAGTAATTAATTATTTGTTGGGGTGTTGTAATTTTTCGAAGCTACAATTTCCAACGCGCTCCTGTCAATAGTCTTAATAGCTATACTGGAAAAACCTGGCCGAGGAACATATTTAACATCGCAAACAATACTCTCAATAACCGCACTCGTGTCATTCCTAAACCTCTCCAAGTCCCCTTCGCTAGGCCCACAACCCTCTCCTGCAGCCATAACGTGATTGTGTATAAGACCAAGGTAGTCTTCTCTCTCCCTGCAAGTGTCTGCATTGAAATTAGTCATTATTTGATTCGCAAAACCAATATTTGGAAAGCCTAAATCCTCAACATAATAAGTTCCGTCTTTCTCCTTCCCGAACAGGCACAAAGGATACTCTATGAACTTGCCAACATAAAAGTATTTTAGGTTTTTCAAGACATTCTCGCTGAAGACGGTTTTCGCAGAGCTAAAGCCATCATGTGGGATGCTTGTTTTCAATTGAGGAGGCGAAGAACAATTATATGGTGTGAGGGAACCGAGAAGTATAAATGCGGAGAGAATACCTTTTCTGACAAAACCACCCATTAAGCACCATCCAATGAAAAACAAGAAATTCTTTTCTCCTGCAAATATAAAAACATTTCGATTTAAAGGCACGCCTAGGTATGCAGAACAGAGTTTTTCCGATAACTTTATTAATAATACTCGAGAAATACTATTCATGGCTAAAAGCGTTGTAAACCCGTACGAAGTCGAAGGAGATATAGACTACAAGAAACTCATAAAAGAATTCGGCTTAGAAGAAATAAGCCCTGAAACCCTTAAAAGAATAGAAAAGCATGCAGGAAAACTGCATTTCATGCTTACACGAAAAGTTTTCTTCGCAGGCAGGGACTTGAAATGGCTTTTCAACGAATACGAAAAAGGAAATAAATTCTTTTTATACACAGGCTGCGGCCCATCCGGCCCGATACACCTAGGCCATTTAATGGTCTGGTACTTCACGAAGTGGCTTCAAGATGCTTTTGATGTTGAGCTTTACTTCCAGTTCACAGATGATGAGAAATACTTGTACAAAGACATGTCTTATGAAGAAATACAGAAGTGGCTGCACGAAAACATGTTGGATGTAGTAGCTGTAGGCTTTGACCCGAAGAAAACGCATTTCATAATCAACACTAAGCACGCGGGATTACTATACCCTGAAGCGATCAAGGTAGCCAAGAAAATAACTTTTTCCACGATAAAGTCAAGCTTCGGCTTCACAGACTCAAACAACATAGGAAGCATTTTCTACACTTCGATGCAAACAGTCCCTTCATTCCTGCCAAGCATACTAAAAAAGAAAAAGATTCCTTGCTTAATACCCCACGCTGTTGACCAAGACCCTCACTTCAGGCTGACAAGAGATATCCTTCCTAAGCTTGGGCATTACAAGCCTGCAAGCATACAATGCTCATTCCTCCCGCCACTATCAGGAAGGACTGGTAAGATGAGCAGCACGGAAGCAGCGAAGGGAATACTTGCATCAGACACACCTAACGATGTAAAGAAAAAGATAAATAAGTACGCTTTCAGCGGGGGAAAAGATACTGTTGAAGAGCACAGGAAGCACGGCGGAGACACCGAAATAGATGTTCCATTCCAGTACCTGAGGTATATGTTTGAGGAAGACGATAAGAAGCTCAAGGAAATCGAGGGCAAGTACAAGTCCGGAGAGATGATGAGTGGAGAGTTAAAAGCTTACGCGATACAAAAGATCAGTGAGTTCCTTGAAGCGCACCAGAAGAGAAGAAAGGATGCGGATAAAAAATTAAGCGAATTCCTGTTAAAGTATTAGTCAATTATTTTTTCTAAGGACATCTTTATAGTGTTTTGCTCTACATCTGTCTTGTAAGAATGGCTTGCCCCTTCCAATACCATGAACTCACAGTTTTTTATGTGGCTTGAGAGCTCTTTTGCTTCTTCCATCGGGACGGTTTTGTCTTTGTTGCCCTGGAAGACAAAGACTTTGCTTTTTATCCCTTGCAAATTCTTTTTTCCAACCCTTATAGATTCTATGGTTGGGAACTCCCTGAACTTTCTCTTTATAGTTCTTTCCTTGGTTTCTTCTGTTAAGCCAATTGTTGGCGCGAACAAATATAATTTTTTTATTTCGTTGTTAGCATACATTAATAATAGGCCGCCGCCAAGGCTTTTTCCTACCGCGCTTATTTCTTTAGAGCCTTCTTTTTTGAGGAAGCTTATTATTTCGTCAAGCAAGGAAAAGATTTGTTCCGCTGTCAAGCTCAGGAACTCCTTTCGGTTCTCCCATATGTCTGCTTTGAGTGTTGCGTAGCCTTTTTCCTGGAAAGGCCTCAATAGGAAACTAAACCTAGAGGTTAATGCTCCACCAGATACGCCGGGGACTAAGAAAACTGCCTTTCCATTAAAGTTCTTGGGCTTGTGAAAAGAATACTCTGCCTTCACCCCTTTAACTTCTAATATCCCCATATATAAGGGAATGTTTTTGGTATATAAATAACTTTTGCAAGGATAACTTTAAATAAAACAAGGAAGAAAGCATTTGTATGCATGTTTTTCGAACAAAGAACTACGAAATTATTGACGAGAAAAAGATTTCTAAAGACCTAAAGGAGAAATGCAGGCATGCTTATAAGGTTAATAAGGATTTCTTTGGCAAAGACTGCGAGTTGTACTTCGCAATTACGATTTCTCATACAGAAAAGGATTTCAAAAGATTAGCGGGTAAGTTTTATAGCCCTTGGGTGAAGGCCGTGGCAACAAAAGAAAAAGGCATAATTATGAGAAGCCCATCTCTTTTCAATAGAACATATAAGAAATTCGGCGGGACTCCTAAGTTTACAATGGTTCTTGCCCATGAGATAAACCATGCTTACGCGTACACTTATAACCTATACAAAGGGCCTTATTGGCTTACCGAAGGGCTTGCCATGTACGTCGCTGGGCAAGTGCCAGGGAAGACTTTTAAGAAAAAAACAAAATATACAAAGAAGAAAGTTAGAAACTTAATGTTTTACAGGCTGATATTTAGGAAGCTTACGGATGATATGTACGCGGTGCATTATGGCGCTGTAGACTTTCTTGTGAGGAATTACGGAGAGGAAAAGCTGAGAAGGCTTATCAAATCTTTTTCGAAGAACAATAAAAAGAGGGATTTTGAAAAGAATTTCATGAGGATGTTTGGTTTAAGCTATAACAAGTTCTTGAGAGTCTTTACGGAGGAATTTTGGAAGAGTAAAAGATATTGATTTATTGCTTTGTTCTATATTGAGCATAAACAATTATCTTCCATATAGTAATTATTTCACTGGTCAACTGCACAAAGAGTTTAAATAAAAAAGCAAGTTCCTAGAGGAAGATGAACACAGACTTTAAGGCCAGGCTATACCAAGAAACAATCCTGAATACGGCGGCAAAGCAAAACACATTAGTCGTGCTTCCAACAGGCCTTGGCAAGACCGCGATAGCAGCAATGCTAATACATCACCGCCTAAAAAACTACCCAGAATCAAAAATATTATTCTTAGCACCAACAAAGCCGTTAGCACAGCAACACGAAAAAACCCTGAAACAACTAATACCAAGCCACGAAGAAGAAATAACATTGTTCACAGGAACTGTAAGCCCGGCAAAAAGAGAAAAGTTATGGGAAGAAAAAAGAATAATAGTAGCAACACCGCAAGGCGTAGAGAATGATGTGATAAACAGGAAAGCCAAACTCGAAAACATTTCATTAATAATATTTGACGAAGCCCATCGGGCAACCGGCGATTATTCTTATGTTTACATCGCAAAAAAATACTTGGAAACGGCGAAGCATGAAAGAATCATTGCATTAACAGCAAGCCCCGGCACGGACACAGAAACAATCCTAGAAGTATGCTACAACCTAGGAATACAAGAAATAGAGTACAGGACTCATGACTCAGAAGACGTAAAAACATACATCCAAGACATCAACGTAAAATATGTAAATGTTGAATTAACAGAAGACATAAAGCGCTTAAAGATGTTCTTAGAGAAATGCTATAATTCAAAGATAGAAGAAGCCAAGCAACTAGGATACATACACGGAAACGCAAATAATTACACTAAGACTACTTTGCTTAGCATAATGAGCGGGCTACATGCAAAAATCGCTCAGGGAGAAAAAGACTTTGAAATACTAAAAACAGTAAGCTTAATGGCCGAAGCAATGAAAGTGCAATACGCCTTAGAACTGATAGAAACGCAAGGAGTATACCAAACAAAAGAATACTTGGAACAATTGGAAAAGCAAGCCGTAACAAGCAAAGTCAAAGCAGTAAAAAACCTGGTGAAAGACCTGAACTTCCGCTCCGCCTTAATCCTAGCACGCTCCTTGAACGAAAAGCAAGTACAACACCCGAAAATAGAAGAACTTAAAAAAATCGTTGGTGAAGAAATCAAAGAAAACAATAAATCAAAAATAATCATATTCACACAATACAGGGATACTGCTTCTGAAATAAAAAGCATGCTCAAAGAAAAACAAGTCAAATCAGAAATATTCGTAGGCCAGGCAAAGAAAAAAGATACTGGCTTAACGCAGAAAAAGCAGAAAGAAATGATAGAAAGGTTTGAAAACAACGACTTTCAATGCTTAATCGCTACATCTGTAGGAGAAGAAGGCCTAGATATACCAGAAGTAGACTTAGTCGTTTTCTACGAGCCAATACCTTCCGCTATTAGGACTGTGCAAAGGCGCGGAAGGACTGGACGCCAAAAATCAGGCCGTGTAATCATGCTAATAGCAAAAGGCACAAGGGATGAAGCGCACAGGTGGAGCGCCCACCACAAAGAAAGAAGGATGTATACCCACTTGGATAACATCAAGAAAAAGCTCCACGAGCACCTCAAGGACAAGCCTAAAACAATCCAAGACTACTCAGAAGACAGGAAAACAATAGTAAAAGTAGACTACAGGGAGAAAGGCTCCAGTACCTTGAAAGCATTGCTTGAAATGAACACAAACATAGAGCTAAGAAGCCTTGAAGTCGGAGATTACTTATTAAGCGACGAAGTAGTAATAGAATACAAAACAGTCAAGGACTTCGTGGACAGCATCATAGACGGCAGATTATTAAGCCAAGCCAAGGACTTAAAGCAATACAGGAAGCCGCTAATCATAGTGGAAGGCGAAGAAGATCTATACGCTCAACGAAGAATTCACCCTAATGCTATCCGCGGCATGATAGCCGCCCTGACAATAAACCTCGGAATACCAATAATCCAGGCAAAGAACCCAAAAGATACAGCTTCTTTGCTAAAAGTAATTGCCGACAGGGAACAAGACCCGGACAAGAAAGACTTTCAACTCCACACACATAAGCCTATGACGGACAAGGAACTCCAAGAATACATAATCTCAGGATTCCCAGGCATCGGAAGCAGGATCGCTCCTTATTTATTAGAGCATTTTAATTCAATAAAGAACATTGTAAACGCCTCAGAACAAGAACTTAAGGAAGTTGAATTAGTAGGAGAAAAGAAAGCAAAACGCCTAAAAGGCTTGTTTGAGAGAGAATACAGAAAATAACAAAATATATATAATATGCTTTCGAATAAGGCTCTATTATGAACTCAACAGGCATGGGTGTTAATTCTATACTGTTCGGAATGCTAGGAATACTAGTAGCAGTGATCTTCGGAACATCCATGTACATAGCTACGCCTTACGTTGTTTGGGTATCTGGCACCATCGCCATCCTGCTAGGCGTTGTCGGAATGGTAGAAAGCGGGAACGAAAAAAACAATATGATGCTAGGCGTATCCGTGGCAGGAGTCATGGCTGGAATAGGCGCTATAACCCTAGGATTATTAGTTGGAAATCTTTTCTCGTCAATCCTATAAAAAAATTCTTAAGAAGAAAGTCATTTCAATACCATGCAAAAATCATTTTTCTTTGAAAACCCTCTCATAAATTGCCTTATCCGCGTAGCTGTACAACACTAGCTTCACCCTAAGCGCAGGCAAAAAATCCCCTAAAACCTCACGCACAACTTTAGCAGAATACTCCACAGGCACTTTGTACGCACCTGTGCTTATAGCTGGGAAAGCAATGCTTTTAGCCCCTAACTCCTCTGCTTTCTTCAAGCAGTTAACATAGCAATCCTTAAGCAAGGACAAGTCATCCTTTCCCCTTACAGGGCCCACCGTGTGAAATATGTGCTTAGCCTTCAGCTTATGCGCTTTAGTGACTGCCACTTGTCCTACTGGCAACCCAGAAACATACTTAGATTTCCTTAGCTCAAGGCATTCATCCAGCAAGCCAGGCCCCGCAGCAGCGTGAATAACGCCGTCAACGCCTCCGCCACCTGGCAAGGTCCTGTTCGCAGCATTCACAATAACATCTGCTTCCACGTCAGCAATATTGCCTTGGACTAGTTCTACATCCATTTTAAACAAATAATAACTGGCAAAAAAACTATTTTTCTAGTGAAGACCTAAGCATCCACGCTGACTTTTCATGGAACTGAATTTGCTTTATAAGCAAATCTGCTGATCCTTCATCCTTGTTTGCTTGGCACAAAGCAATACTCTCCCTTAAGCTTTTTACCATCTGCTCATGGTCTTCCTTGAGGTTTTGAATCATTTTCTTCTCTGCCGGCACATCTCCAGGATGCTCTTTCAACACGGCTTTCTTTGAGAATTCTTTCAAGGTGCCGTGAGCTATGCTGCCTACCATCACGATTCGCTCAGCCACCTCATCTATTGCCTCATCGAGGGCTTCGTACTGTTCCTGAAGCATCTTGTGGTATGGGTAAAAATTTTGGCCTTTCATATTCCAATGGTAATTCTTTGTCTTTGTAACCAAAACATACAAGTCTGCCAGGTACTCGTTAAGAGCCTTTGACACATTAGCTACGTTTTCCTCGCTTAATCCTATATTCATGATAGACACCTCCTGCCAGAAAAAAGGTAATAGAATATGTTTTATAACTTTTTCCGTAAAAAATAATTACTTGGTCAATCCTAAAGCACGCATCTCATTATCCGAATACGCCTCTACCAAGCGCAGCGTATTAATATTAAAAACGCGCAATGCTTCCATCTCAGCCCGCTCATCCAAAGAATAATCAAATTCGCACGAGCCATTCTCCACTATTTCGGATAAAGGCCTGGACAAATATTCAGTTGTCTCAGGTATTGATGCAAAGAAAACGAAAGGAGAAGCAAGCACGCTTTTTGCAGAAACACCAGTTCCCTCTCGCAGCAAGGAAACAGCCTCTTTCTTAAAAGAAGCATACTTATCCGGGACAAAAGAACTTGTTTCTGAATAAAAAAGCCCGTTCTTTTTTTCGTTATCTACTGCGAGCAAGCAAAAAAAGGCTTCCTGGAAGTACTTAAAGAACATATATACCTCCATGCTTTCCCTAATATTGTGTATGCTTTCAAGCCCCTTAATCTTATCAATTGAGACTCCGCCATAAAAGCTTATTTTCCTTAAAGCATCCCTTTTTAATTCTGAGAAGTCGTAAAGAAACGGCTTTTCTTCCCTTAAATCAAGCAAAGGCTTCCTGCTCTCCAGCAAAGCCACGTGATCCACCCAATAAGCAGCATCACCACTTGATATCTCCTTAATTTTTTCTAATTCAGAAAAATAATATTTATCTATAACTTCCTTAACCATTACCCCGTCAAGTTCCTGTCTGAGTGTCGGCCTCATAAGATAATCTACGCTCCCCACAACACAGCCTGGAAAAGTAATATATAAAATTTTCGGAGAAAAAAATTATCTTACTTCTAATGTAAACGCAGAAGAAGTCTGGCTAATGGTTACTGTGCAAGAATAAATCCCTCTAGGAGTATCCCTGGGAACAGAAAGCACTGGCTTGTATGTAGTCCTATCTCCTATTGGGACTTCGAGGCCGAGAGCAGATACACTTAAAGAGTCCAGGTTCAAACAAGTAATCACAGGCACAACATCAGAACTTACTGTGCTCTCTTCATCATTATAGAAACCTATAGATATAGGCGCACTTTTACCTCTTTCTATTGCCCTAAGCCCGAAAGTTATTGGTTTACTAGGTGTTGGCTCTTCTATTAACTCTGGAGGCTGTGGAATCCTAGGAAACATTTCCGCGAAGAACCCTGTGATGAACCCTATAGCCACGACAAGAGTCATGATAGCCAATATTATAATGACCACCATGTTGATTGATACGCTTAATCCCTTCTTGTCCATTTAAGAACTGTTTCCTTATGAATATTTAAATTTAACGCTTATATCCTACCTGCTTATCTGTGGTTGACCTAAAACAAGCGCGAAAATAATTTTTACTCTTAAGTAGTATTCTCAATTTTTGCCATGAAGCTTATTTTTGAGAACGATAATTTTATTAATGTAAAATGTAAGTGTATTGTTAATGATTAAAACAGTATTTACACTTTTGGGAGTGATACTTGCCATGATAGTCTTTGCGTTAATACTATTATTTGTGTTCAAAACACTTGAAATGGGTTAAAAAAAAATGGAAACTATAGAGCTTATAACTTATTTAGCTATAGTAATAATGATAGGTGGTCTTATAATTGTTTTCATAACAGATATACAAGTAGAAGATATTTATTCAACTCTGAGAAAAATGCTTCAGAGAGATGAAACTTTGCGTTTTAGGAACGTAGAATCAGCAGAGGTTGCTCCTGTAGCTTTCAATGTTTGGAGGGAATGCGGGTACGGGCAAAGAGAGGGAGAGCTTATTATCTCTCTTCGTTCAGGCAGCAATATCACCAAAGAATACTTGTTTTCTCATTACGAAAAGTATAATTTGTGTTATTCAATACAGTCAAGAGAATACAATTGTGGGGCGAGGGAGGATCTGGTTTTGCAGCCAGAATTAATAACTCCTCCAACTTTGCTCAGAATCTCGTGTAACACGGAGAATTTAACACTTGTAATTGAAGAAATATGATAAAATTTAAAAAGGCGAAACACAAAGAGTGCTTATTATCATCTGCAAAATGAAAAAAAGAAATTCAAAAAAGGGAAATGTTGCGGCAATCACCCTTGTTATAGTATTGCTTCTTGTTGCGATAACAGTCATGGTTTACCGTCCTTTCATACCTGAAGAATCAAGGCTTGATTACGGGGAAGTATTCAGCGAAGTGAAAAGTGGTGTGGAAAGAGGGTACTTCGAATCTTTCAGGACTAGCATGCGCACAGGCTTCTCAGTAATGCCAGGAGGAGTATTCTATTGGAACCAGCCTTATAATGTACCCTTAGAAATAGTAGAGGAAAGAATGCTAGAATTGATGGAAGACACAATTATAAATGTTGAATACACAGGGGGCAGTGAAAGCATAAGGCTTGGAGATATTGAGGGCTCTTACGATTTAAAGATAGAAGAAGAGGGCGTAATAATAAGACTTGAAGATGCTTATATAGACATCGTCTCTGATACAGAAACGAGAAGAGTAGATTTATCAGACAGATACGTTATTCCTTCAGAGCTAAAATATATGCATGAGAAACTCAACACCTGGCTGGAATGTGATGCTGGAGGATTAACAGATTTGTTTTTAGAATACCATGAATCTGAAGTGTGCCAGTTCTCCAATTGTTGCTGTGGGAGAGAACCCATAACTATGGCCGAAATAGGAAGAATAGTTGATCGCCACGGCATAAAAATGGGCAATGTAACCACGATTCTGGATAGTGCTGTAGAAGTCCTGAACAATTTAATGTCGGGAGCAACGGTTTGCGGAGAAACTGTTGACCTAAGGGAGGACCTTCGTTGTTTTGTATCATATGATAGATCCATCATAGAAATTGGTAATGATTACAACTTGTTAATTAAAGAGGACAAAGTGTGTGCAGACTCCCCTGGATCGGATCCTGATACTGATGATTGCAGTTTGCATCCTTCACCATATGATGGCCGCATACTAACTGATTGGGCAACTCCCCAAACCATTGATTTTGTGGGGATGGCAGATATCGAGTTTCAACCAATATCTTTATCTCGGTTGCCTACAGATCCTATGACTGAGGAATTAAATCAAGACGTGCCTGATCCTGATAATGACCCTAGAGCATTATATGAATTAGGACTGGAAAGAAAAGCTGCTGGAGATATAACAATTATGTGCAGAAACCCTGATTTATCCGCCTCAGATTATCAAGAATTAAGATTTAGAATTAAGTTTAAGAATAGGTATGTGTGTGACCCCCCGGATGACGAACCCGACTGGGAAACAACCGACCAGATTCCATTAGTTTGCGCGGGCGGTGGAGGAGGAGGCCCCGCAGTTTGCCCTGATGACACACCTGACGCGGTGCCCTGTGCGCCTGATGACAGGCTTCACCATCGTTATTGTCCTGTAGATATTATTTGTGTAGTAGCAGATCTAGGTCAGTTTAATGAACAAGGTTTATTCGAATGCGCGGAATACATAGATTTAGGTCTTCCTTGGCATTACCCAGGAGCAGATGATAGGTGCGAAGGCGATTTCACAGTCTGTTCCTTGTGTGGTGATCAGGCAATGTGCGATGTCCCTGCCGCGGGAGATACTGGTTGTTCTACACCGGAATATCCTTCTGGCAGGATTAACCAATGTATTGATTTAAGGTGTACTGGAGTTGACGTCGGTGTGGATGCTTGTGTGGTGCAAGTTCCAAATGATAGGCGGTGCGGAAGCGGCTCATGTATGGGTACTTGTGATCCTAATACAGGCGCGTGTATTTACCACACAAATGGAGATGCTTGTATACAGAGAATAGGAGCGTGCTCTGTTACAGGGACGTGCAACAACGGAAGATGCTCCTATTCCTCACCAGGCACAGATTGTTGTGACGGTTCATGGTGTCCTTCGAGCAGGCCTTATTGTTGTGGTGATTCGTATTGTTCTTCAGATCCCACATGTCCTCGTCCGTCATAGTTAAAAGGGGTTTTGAATGGCCTTATTAGAAGATATTTTAAGCATGATACTAATAATATTTTTTCTTATTATTGGTATTGTAATTCTTACGGGTCAGATTTTTACAGACCAAATAAAGGATATTGGAGAAGAACACAGAAGTTATTTGTTTGACTATTACTCTACTGGCATGAATAGCTTTATGAACCTTCGTGAGACGAATACGAACCTCCCTGTCCATATATTAATAGGCAACTATATTTCAAGGGGAGAAACCAGGGCTGCAGGTAGAGATGGTGTTTCAATAAACGTTTCGGATGAATTGGAGAATCTTTTAAACGAATTTTATGGGGAGAATAACTATTATGCTGAGATACGGCAGGCTTACACTGATACAACCCTTTCTTTTGTTTTCGATGGTTCTAATAGTAACAGGAACGAAAAAAGGATAATCGGGGAACGGCTCAATAGTATCCTTAATTCTGTTAACGAAATATTTGGTGATTCGGGCGTATCTGCGAGCGCAAAAATATATGTGTTAACTGAAGAATCTGAGATTGATGCCTGCGAGCCTTTTGGCGACATCCATCGTGATAAGTGCACAAACTTGAACTCTAACAAAATATATGGTGATGATACATATCTTGTTGTTAATAGGCCTGTAGACTTGAGTGGGCGTCACGGGTTTGTAGGGGATTATGTTGAGTCTGACTGGCTTGGAGGCATTGTTCATGCTGAAAAATTGTTTAGAAGAAGTATTTTGGGTGTGGATGAAAGAGAACAAGATGTTCATGTCGTAATACCTGTCTTTGACCAGTTATCTTCAAGCAGCATTTCCGATGGGTGCTTCGATATTCCTCGTAGTCAAAGCTATGGCAATTACATTATTTGCAGGCTTTGCGATCCAGAATGCCCTGTTGAAAGAACCGAAGAACAACTCGCGGATGCCATTAATTATTTCCTTGATAGGAACAGGAACAGCATAGTAATACCAATTTTTTCTTTTGACTGCAATTTTCAGTATCTTTACGAATGGAATGAAATAAGTCTAAGCAGCAACGACCCGTACTACAATTATATTCCTCCTTCGGTCGGGGAATTTGAGACTTTGTGCCACCACCAAGAATGTCCTGGTTGTAGGCCTGCAACAGGAAGTGAACGCATCGATTCAACCGACGAATCCAGGTACCAAAATGTGTGCTTTAAAGACCAATGCCAACAATCCATTTTAAGCCAGATGAATGCTATTGCCAATCCGACAGGAGGAGAGGGTGTCAATATTGCTAACGTTAACCTTATCGCAGACCAAATCACTGAAAAATTGGAGGCTGCTTTTGAAAGAAGAGTGTTAGTCCTAGGCCAGAAAGAACCAGAGAGAACGAGGTATGTCTTTGAAAGAAAAATATTGCTTCCCACCCTTGGCTACACGGAAGTATACGTACAAATTTATGAATTACCTAAGTAAAAGAGGTTTTATATATGTTGGATAAAAAAGCGGATTTAGCTTCCCCAATCATAATGTGGATGGCAATTCTTGTAGTTGCAATAATAGTAATAACTTGGTTTTCAACTAACATAAGGCCTTTAACTGGCATTTCAGCCCAAATAGATTATGATTTAAGACAAATTTTTATTTATACTGACACAGGTTGTATTAGCAGCTATTATACTGCCAGATACAATCCCAGGACGAATCAAGGAAATATATATATTAATGAGTCAAAAGTGTGTATAGAGACTAAGGATATGAGCGGTTGTACAGAGCTTACATGCCCCATTAGCAATTATTTTGAGGCAGACCTTGCAAAGATAATAAATTTAGAGTTTAACAAGACTCCTACGAATTTCACGGTTAGTGCAGAAGAATTCATAAGGTAAAAATGGATAAAAAAGGGATTTTTTCAACAATCACAGGTTTTTTCCTTATAGTAATACTCGTATTTGGTATAATAATATTCATATCTGTTTATTCCAACACTGTACAAATAAGCACAGCTGCAAAATCCGAATTAAAGTCTTTCGACATTGCAAAGCAATATAAGGACAGCTTATTAATATGCCACTATAAGACTTATTTAAGCGAAGATAAGCTAAATGAAAATGATTGCGTATTATCTGGCTTAATAAAAGGTTACAGGGTTTTCCAGGAGGAAATATATGGGTGTCAGGAAAAAGAATGGGCATTTGGTGAAACAGACCCGATTAACAGCGAAATTATCAACTACAAACTAATAGTTTTGCAGGATAATGGCGTTGACACATGCATCGCCACCCTGCAAATATACATATAAATATTTAAATGGAAACATTTAAAAAATAGTAAAAAAGAGGAAGCATATGAATATTAGAACGAAGCACAGGCTTTTAAGAACTGCTTGGCTTGTATTATCAATATTCCTTATAGGGATTACGGTTTATATATCCATAGACTCTATGGGTACTATCAGTTCGTTGATAATAGGATTTATTCTGGGCATCATACTATTTATATCGTACGAACTGATTTTACTACAGGAATTGCAAGGTAACAAGAAAGAAAATAGGACTTACATTCGAAATAATCTTACGCAAATATACATGGGAATACTATCCTTGTTCACAGCAACTTTATCATTTATACTAGCAATCATATATAATATTGACGGAGATATCGCCCTGTTTATTTTTTCGGGATTGACAATCATCCTACTAATATGGTCGTATCCTTATGCAGAAAAAAAGATAGAGGAATACATACGCTAAAATGGAGATGCCAATAGCAGTAATGATAATGCTTTTTATATCTATAGTTGTAGGCATAGGGCTAATATCGTTCTCTGATACTCTTCTTAGCAGGAGTAAAGACGATTTGAGAGATCTTGGCAGAGAGGAACGCGAAGCATTAGAAGACCGCCTCATAACACTTCCCTCAATAAATGAAGCAAATGTAAGAAGCCTTGCAGAGCAATGTGCACGAGACAAAGTTGCAGTAGTAGGACGGGAGATATGCTATGTGTTGCAAGGGCCTGTTGATGGAGGCGTGCAAAACCTGGAAGGCCAAGAGATAATTGTAGGCCACAGGACTTTAGTTTTTCAAATTGAAATAACAGGAAACCCGAACGCATTATTTATGTACTATAATCCTATAGGAACAGTTGAGATCAAAAGCTAGGAGGTGCACAACATGTTTTTTAGAGGAAAAAAGGGGACTGAGAAGCCCATTGAAATATTCGTGGCGTTATTCGTGATACTCGCGGTTGCGCTGCTAATGTTAAGGCTTTTTCAAACACAAATTACAGACCAGCAACAGGAGCTAGATCAGTTTCAAAGAGAGAGTAAACTCCAGAATTTGAAGCAAGAAGCAATAACTCACTGCCAAACACAGTGTTCACGTGCCTCATCAGATGGGTGCTCTCTTAGAAGCCTCGCACAGCTCTGCATATCTTATGGTTCTGACCGTATACGGCCACCTGATTTTTTGGATTTGAATTTAGATGGAACTATGAATATGGACACAGGGCTGCTTGTGGGTGTCGGCGTTTGTGAAGACGAGGTTCCATGCCACGCATTGATTAGCACGTGCTGCGGCCACAATATAAATGCGGTTAGCTGCAAGAATTTTCTTTTGCAATACTGGGCTCAACAAGGCAATAACGAACAAGAAATTGGTTGTCTAGTGCAAAACACTGTGCGCAGAGGCACATGTGAACCCCTGGCGCAGACGTGGTATGAGCAAGCGGGCTACGATGAATTGGCAGCGCAATGCGGCTGATGGCTAGAGGTGTTAATCCTTGGAAGAGACTGTGTGGATTGTAATTGGCATTATAAGCTTCCTACTAATAATAGGAATACTTATTCAATTTGCTGATAGGCATGCTGAAGATGATAAGATAATTACATTAGAGCAGTCTCTCGACTCATTATTGCAGATGTGCAGGTCTGTCTGCAATATGCCTCAAGGCACATACCTAAAGACCCCAGCAGATTTCGCATCGGGAACAATATTAACCACAAAGGATAATAGCATTTGTGGAAGTGTAGGTGGAGAAGGCTCTTGTAGAGGTTGTCCTTGTAATATCAGTGAAAATATTGTATTAAACTTGACTGGAGATGCTAGGCAATTCTTTTTTAAGCATACATATCAATGCTTCTTCTTAAGGACTGAAGAGGGATTAGAAGTAGAATGCAGAGGATAAAAAATTTATTTATTATTTTCAATAAGTTCCATTATGCTTTTTTGCATGGATTCCATTTTTTCAACAAATAATTTATTTTGCTGTCTGAGAAGCTTGATTTCTTCCATGTGAATTTCTATCATTTGTGCAAGGTTTTTATTCAAGACATCATTGCTCTGAGTAATAATTTTTGTAGTGTTAGATTGCGTATTTTCAAGGTTCCTCATTGCGGTTTTTACAGACTTTCCGAATGCCTCGTTGCTCTCCGTGATAGTCCTTGTTGTCATAGCTTGTGTAGTATCGATTTTTTGGGTGGCAATCCTTACAGCATTAGACTGCCTGTCTATTGCCCCAGAGATATTTTTGATTGAAGTTTCTACATTTTCTTCAATTTTGTATATTGCGTTGTTCAAGTCGGAAACTTTTTTTTGTATTTGCTTAATTTCCTGATCCATCAATTGAAGCGATTTGGAAACCCATGGAAGAAATTCCTTCATAGTTGCATTAAAAGAATCATCCATATTGGTGCCAGAAAGCCTCTGATTAATAGCTTCGATACTGGTTGAGAGAACTTCGAGGACGTTTTTTATGTCTTCCTCTTTCCCCGCAGATTTAGACGTCCCTCCCGACTTCAGATTTTCAAGGCCAAACATAATAATTAGTACCACTAATTGTAATATAAAAAGGTTATGATACTACGAGTGAAACAAAAATAGTGTTTGTTATTATAAAATGGTTAATGAAATTTTTAAATTGACAAATGGATTGTCCCAATAAATATGTAGGAAAGAAAAATGGTTTATAACGAAAATTACAT
>SLQZ01000023.1 GCA_007131205.1 Candidatus Woesearchaeota archaeon | reverse complement strand
GGCTTGCTAGAAGAAACCCTGCCCCTCATAGAAGACAATAACGTGGTAAAAGCAGGGGTTGCACTTCCATTCCTCGTAGCAGCAAAGAAAGCCAGGGAAGACGGCGTAAAAATACTATTCTCAGGTCTTGGAAGCGAAGAAATATTCGCAGGATACGAACGCCACAAAAAAAGCCTGGACATAAACAAGGAATGCCTGTCAGGCCTAAGAAAAATGTACGAAAGAGACCTGTACAGGGATGACGTAATCACAATGAAAAACAATATCGAGTTAAGAGTCCCATTCCTAGACAAAGAACTAATAAAACACGCGTTAACCATACCAGGCAACCTCAAAATAAACAAAGAAGGCCAAACCAAGATAATACTAAGAAAAATCGCCGGGAAACAAGGAATACCAAAAGAGCTTTCGCAAAGAAAAAAGAAAGCCGCACAATACGGCAGCAACTACGACAAAGCCATAAGCAAACTCGCCAAAAAAGAAAAAAAGACCAAATCCGAGTACCTAAAACAATTCTACGATTCAAAAAATGTGAGGCTCGCCGCACTCATAAGCACAGGCAAAGACTCACTGCTAGCCACCCAGATCATGCTCGAGCAAAACTACTCAGTGGAATGCTTCATAACAATACACACCGAGAACAAAGACTCATACATGTACCATGGACCAAACACGCATCTAGCAGGACTACAAGCAGAAGCCGCAGCCAAACCACTAATCATACAAAGAACTAAAGGCGAAAAAGAACTAGAACTCGAAGACCTCAAAGAAGCCATCAAGCAAGCAATACAAAAACACAAAATAGAAGGCATAATCACAGGCGCACTATATTCAAATTACCAAAGGGAAAGAATAGAAAAACTCTGCGAAGAACTAGGAATAAAATGCTTTTCCCCGTTATGGCATATTGACCAGGAAAAAGAACTAGAACTACTACTAAAAAAAGGCTTCGAATTCATAATAGTAAAAATCGCAGCGGAAGGCCTCACCAAGGAATGGCTCGGAAAAAAAATAACGGGAAAAGAAATCGAACAACTAAAAATTCTCAACAAAAAAAACGGGTTCAACGTAGCCGGCGAAGGAGGCGAATACGAAAGCCTAGTCCTAAAAGCCCCGTTCTTCAAACAAAAAATAGTACTAGAAAAAACCCGTATCGTAGAAGAAAACAAGCACACAGCCACCCTGATAATAGAAAAAGCCAAGCTGGAATAAAGAGGTAAAATTTGTAGCAAAAACTATAAATACATCTAAAGAGATATGATTACAATGGCCGGCAAAAATAAAACCTTTAAAGTATGTCCAAAATGTGGCTCTACGGATATTAAGACAGATTTTTCTGATCATGTGAGAATTGCGCATGGGGCTACCTTAGATTATCTTTGTAATTCTTGCGGCTTCCAAAATCCTGCTTTTCCTGAGGTTACCGAAGAAGAATTAGAATGGTTCAGAAAGCAACTAAATAAATAGTCTCTGAAAGAGTTACTTAGTAACCCAAAATAAGGAAACCTTTAAAAAACACATTCTTTTCCAATTATAACCTGCCGTGGTCGCATAACCTGGTATTGCGCAAACTCTAAAGAATTGTTTTTGGAGGCGTATGCCTGGAACCAGGTTCAGTGAGCTTGTCCCTTATGGGATTCCCGGTTCAAATCCGGGCCACGGCGTCAAAAGTTTCGCTTTTTGAACGCAAGAGGGGTTTCGCTTTGCTCAAGCCCCTGAGAAGGTTGTGTTGTCAAACGAAGTGCAGATAACACTCTTTGATTAAACTTTCGAAAAGTTTAGTGTGAATCCTTATACACTGGTTTATAGGCCTACTATTTTAGCTATTGTATTTACTAGGAGTTGCATTATTTCTAGTTGGTAATAGGCGAAAAAGAATGCTATGAGCCCTATCATTGTTACTGCTGGGAATGCTTCTTCGAATAAGAGCTTGTAAGTGCTTATAAGCATTAGGAATGCTGGTATGATTACCATGAAAATTAGTAGTATGATGTGTATGTATTGTGCGTAGAAAAATATTATCATGGAAAAAACTGTGCTTACAATGAAGTCGCTTTCCCATGTGTTTTTTGTCACGTACCCCGTCCTATGCCTGTGCATGCTTGTGGATACATTTATTATGATTGTTATTATTGCAGCCATTGTTATTATTATGAGTATCATTGGGAAGTAAGTTGTAAAGTTTTCAGGGATTGCTCGTGCCCAGGAGAATATGCCTAGCGCGATAAATCCTAGTGTTGAGAGTATTAGCATGCTGAACGCTGAGAAGAAGATGCTTGTTTGTCCTTCTTGCTGTTTATCAAGGTGTAGTCCTTCGTATCCGTGTTCTTTAAGTGATATGTCTATTTCTTCATCAGAGTATTCTAGAATTCTTAGGCTCTTGATTATGCTTTCTCTTTCTGCTTTTTTATTATTTTTTTCGCTCATTTATCCAATCTTGAGAGGTTCTTATTAAAAAAGTTTTCTAATGCAAAAATATTTAAAAGCTGTCTTTGTTCTCTGGACGATAAGGGCCCATGGTCTAGTGGCTATGACATCTCGTTTACACCGAGAAGGTCCCCAGTTCGAGTCTGGGTGGGCCCACCATTTTTTTTTAAAAGCAAAATTTTATATATTCGTTTTTTTAAATGTGTTTCTATGGACAAAAAAACTAGCAAGCCCTTGCTGAAACAATGGTTTCCTATTACCATTGGGGTGTTGGTTGTGGTAGCCATAATTATTGTTGTACTAATAATTTCTAGTGGCGATTCAGACCTTCCAAGAGGCAAGGTTTCTTTGGAGCTTGCCGATTCAAGAATTAGGAGTGGGGAGAGCACGCAGCTTTTCATATCTGCGCAGAATACAGGAAGCGGTGCTTTGGTTGGAAGGTTCAATGTTTCCGTTGACGACCCCTCCTCTGTTAATATCGAGCATCCTTCTCCAGAGCTTTTGAGCTTTAACTTATTGCCAGGGGATAGTATTAGGAGGAGCGTGGATGTTACAGGCACATCTGTTGCGTATAGGACTGATTATGAGGTAACTGTTAAGGTATTAGGAGAGAATGATACCATTATTGGCAGTGAAAGCATTATTTTGAGTATTAGAAGATAAAAAATTTTTTTTGGAGGGTGATAAAAATAAAAGCGATTATACTAGCCGCGGGATATGCTACAAGGCTATACCCTTTGACAAGGGATACGCCTAAGCCTTTGCTTGAGGTCAACAAGAAGCCTATGATGGATTACATCATGGAAAAAATTGAGGGAATAGGCGTGAAGGAAGTCTTTGTTGTTACGAACAGCAAGTTTTACAGCTCTTTTAGGGATTGGGCGGATAATTACAAGGGAGGCGTTGAAGCCCTCGAAGTTATTGATGATGGCACGACTTCGAACGAGGATCGACTTGGGGCTATAGGTGACATGAAATATGTTTTGGATGAAAAGGGCGTTAGTGATGACTTCTTGGTTATAGGCGCTGACAACTTGTTTGATTTCTCACTTGTAAAAGCGTATGGCTTGTTCAAAACTGTAAATGAGCCTGTGGTTATGGCTTACGATGTTAAGGATTATACTCTTGCCAAGCAGTACGGCTTGCTCGAAGTAAGCGGTGAAGGCAGAATAATTGGTTTTCAGGAAAAGCCGGAGAAACCAACTACTACTCTTGCTTCTATGTGCGCTTATTTTTATCCAAAGAAAGCAATTCCTTTAATTTATAAGTACTTGGAAGAGGGAAATAAGCCCGATGCACCTGGAAACTTTCCTTCGTGGCTTGTAAGGGAAGGATTCCCTGTTTACGCCGCGGTCCATAGAGGTAAGTGGTTTGACATTGGTAGTTTTGAAAGCCTTAAATCTGCTAAGGAAGCTTTTGGAGAGAAAAACGTTGATATCGAAGCACTGAAGAAAGGCTGAGTTTGAAACAAAAATTTTATAAAACACCTTTTAACCGCTCTGTTTTTATGGACGTGAACGCAGAATACGTTGAAGTGAAGAGTTCAGGGATACACCACAAAGGAGTCTTCGCAGCTAAGCACATACCTAAAGGCACAAGGATAATAGAATACGTTGGTGAGAAACTTACAAAAGCCCAGTCTGAAAAGCGCGCAGATGTGTACTTAGAGCAAAACGAGAAGGACCCGGAGAAAAACGGCGCGGTTTACATCTTTGAATTAAACAAGAAATACGATATAGATGGCAACGTCCCTAACAACCCTGCCAAGTACATAAACCATTCCTGCGATCCTAACGCAGAACCTGATATTATCAAGGGAAAAATATGGATTATCGCCCTGCAAGATATCCAAAAAGGTGAAGAAATCACATACGATTATGGTTATGACTTGGACAGCTGGGAAGACCACCCTTGTTATTGTGGCACTAAGAACTGCCTTGGATACATCGTAGGTGAAGACCAAAGGGATAAGCTAAAAAAAGAGCTTGCCAAGAAAAATTCTCAGAACAAGAAATAAGCCATCACCGGAACCATAATGCAGCTCATCAAAACATTTCTAGGAAGGCCTTTAAAATTAGCGTAGAGGCCTATAAGCGACGCTACAAATAAAACAGCTAGTCCTTCAAAGCCAGATAATATCCCTGTAAGGACGATAAGGAAATAAATAACTATTTTAACCATTAACGCATAATTAACCTTTTCCATTACGCCCAAGAACAAAGAATTAATCCTAAGCCCTACAAGGACAGCTAAACCCCCGCTGATAAGCGCAGCCATTAATAAAAGCAAAGCATTAGGCTCAGCCAACAGCTCGCTAACAGCGATAATCGCGCCGTTCCTCGCCTTCCCGATAACGCTAAGCGCAGCTATAGACATGAAAAAATTCACGGTGCTAATCGCGCCTATCATCACAAGGAAATTCCTCGCATCACTATCCTTCCTGAACAAAGAGCTAATAGTTGCAGCCACACTAGTACCCATGCCAGGAAGGACAGCTGTGATAAAACCAGAGACACTTCCCAACAGAACGGATAAGAACCCTTGCTTAGAGTCAAACCCTGTTTCTTTAGTTTTATCCTGCAACGGAATACTGCTATTCGTCTTCAAGCTAAACACAAGAGTAGCAACACCGAACAAGCCCGTGAGCAAAGGAAACAACGGATTCTCCATCCTCGCATTCAACACCAACAACCCCAATACTCCGGAAAAACTAAATGCGAGGAAACCCTGGAAAACCTTTCCTGACCTCAACACCAAGAATAAGCCAACAAAAAACAGCAATTCCCCGATGTAATTGCTGAGAAACCCGTAAATATTTGAAAGAACAAAAACAAAAAAGGCATAAGCACCAAAAGAAAATAATAACCCGAGTATAGAGCCAATAATTGTTAGCTTTACCGCCTCCAAGCCTTTACCCTCAAGCAAAAGCCTATGGCCTGGCAAGACACTCAAAGCCGTCCCACCCTCAGGAGCCCCGAGGAAAATACTAGGAATAGTATTAACAAAGCTATGCGTAACGCTCATGCTCACAATAAAAACAATTAACGCCTCCAACCCTATGAATCCAAGCAAATAACCTGCGCTGCTAAGCAAGAGCACCGCTATCAAATTCACATGAATCCCAGGGACCAAGCCCGTAAAAGTCCCGGCTAGAACTCCGAGGGCTATGCCTGCTAGTAATTGGTAAGCCATATCCTTAGAAAAAATGTTTGTATTATTAATTCATCCTGGGAGAAAACCGGAATGTTGCCGGTTAATTCGAAAGAAAAAATAGAAATTTTTTGTTGTTGGTTTATGAGCACCCTGTTGTGCTTCCGCAGTCAAGGCATACCATGCAGTTACCGTTGTGCTTCATTTTCATCGAGTTGCACGTCGGGCAGTGCTCACCTGTGAAGCCCTGGCTCTTAGCTTCCATTACCGCGGTGACTTCTTCGCTTTGGACTGGTTTTTTGCTGGCAAATGTTTTCTCATTGTTTTCTTTTTTCTCTGTTATCCTGAGTTGCCTTTCCTTAGGTGTTTCCACGCCGTTGCCATTAGAAGATTTCTTGTCATAGGATTCCATGGTTTTTACGTGCACAAAATCCCTTCTTCCAAGGTATTCGTATCCAAGAACCCTGAATACGTAGTCCAGGATGCTCGTGGCGTTCTTAATAGCAGGATGCCCTATCACTGGCCCTGAGGGTTCGAACCTCGTAAACGTGAAGCTGTCCACGAATTCATTTAGTGGCACGCCGTGCTGCAGTGACTTGCTTATTGCTATCGCGAAACAGTTCAGTAATGCCCCGTAACTTGTTCCTTCTTTGTACGTGTCAAGGAATATTTCTCCAAGGCTTCCGTCTTCGTATTCCCCTGTTCTGAGGAATATTTTTTGTCCTCCAACAACTGCTTCCTGGACGAAGCCGCTTCTCTTCTGAGGCATCTTTCTTTGTTTCGCTTTGTAATATGCTTCCTGGAGTTTCTTCGCATCAATTGCTTCATCTACGTCTTCTGATTGTTGCAGCATTAAGAGTTCTGCTTCATCACTCGTACTCGCGTTTAGAGGTTGGCTTAGCTTGCTTCCATCCCTGTACAATGCTACGGCTTTTATCATTAGTTTCCAGCTCTCCATGTACGCGTCACTCACATCTTTAATGCTTGCATCTTTGTCCATGTTGATAGTTTTGCTTATCGCCCCGGTTATGAAAGGCTGTACTGCGGCCATCATCTTTATGTGGCCCATGTAATCTATGTATCTTTGGCCTTTCTTCCCGCATTTATTCGCACAGTCAAAAACTGGTAAGTGCTCTTTCTTAAGCCCGGGTGCGCCTTCCACCGTCATCGTTCCGCACACGTATTCTTCTGCTTGCGCGATGTCTTCCTTGCTGAACCCTAGTGCTTCGAGGACGTTCAGGGAAGGGTTGTTCAGTTGTTCTTCTGTGAAGCCTATTTCTTTTAGGAAGTCTT
>SLQZ01000002.1 GCA_007131205.1 Candidatus Woesearchaeota archaeon | reverse complement strand
CTGCACTAATTACGGGCAGGGTAACAGTTTTGAAAGAAATTTTGGCTTAAACAACTCATTTGGCCAGCCAGCTACCGGTACATGCAACACAGCGTTCGAATGCTCCACTGCAACGACTTACAACGATCCCAGCGGACCTTACTTAGCGCAAAGCACTTGTGACGGACAGGGAGGATGCACCAGACCTATAAATGCAGAGTGTAGTATTTCCCAATGCGGCGCACAATGTGATGCTGATTCTCCAAGTTTCAGATGGGAAGTTGGAGGTGTTTGCAGGTACGGAGGGTGCTCTGGGTGTAGATACCAGAGCCAAACAATAGTTCATTGTTCTCCAAACAACCCTAACTGTATCGAAAACCCATCAGGGATTCCTGGTGGTGAAACTTGTTATTACGGAGCTACTTGTGATCAATCCGGTGGAGGCTTTAATAATGCTGGTACGAGAAACAACCTCCAGGCATACATTGACTCAAATCCTAGTATTGGTTTGGGATGCACCTCTGCTGCAGATTGGGGGTGCGGTCCGGATGGTTGGCATTGCAACTCTCACACATACTCAGAGTCTTGAATTTCAAAAAGTTTATAAATAACTATGCCCGTGGTTATGTCGAGGAGGAAAAAAATTTTTTCGCAGCGTTAAGATGAATGTAAAAAGAGGGCTTGTGCGGAACGTAAAAGCGGTTTTGTTGCTGTCTTTCTTAGCATTTGTATTCCTGTTCTTTCCAGGCAAAGATGCAGGTGCCCAGGAAACACCTCAGGTTTGCTGTGTTGTTCAGGACCAATGTTTTGGGTTTGCCAGAGTTGCTGGAGATGATGATCAAGTTGTAGATGCTGAGACATTTCAAGATGCTTGTTTAAATGAATATTTCGGCGAGTTTCATGATGTGTCTTGTGAAGATGTGCAAGTTGACGGCGAGTTTATTTGCAGGGATATACCAATAGACCCTCCTGCTGATACTGTTGTTGTTAAGGGTTATGTGCTTAATAATCATAATGAGCCTTATAGGAACAGCGCAACAGTTACTTTTGGTCCCAGCGGTGGTTCTGGTAATACTAATAACGAAGGCTTTTATTCTGTTGCTTTAACACCTGATCAGGGGTACGCTGTTACTATTTCTTCAATTACACAGGATTGCTCTAAGACCATTTCTAATTTCCAACTTGGTAGCGCTGACTTGGAGCACAATTTTACCTTAAATTGTGAGAGGTATTGTGTTGAGCGATGGGATCATGTCTGGGAGGACTCTGAGAGGAATTGTGGGTATAGGACGAGTACGCTTAGCCAGACTACCGAGGATCTCATATCTCAAGGTATTTGCCCTGAAAGCGTGCGTGATAGGGTTCCTAGCAGTTACGTTGAGTGCCCGGTAGAAGGTGTTTTTTCATGTATACCTGACGGTCACTTGGATGAGGCTACCGAGGAATGCGACCCGGAGAACGGAGGGATTTTTCCGAGTGGCCAGAGTTCTTGTACTGATCTTGGTTATGATGGCGGAACCTTGATTTGCAGCAATACTTGCCGTATCGTCGAGGACAGGTGTTTTAACTGCTCTACTACTGCGTCTCAGTGTACCTCTGATATGTGCGGGCTATGCGATGTTTGTGACGATGCTTTTGTTTGCAGGGACTTCGAGTGCAGCGTTGAGTCTTACGTTGTTGATTTTAATGTTGTTCCTACGCATGATTCTCTTGGGATTAATCTTTCTTGGGATCCTTCGGGTTCTTGCATTGACCAAGTTGTAGGTTACAGCTTGAGAAGGTGTGATGCTGGAAGCGGAAATACTTGTGCAACTCGACCCTCTATTGATAGCTCTACTATAGTTTACGAAGAATTACCATCTCTTTCGCCGGATCAGACTTCTTATTTCGACAATAGTGTTGAGCCTGAGAAGAAGTATTGTTACGAGCTTACAACAAAGGTAAGCATTCTTGGAGAATTACGTAACCGCACGACTGATTGGACGTGTGCAACAGCTTATAATGAAGAATGTGTTGGTAGGGATTCAGGAAGCTATTGTTCTGGTGATGATATAATTTTTTGCGGCGAGGATGGCTTGATTACTTCTAGGCCTCATTGCGGTGCTAACCAAAAATGTATTGAGACTAGTGAAGGTGTCGCGGTTTGCTATGACCCTAAAGTTTGTGATTTGTGCAGTGGCCCTTTCGGGTTCTTCGGAGTTAACCCTGGCGGGTATTCCTTATTGGATTTCTCCATTCAAGTATATCATGAACCAGGGCAGAATTATAGCTTGAACGTATCTCAGTGTGGCAACGATGATTTCCGAAGGCTTTGCTACATGGATGAGGAGTCAAGAAAAATGTCTTCTATAGGGCATTATAAGGCTTGTGAAGAGATTACTAGCTGTTATGATTATAGGACGAGGAATTCTTGTGAGAATAATCCTTGTGATGCTTTAATGGCTGAGAGTTGCGATTGGCTTCCTTTTGAAGTGGGTGGTGAAGAGTTTGGATTCGGTGTTTGCCAGCCAGCCAATCCTGAACTGTTTGAGTGCCAGCGCTGCGAGGACATGTCCCCCACAGGTGTTTGCGATGAGGATATGTGTAATTGGTTCGGCGGGGACCCAGACAGGTGTTTTTATAACGCTGATACTTCTAGGGATTACATTGTTAACAAGTACAGCTGTATGAACAAGGAACACGTTGCTTGTGAAACTTACAATACAATGGAGCAATGCATAGGTATGACTCCGGCGGATTCAAATTTTGACTTTGAGATGTTAGATTCTGGGTTCCCAAATTTTTATGGGTTCCAAGCGAATATTGCTTATGATTCTTCGGGGAACAGGATTGGAAATAACCATGCGATTACGGCTTTAAGCCAAGATGTTTTCGGGAGAGGAGTTTGTGTTTGGGACCTAAATCAAAATGCGTGTTTTAGGGATGCTGATATGTCTAGGAAGCATGAAACAACTCTTTCTTCGGATTGTGACTGGAGAGACTTGGAATGCCTCACTGATACTGACTATCCTAATACACTTGTCTCATTAGAAAATAACGGGAAGTATTCTGCTACTCAAGTCGCAACCATGTATTACAGTGTTTCTGACGAGGTTTATTCAGGGACGAATATCAAGACTTTTTTCAGCGTTTCTGAATTTGGAGGTGCTTACCCTGACAAAAAGCTTTCAGCCTTAACAGATACTCTTCAAGGCTTAAGTCCTGGTGGATATGTTTTAAGGTATTTCTCTAAGGATAAGGCTAAGAACCATGAGCCTGTACAAAACCTGCATTTTACGCTAATACCTAGGATTGAAGACTTGATTGATGTTTCTTACACAGAATCTTTTGGTTACTCCGCTGAGAGGCATATGCTGCTAACAAATATCACTGTCAGGGTTGATTATGATAGGAATGATGTGCATGACTTGGACAGGGATATATTGTGTAATGCTAGCCTTGTTGGCTTGCCCGATGGGAACAGGCTTAGCTACGCGGTGCACCTCCCTAAAATAAATGGTAATCCCTTAACGTTCAGGTTCAACCAGCTAGAAGACAATGATTATACTCTGACTGTTTCTTGTGTTGATGCATACAACCAGTTCTACGAAAACGTAACGGTAATAAGTGTTGAGAATGATAACACTATTCACTCAGTTTCTCCAAGAGGCGAAACTTTCAGGGAAGGGCGAAACATTACGCTATCGCTAAACACTTCTAATGCTTCGGATGGCTGCTATTACGCTCAGAGAAGGCTTAACAGCGTAGAGCAAATTGATTGGATTGGCCCTATGCAGCGGTCATCTGATGGTAGGCATCATACAACTGTTATAACTAGAAGCCACGAAGATGTTTATTTCCTTAACACGAGCTGCGATTTCAACGGGGAAAGGTTTTATGGCAATGCTGGGGACATGATTTACTTCGCGGTAGACAATACCCCGCCAGAATTAACAATAAGGGAAATAGAAATAACAGGAGGAAGACAAGTACCTTACAATGAGGACGCGGTAAGAGAGAATGTAACTCTGAGGTTTACTTGCAACGACGATAATGACCACTTGGTCTTTGGCAATATGGACTTGAACTTTGGCTGTGATGAAAACGCGATAAGGTACTGCCGCTCATACGGTGATGAGACTTGCACACCTACTCAAGTTATTCCTGTTGGCGAAGACGTTTCCTTTGGTTACCCAGATACTTACCGAGACGTAGGTTACCTGAACTTATTAATCCAGGACAAAGGCGGGAACTCAAGGACTATGAAGATACGCATGGACTTAAGGCCGCTAGGCTTCGACGCTCCCGAAATAATAATATCCCCGACAAGAGACACGTCTCCTAACCAATAAAAGAGGGTTGTTTGTGAAAAGAAAACAGTATTTGATAATAATATTAATGTTTGCTCTGTTATTAATTCCTTTGCTCGCAAGCGAGTCTGAGGCGCAAGGCTCAGTACTTATTTGCAGGCCTATCAATATGACTACAGGCATAATAACTTGTACGGAGACAAAGCCAACCTATAATATAACTATGCCTTTCATAATTGTTAAGTTCCCAGAGCCCAACGTCCAAATAATTAATTATAAGTTAACTAATCTTGACACAGGAATTGAAGAAGTTATTGAAGAAATTCCGAGAACCAGTCCTGCTGGGAGGAGCGAATTCGAGTTCCGCCCCCCATACCATTTGCCTAATAGCAAGTACGAAATATTTCTTCACGCAGAAAACCCGTGGGGCATCACTATGCATGCTTACGTGAATTTCTCAATAAGTGTTCCTATGATGGATATATGGGTTAACGACCCGAAGAACAAATACGTAGAGAAGCCTGTTTTCGCGGTAAGCCAAAACGAGACTTTTCGGTTCGAGATAGGTTTTGAGCGGCCGGCTTCCTGCCGTTACAGATTCACGAATTTTTCCTCAGATTTTAGCGAGGCATACACTACTTCTCCTTATAATTTCAGCCACCCTGTCCCAGTCGACCCAGAAATAAATTTTGGCGTGGTAAACAATTTTAACATGGTGACAAGCACGCCTTTATCTTCTTATCCTAACGATGGAACACTAATACCCTTGCATGTTATTTGCCGTGAATCATCTGCAGGCCACACAGGTAATTATGCTTACCAAGTAATACATATTGGGACCGACCTAACACCTCCTATCATAACAATTAGTGCTGACCCGCCCACGCTTGTTGACTTTGAAAACCCTGAGTTTACGATGAACATAACGACTGATGACAGGTCTGTTTGCACAATTGACGTGCTTAACAAGCCCAACCCAAACATTCCAACCACGGATTATGTATTATCAGGCAACACCCCTCAAAATGCTAATTTTTCTTTGTTCAGCGAATTCGTAACTTCCAGGACTGAAAGAATACAAGTCCCTACTAACCCAGAAAATTATACTTACCGTTTTAACGTTACATGTGAGAACCTTGCAAACGGCAAATCAAGCAAAGTATTCGAATACCAAGTTGAATTAGAGCGAGACCAGATTATTAGGTTCTTGTCACCGCCAACAATCACGAATGCCCAAAGCATAGATGTTAATATCACTGCTACGCTTGGCGATGACGTTTGCGAGTACGCAGTAATGCCAAGGGGCGAGACACCAGAAGAATCAGATTTTAGGAGCCTCACAAACACTGGCCGCAGGACCAGTGACGGAACCATCCACTCAGCTACAGGCGTATCCGTATCAGAAGGCAGGCACACAGTGCATGCTAGCTGTGGTTTTGGTTCTGCATCTAGGGATTTCCTTGTTGATAGGACTCCGCCAAGGCTTCCAAACGTTACGTCCAACCACTATACTTGTGGATCTACCTCTATTGCTTTCTTAATAGAATCTGAGGATAATGAAGGAGGCTCTGGAATTGACTATTATGAGTATAACATAACCAGTAATTCTGAAGGCTACGCGAACTGGGAGAGAACCGGGATTTCTTCAAGGGGTTCAATATCAGCAACGATTCCGTCAGGCTTAAGGGATGGAAGCCAATTAACGATTAGGGCTTGGGCTGTTGACAGGGCTGGAAACGAAGGTTCGAAAAGAACGCATACTATGAGTGTAAGCAATGAGTCCATACCTGAATGTGACTTTACTCCTCCGAGAGGATGGGCAAATTATACATATAACGAGGATTCCAAGACTGGCAGGATAATCGTTACCTGCGAAGATGACTATAGCGGGTGCAAAGGAATTTTCAGGTACAGCTTGCATAACGATACAGCTGAGGCATGTACTTACGACGAGCAAAAAAACCTTGGTGACCCGGTAATAATAGACCAGACTTACAAGTTCTGCTTCGCGGTTTATGATAATAACAATAATAACGCTACATACTCCGAGATTTTCGAAGTGGAAGATTATCCTTTGCATTGCTTTAATGGAATCCTTGACGGGGATGAAACCGGGATTGATTGTGGGGGGAGCTGCCCGAGATGCGACCTAGGAGAAAGCTGCACACAAGACAGCGACTGCGCAACTAATTATTGTGGCCCTGAAGGTATTTGTATTGAGGCAAGCTGTACTGACGGCATTATGAACGGCTTAGAAACAGGAGTTGATTGCGGTGGTCCGCATTGCCCTCCTTGTGAAGTTGGTGTTGCGTGTGAGATGGATAGGGATTGTGTTTCTGGGAACTGTGTGAACGAGGTTTGCGCTGAGCCGAGCTGTACGAATAATAAGAGGGATGGATTGGAAACAGATGTTGATTGTGGCGGCCCGGATTGCCCTGGCTGTGACATAGGACAAAGGTGTAACATTCATAGTGATTGCGAATTAGATTATTGTGTTGATGGAATATGTGAGATCCCCCGAGACCTTGATACTGATGGTGATGGGCTGCCTGACTGGTGGGAGTACAAGTATTTTGGTTGTAGGACTTGTGCTAATCCGGATGATGATAGTGATGGTGACGGATGCACTAACCTGGAAGAGTACCGTGCAGGAACAGACCCTACAAATCCTGATGATAGGCCGGATAGGTGTGGCAGCGAAGGCCTTTTAGGATTAATTTTTATTATTATTGGAGCTTTATTGATAGTTGCGGGGACTGTTCTGGTGCTTCAAAGGTTTGTACCTGAGCTTAACGCTTTGTTTGGCGGCAAAATTCCTTCGCAGCAACAACCGGCTCCGAGATCGCATCCTGGAAGCATGCCTAAGCCTGGGCCGAGCATGCCTAGGCCTTTAAAGCCAAGGTCTGTTGATGCTGAAAAGGAAAGGCTTTTAAGGGAGTCTATGAGGAGAAAAGTGCAGAAGGATCGTTTGTCTTCAAGGAAGGACTTGCTTAGCGCTTTCGCAACTGAAGAAGCTTCTGCAAAGAAACCAGAAATCAAGCCGGTGCCGGCAAGTGAAAGCAAAGATGTTAAGGCTGATGATGGGAAAAAAAGTGTTCCTAGTGATGAAAAGCAAGGTGTTTCTGAAAAGGAAGAGCCTCCTAAGGAGAAGCCTAAGCAATCCGCAGGTACCGAGTTTGAAAAGGATGAGGAAGGATACGTGGATTTGACCAAGAAAAAGCAGGAAGAGAAGAAGCATGATGATGTTTTCGAAAAGCTAAAGAGCATGAACAAGAAGAAAAGTGTTGATAATAAGCCAGGGGATAAATAATGGTGAAAAAAGGAGAAGTGCAGCAAGTTTTTATTTATTTAATGGTGATAATAGTTGTGGGCATAGTTTTTTTGCTTGGCTACAGCGCTATCAGCAGCTTAATTGGCAAAGGCTGCGATGTGGAAAAAACAAATTTTTTAACTGCTTTTAACAGGGAGATATCTCGTTATGAAAGGCCTGGCAGCTCTGCACTGGTAGAGTTAAGTGCGCCTTGCAGTTACGACGTCTTATGCTTTGTCAATTCATCCATGGACTCTGAGAGTCGCATGCACCAGGTTATCAGGGATAATTTGGATGCTGGCACAGGCATAAACATATTTATTGGTGAAGGGAGAACGATGGAGCCGTTTCAGTCAAAAGAAAACCTTGAGGTACAAGGAGGATTTCTTTGTATTAATTCGACAGCTCGGAATTTTAATTTTCGGGTTACTGGCGTTGGCAGGGGCATGATTATGGTTAGCGCCAACTAAAAAATGGTAAAATGGCTAATAAAAAAGCACAAATTGAAGTCAGCTTTAACTGGATATTTGTCTTGGTAGCTGGGGGCTTAATTCTTTTATTCTTCGTAATGTTCATTATGAACCAAAGAGATGCATCAGGTGCTCAAGTTGCACAGGTATTGCAGTCTCGTTTAGATACTGTCTTCACGGTTATTCAGCAAACCCCTGATTCAATCCAGACTTTTGAGCCTTTAACTTTCGGGCTTGAGTTCAGGTGCGAGGAAGGAATTCAAAGTTATAGCGTTGTTGGCTCGAGGACTGCTACTTTTATGGATCATCATATCATGTTTTCCCCTAATCAAGTGGGGGGCTCCAGTGGCGCAAGGCTTGTTGCTTGGACGAAGAATTTTAACGCGCCTTACCCTGTCACTCCCGTGCTTTATTTTTCTGATGAGCAAACACAATACGTTTTTGTTACTGATACGCCTTTAGTAAATGAATTGTACAATCATATGCCTGACTCGTTTTCTAAGATCAGCGTATCTTTACAGGATACTGTGCCTGATGAGGGGTACAGGTGGTATATTATCGTGGTGGAAGCAGAAACAGGCTTGCCTAATCCTGAAAATCTTAGGAACAATTACGATGTAGTTACCATAGATGCTACGAGAAGGCTGGGGCTGATTAACGGAACGGTTAATGGTATTGCTTTTGTCGGGGAAGAAATGCTTTGGGGTGCGATTATAACAGGAGACCCCACTTTATTTGAGTGCTCAAGGGAAAGGCTGCTTAACAGGTATATAGTCGCGAATAAGATACAGATGAAACGAATAGAAAAAGTTCGGGAGGCTTACGAAACGCAAGGAGCTGGGACTGACTGTGAGGATATATACAGCGACTCAGGAGACGCGATGGAAACCCTAAGAAGAATCAATACAAGTATCCACGTAGTATTGGATGATAACAATTCCAACCTTTTAGCCAGTTCAATCGCAAGTTTTTCAAGCCTTAACGAACTATCAGATAGGAGGCGCTGCGGATGGCTTTACTAAAAAAAGCCCAGATTCAGACAGGCGAGACAATAGCAGTCGTAATAATAGTTGTTTTCATAATAGTTCTCGGGATAGTGTTTTATTTTAATTTTATGAGCGGAACCATAGATGAAGACAGGCAACGCGCAAGTGACTTGGATTCTGTTTCCACAGCGATATTTGTATCAAAGCTTAACGAGCTAAAATGCTCCCGCGCCGCATCCGCCTCATTTATTTGTTTCGACTTGTACAGGGTTAAGGCGTTCAACGAATCCCTTAACGAGCCTATGATTGGAAGCGTTTACCATTCCCTTATAGGCTACGCCAACGCAACCATTAGGACTTATTACCCAGAACAAGGAAAAGAGTACACCTTTTACAGTTATGAACCAAGCAACATTACAGGTGAAAGAAGTTCGTTTATACCTGTTCTTCTTTCAGATCCTGTGGAGAACAAAAAATATTTTGCTTACCTAGAAGTAAAGGTGTTTTCATGAAAAAAGCACAAATCGAAATAGTTGGCCTGCTCGTAATAGTAATACTTGTAGTCCTTGTGCTTTTTTTTATCATCTCATTCTCTCTTAGCAACCAATCTGACACGCCTGATATCACAAAGGATTTCATAGACCATTCTTTGATAAACGGGTTCAGCCTTGCCCTGTTGGAAACCAGCAGTGGCTGCGCAGAAAGAAACTTTAAGGAATTGCTTGATGACTGCGTTACAAACCAAATGGTTTCATGCTACATTGAAGGCAGCCAGGTTAATTCATGTGTTTACGCAAAGCACGAAATAGAAAAAATACTTAACGACACCCTCTTGGAGATGGGCGTGGATTACTCGTTCCGCGTAAGCGTGACTGGTATGGGGGAGCAAATGCGTATTGAGACCGAGGAATGCGAAATATCTCCTATACCCTATGATTTTGCTGATTTTGCTCTAAGGCAAGGCTTTAGGCAAGTACATATTTTTCTCAGGGCCTGCTAAACAGCTTTCATAAGGGCAAAATTTATATACTCCCCTTCCCGTTTTCTTTCTTAGTCGAGGTGTTTCAAACGTGAAAAAAGCAGAATTAAGCGTTAATCTTATTGTGATAGCAGCCATAGCGTTGCTGATACTTGTTATATTGTCCGTTCTTATTTTCGGGACAGGCGGCAGGATTACAACAGGGACTGGCTGTGAAGGGGTAGGCGGGCAATGCGTTCTTGGTGACAGAGCACGTGATTGCCAAGACCAATTAGGTCCAGGTTATACTTCGCATCTTACCGCTTCATGCCCTAATAGAGATATAGATATGGTCTGCTGCATTCCTGTAGGTAACTAAGAAAATGAGTGAGAAAGCAGAGCTTAGCGTGAACTTAGTAGTTATAATAGTAATAGCTTTGCTTATTCTGGTAATAGTGGTTTTTATTTTCGGTGGCAGAAGCAGCGATTTCGGGAGGACAACGGAGTGTGTTGCCGCAGGAGGGCAATGCGTTACCAGTGGTAACTGTGACCCGCGTTTGCATTCTGATCCTATTATAAGCCAACAAATGTGTGGGCTAAACGAGGTTTGCTGTAGGGCTACAGCTGTCAGGCGTTAGAAGGTAGTTGGAAAATGAGATTTTTTGGTCGCAAAGCGGAAATTACCATTAGCACCGTTGTTTATCTTGTTCTTGCATTATTAGTCCTTTTAGCTATTACATATGTTTTTTGGAAAATTGTTATTGACACAAAAAGTACGCTTGAAGATTGTCCTGGGGAGTGCATGGCTGTTTGCGGAGGCGACAGACCGTCGACTTATAGGAATATATGTTATAAAGATGGTGAAAGCGTCCCTAATACTAGGTGTTGTGTTAACCCAAGGGACTTAGTACCTACCGATCCAGTCCCGGCTCCAGGCCCAGATGATTTGGATAGGCCATCCATAGAGGTGAGATTGGGATTGCTTGACGAACCCATAAGGCATGGTTCGATCCAAGTTTTGGATGTAGGAAGGTCTTACACATTTTGGATTTGGGGATTCGGAACGAATATGTTTGATTGTGCTGTTATGATTTTGGATGATACGAACAACGCGCTTGATGCAAGCCATCCTTTAGCCAAGTCTGTTTCAAGGCAAGCATGTGTTGATAATTCGAAGCCTAGGAATATGTTTGAAAGGGATAACAAGATAGAGATCGTGCTGGAGCCCACAGAAGATATTGTATATGAAAATTATAGGATGCAAATCCAGTTGTTCGATGTCGATGGCATTCAGAACCAGTCTGCTATTATTAATCTCAGGGTTTCGCAGCCTACAACTCCTGGCGATCCTAGTATTATTGAGCCTGATAGCTGTATTTATGATTCTTGTGAGGATATTACTTCTGAGTTTCATTGTGTAAATCCTGGGAGTAGCCAGGTTGGCTGCCCTGATTTAAGATGTCATTGGAATCTGCCAGACGGGCCTTGTGTGACTAGGAGTTCTTCTGAGAATCAACAAGCATCAGGGGATACTGGTTCATCAGCGACTTCATGTACTATTAATTACAGGTCTGTCTCTTCCTTATCACATAATTCTCCTGCAGCTTTGACCGTTGTTGAACAGGAAGTTAATGGAGTATATTATTTAACTGCTACAGACGTTTCTGCGGATATGCAGTTAGCGGTTAACAAGGCACAAGATACATTAAGAACTTGTTATATTAATCATTACCAGGATGACCCTGAAATGAAGAAATTTGTTACAAGAAGAGTATATGATAGTTTTAGCAGACTTATCGACGACCAAAATGGTGGATATATAGCTACGGTGCACGCTGAAATCCAATAAAAATAATCCAAAACTTTTATATACTAGTGTAGCCAATTCTATACTCAATGAATGTTCGAGGAATGACCACTACAAGCCTTGTAATACTGCTAATAACAATAATATTAGCAGGAATATTCATATACGCTGTGCTGAGAGTGACTAACTTTGGCTAAACTCAACAAAAAAGCGGCGGAAGCCACATCATCCCTTGGAAGCCTAATCCTAGCTATAATAGCCTTCGGAATAATCATAGCAATAGTAATATTTTTCGTAAATAGGGGCACAGAGATAACAGATATAAACGCATGCAGGACAAGCGTGATAGCCAGGGCTAATATTCAGCAACTCACACAAGACTATCTAGGTGTCTCAGGAGAAAGGTTAACTCCTCTAATTTGCAAGACCAAAGACGAACAAACCCTTTCCGGCACAAGAGAAGAGATAAAGGAAAGAATATCATTATTAGCAGCACAATGCTGGTACCAATTCAACCAAGGAAGAGACAAAGACTTATTTGGAACCGATTTCGACGATAATTCTTGTTTCATTTGTTATTACTTTAAAGTCCCGAGCGGGATGGATCAAGGGAGGCCGTCAGAGGTCAATATATTTGAAGAGGAAGTAGGTGCTGCAGAGCGTAGAAGCGCTGATAACATAACTGCTCCGGAGCTATACAACTACATGGCTGGTGCAACAAATAACCTTCCGATATTAATAGGTGGCCAACCCGCTGAATATGTAGGCAACGCCTACAATTTTGACTTCAGAGGATTCTATAACGAAAACCCTACAAGGATACGAGTAAGAGACATAACCACTGCACCCTTACAAGACCATGTAATGGACTACTCCGGAAACATACCTTTAGAAACAAGGCAAAGAATATCTGAGGAAGGACTGCAACTAATACTAGCAGACAAAGCTAACTTATTAGTTATAGCAGCAGAAGAACTAGAATCCAATGATAAGCGAGCTGCAAGAAGAATAATGGAAAACATAAACCTCCACTCTTTTGAAAGGCAAAACGGTGTACTAGTACTTGTAGATTTCAACAACAGAGTGGTAAGAGTTCACATGGGTGGAGAATTCAGCTATGAATTGCAAGATCACCAAATAGGAGTAATGATTGAAGAAAAATTTGGCAGGGTTAATAGCAGAGAGCAGTTCATGAATGCATTAGTAGATTTGGTAAGGGATATAAGAGTTAAACTAATAGAAGGAGATGTAGCACAGCTTTCAATGGCAAGACCGGACAGCTACTACGCATACATATCTAACTATGAATCCACATTTCCATACATAACAGACCTGCATGCTGGAACAACATATGTTATAGCTTATTCGAGCAGTGCTTCTAACAAACTTGGATGGATAGAAGGAATTGAACAAAGCTTTGCTATTTATCAAGATCAACTTGTAGGAAGATATTGGATTGCTCCCTGGCCAAGGAGCTTCACTCTAAAAGGGTTTAGCGATGCATGGGACGCTATTAGAGGCAGAGCAGCAGGAGATGAATTCATGAATAATTTGCTGATAACAGAAGCGAACCTAGTATACAATTTTTGCGCTGAAACAAGATAAAATGGTAAATAAAAAAATCTTAAGGAACAGGAAAGCGGAATTCATGATATTATCGCAAACAGCAAAAATAATTATTGTGATGGTACTAATAATGGTACTAATATGGATAATGACAGGAGGGTACAGCTCAATACAAAACTTCCTAAGCGGGATATTCTAAAATGAAAAAAAAGAGCAAGAAAGGAGCAATGTCAATGATAGGATGGCTAATCCTGACAGTTATGTTCATACTCATAATGCTATTCTTCATAGGAGGAGGCGTTTTTCAGAACGCAAGGATAGGACTCCTAGAGTTCCTGTCTCTAGATGACAGATTCAATTTTAACAGGGATCGAGACATAGACCCGAGGGGTCAGGGAGTGCATGAGCAAAGAGGCGAAGCTGTCAGGATTTTTAATGAAATGGTAGAATCATTCATAAAAACGAGTCAATCAGAGAAGCAGCACTGCTTCGCGAAATTCCCAGGGCTTAAAGAAACACATTTCGATGACGGATATTATATAAAAATGGAATCTGTAGAAGGCGAAACCCTGGGCAGAGGGCCTTTTTCAGTTAAACTATTCCAGAAAAGGCAGGAAGAACAAGCCGCAGGGCTCCCAGATTTCTTAGTTGCAAGCGAAACAATAACAGATGTGAATATTTGCGTATTGTATCGTAATGATCTGCTAAAAAAATTCTATGACTCTTTTTTAGATGGAGAACCAAGACAAGATGATTTTTTCTCCCTGAGAGCTAAAGAAATAAATCTTCAGGAATACAACAAAATTCACTTCGAATTAACTATGGGTGGAGGAATGAAATCAGAATCTTTCAGGACAGGAAGCTATTTCGATGAGTATATTATCTTAAACGACAAAACTAACAATTGCATAACACTGATACCAACAAGAGGAACTTGGGGAGGAAGATGCTCTAATGTCCAGGTTGCAGATGTCCTAGATATTAACTGTCTTGAAGACAAGAGAGATAGCTTAGTAAGAAGGCTTGAATTAAACGAGCGTTACAGAGCTGCTTACACCTGCGAGTCTTTCAGCTTAATAAACTAACTGTTAAAACGTGATGCTATGAAAAAAATGTTTGTTGGAAGGAAAGGATTGGTACTTGATATGGTTGGAAAATTATTCTTATTGCTCTTAGCATTGCTAGCGGGGTTCTGGGCTTACCAGCTCCTCGCATCTGGCCTTGGCGGTCTAGAAGAAGAAATTGAAAAGCTGGTTATGAGCAGTGACTTTGACAACGATGGACTGATAAATTATATTGATCCCTGCCCTTGCGGCTCGGTTTATCCTGGTAATGAAAAAATTGATTTTGACGGCACAAGCTACTGCGTGAATTCATATAGCGAGGAGAGGTGTGATCAAGCAGGGTTTAGATGGCATGCGGAAACAGCGCGATGCATGTATGTTAAAGACCAATGCATGGATTACATAAGAAGGTACTACGAAGAACTGTTAAGTTAATATTAAAAAGGTGATACTATGAAAAAAATTTTTGTCGGACGAAAAGGGCTTGTCTTGAGCATGGTAGCGAAATTGTTCTTGCTATTACTTGCTATACTAGCTGGCTACTGGGCTTACCAATTGCTAGCTTCAGGCATAGGTGGTCTTGAAACAGATGTGGAAGCCGTAGTAAGAGCGGGGGACTTTGATGGTGATGGTTTAGCAAATTATATAGACCCTTGCCCTTGTGGTCCAAACAACGTCAAGCAGGAAATTGATGGAACTGCTTTCTGCATAACAAGCTATAACCAATCACGATGCGAAAACGACGCAGGCTTCAGGTACGAAGAAAGCACCGGAAGATGCCTGTATACCAAAGAGCAATGCATGGACTATATAAGAAGGGAAGCGAGCAAAGGCTAAAAATGAAAAAGAAAGGAGCTGCAAGCTTTTACGTGGTACTGTTTGGAATAATTATATTTGTCCTATTGTTAATACCTACAGGAAAAATAGCTGGAAACGTCTGGAATGCCATTACAGGGAAATCTTCTGCAAACGAAAAATCATTGGAAGAATTCACAGCAGCTTTACTAGAAGTAGCTGCGATGCCAGGAGAAGTAGCAGGAAACTTGTATTCCTTTGGCCTAAACCCGGAGACTGCCTTGATTGTAATGAATCCTCACAGCAGGTTTGGATACGAGATTGAAGGAGCGAGCGGTACTTCAAGGTATCTTCATCATAATGTCGATGGCGGTTATTTCAACAGGCCCACTTCTTGCATACCTGGCAGGACATGTGTTTGCTTATGCGAAGACGTTTCATTTACCAAGCCTTCCCAAGAATGGGGTGTAAGGGGTCCTGGCTTCGGCTCAGATTTCATGATAGAAGATTACCCCATGATAACTTGCTCTAGGACTGTTTGCAACTCTTACGATGGATTCGTTGTTCCAGAAATATCTTATATGCATTATGTATTCGATGACTCAGACGATCGGGAACGAGTTGAGAATATTCCTAGGACACAGCATTATTGGAATAACAGCTTGATCATTATGAGGAGCTCCGAGGTAGACCCTAGTAGCTATAGCTCAAGTACAGGCCATAGTTCAGAGGTCCGGCCACGAATTATTAGCGGTTATAGGGATATGGTATTGCTTCAAAGGTTCGATGTTTTTATTTACAAGGCTGGATATAGGGATGGGAAGCCTGTTATTAGTATTTGCTTTAAGAATAATCCGGAGGATAATTGCCTTCCAAGGACTGGTCCGTTCCAGTAAAGAAATGTTTTAGAGGTGTTATAATTGTTTAGTAGAAGAGGTGCTATACGGGGCTTGCAAATGGTTTTCTTTATTGGCGCTGAGCTATTAGTAGGCGCTTTGCTATTGCTTGCCTTGACCAGCTTCATATTTAATTCTTTTATGGATACAGAAGAAGAGGCTATTGCGAAAGACTTAGGACTGTCCATTATGGCTGTTGCGAGTTCCCCGTACGACTTAAGGTATCATTACTCTCCTGGGAACGAGCGCTTATTCATCGACTTAACAGAAGGAGAGCGTGCAGTCAGAGTATCATCAACGAGAGGATACGGAGTTTACACTTTTAAGCCTATGCGAAACGTTGAGATAGTAAGGGGAGATATTGGAAGGGTTTTGTCAGTCCCAATTTTTTTCTATGACAACAAAATATTTTTTGAATCTCCTGAAGAAGAGCAGGCTTTCTTTGACTGCGAATCAATAATAGCAAGGTTTCCAGAAAGCCCAACATTTTATTTTTCGGTTGGCAGGTATGAATCTTTAGAAGAGCAAGAAACCCTGAACAACCTAAAAGCAGTTATTGAAGGAATGTTAAATAATATTGAAGATCCAGGCTTTTTGCTGGCAGATAACCCTGGTTCCGCGGATGTTCTAATCGTACTCGAGTTTTCTGATGAATCAAGGCTGTTAGAGTCTTTCTATTTTCAATCACAAATAACTGCGAAATATCAAAAGATATCTTGCAATATCGTAAAGAGTTTCTCTTTGGATGAAGACGTGATCTTCCTTAATTTCAGGCAGAACCCTGACAGGTGGAATGAGAGGATCTTGCTAAGGCTTGGAAAACAAGAAGATATAATGGAAGGCTACCTTGCAAGGTATGCTGATACGATAATACGCTCTATCAAGGAGTCAATAAGATGAACAGGAAAGCGTTATCAGAATCGGACAAGCAGCTTTATTGGACGTTGATAGTGCTGCCTTTCCTAGTAGTTATAGGTGGCGTTGTATTCTACGTTGTTTATAGTATAATTGGTGTAACTGACGGGGTCTTCCCAGGATTAGAAGAAAAAATCTATGAGAAAAGGCTCCTTTATTCTCCTAACTGTTTCGCTTACCATGACCCTGATTCGGGCCGTGTTTACACAAGCACAATAGACCTGAGCAAGGCAAACGAGGACGTGCTTCATGAGTGCGCACCCCTTACTAGCCTTAGGGAGCCCGCTTTAAGAGTTGAAATAACATATCTTGATGAAAGCGACAATATGAGAACCGTATCTTTGACTTCGGAGAACTGGGATGATAAGACTACTAGCAGGATGCGCGTCAAGAAATACCCTGTAATAGTAAAAGACTACGGGGACGGGGTTATGAACCTTATTTATCGTGACTAAAAAAATGATTGGAAAAAAAGCTCAGATAGAGGACTTCGGGGAACTGCTCTTAACAAGCGCTATTATAATACTCTTGGCAGTGGTACTTGTATTTCTCATAAACAACCAGGCCCAGGCCAAGCAAAATGCTTTTGATGAAGAAATGGCGAGGCTAGACGCCAGTCATACGACGAGGATGATGCTTCAGCACGAAATCGAGCCAGGAAAAAAGTTGTACGAGGAAATAATAGAAGTAGTTAATTCAAACCCAAGAAGAGCGGATTATGATGAATTATTTGAAAAAATAGAGGTTTTGTTTAATGAACACTACGCCTCAAGCCAAGGCTCAGACTGGTTTTTTAAGATTGATGATAATAGGGCTTCAAGCATACCCAGTGCAAGAGCTATGCTAATTCAAATGGTAAGGACATACCCTCACGTAGTTGTGCCTAACCCGGAAGGCCAAAATATCAATGTTCTCCTATTTGAATTAAAGCCTATACACCATAAGAGAATCGGCATAATGAGTGATTTGACAGGATTATCATAAAATGAAGAACTCGAATAAGAAAGGAGCTGTAGTGCTTTTCTTTTCAGCGATAGCAATGATTGTAATATTTGGGATTGTGTTGCTGTTATTTGCTACTAGGCTTCCTGAAATTGAGTATATTGGGAGCACTCAGATTTCGTTGCTTAATGCTTACGAGTTCACAGAAAACACTTTTTCATATATTGATATGTCTGTTGAACTAGCTTCGGAGAGGGCTTCGGAGAGGCTTGCGCGTGAAGGCGGCCAGTTAAGGTTTGAATTTGAGCTTCAGCGAGAGGATTATCCTTGTGGGCAAGTGGTTTATCCTTTAATTGGCGGAGCGCAAGGAGTAGATGGGTGCTCACCCTTAAAAGAGGATGATTTTGAAAGAGCGTTCAGGTCTGAATTCAACAAGTTGCTCGCTGGCTATGATAAGCTAGACCTAAGAGATTACGAGTATGTAGTGCAAGTAGAAATTATTGAAAGCAGCGAAATACATACAAGAGTAGAATTCTTAACGCCTATACGCTTCCCGTTGTATCCTTCCGCTTCAGTTTACCGCGAAGCATACTCTTCAGAAAATTGGATAGGGATAATGAAGACGAATGAGTACGTAGAGAACGAGTATGGCTATCTTGAGCGAGGCGGTTTGCCTTACGGGAGCAGGGGCAACAGGGAAGTAGACAGCGTAGTAATGCATTATACCGGGGGAAACTCGGTGGATGTGGCTTATGATGCACTATTTGAGCAAGGCTTTAGTTACCATTACTTGATTGCAAGAGATGGAACGATTTACCAATTCGTTCCTGAGGACAGGGCTGCTTGGCACGCAGGAGGCTGCGAAGAAAGAAGTCAGGACCAGTTCTGCAGGTCAAGGTATGAGGAATGCATTGCTTGTATTCCAGGATATAACTCAAGGTCCATCGGTATAAGTTTTATCGGATGTGGTTTTAGCCGCGCAGAATGCAAGATAGATACATGCTTTAGAGGCGAAGAAAATGGAATGTGCTGGGATCCGTTCACGGAAGATCAATTCGAATCAGCAGCTGAGCTCGTTGCAGGCATAGCAGTGAGGCACCCAGACTTCAATATTGAAACTGCTAATATAGTAAGCCATTCAGATATAGCAGCGGATAAGTCAGACCCTGGGCCAGGCTTCGATGAAAGAAGAGGGGACTTCCTACGAATGGCAAGAGAGCACTACGAAGAACTAATAAGCGAAGGATGATTTGAAATGGAAAAAATAAGATTCAAGACTTCAACAATTATAAGATGGGCTATTATGATTATAGCTGCCTTAATCCTGATGTTAATAACACATTTTTCAAGCCAGTCCTCTGTTACAGGAATGGTAACTTATTCAGACTTAAAGGATGTAACCCCTTCTTTTACCAATATCGAAGCAACAGTTTATTTTACGCCTTCCTCAGAAGACCACCCTGAGTGGTGCTCACCCCTTACAAATGAGTGCTTTGAAACAACAAGGCAAATAATAGATCATTATGGTGACAGGTACAACGTCAGGGAATGCATAGAGGAAAGAAGAGCTGGATGGTGCTGCATCCCAGAAGCCCACAGGGGCATGTACGAAGAAATAAAATGCCAGGGAAGCGGAATTTATAATGGGCTTGTTTACAGGTATGATACCCTGGCTTCAACCCCCGAAGATAGCACTGCTTACCCAGAATACGAGCGCGGGAGGACTGCTTGGCCTCGCCCTCACGGAAGAGAGCCCACAGTAAGGCACACAGTAGCAATCAACCCTGATGCTTCAACAGACTGTTATATTGAATATGGAACCAAGATGTATATTTACTTCGGCGACAACAATCCTTGGAACGGTGTGTACGTAGCAGAAGACACCGGCAGCGCGTTCAAAGGGCAATGCAAGATTGATATTTACGCAGGAGTAGGTGAAGCCGCTAAAGCCCGCGCCATAAATGAAATCACGAAATACCCAAAAATATACTTACTAGACGAACAAGGAAATCCTATGCCTGCCGATACCACAGCTCCCGGCAGGTATTCAAGTGTTACTGGTTCCACAGACGCATTTTATAGTTATGAGTACAAGACAACAGGGCTGATAGCTCTGCATATGACAGTAACAGATTTTGCAAGCAGCCTTTTAAATGCTTGCTCTTCATCTACTTACACAGAAAAAGACAGCTGTATTGACGGATTTGTTTCTAGAGCTGAAAACTATGGCTTAGAAGTAGAATTGTCCTGCAAGGAGGAGGATTTTCCTGATTCATCAATCCAAGAAGTCCTGGACGGAAAGTTTGAGGATGGGACAATAATTCTTGTCAGCGGCATAGTGTCAGAAATACTTGGCGAGGATTATGCCCCTGAAGGCATGCCTGGAGAGTCCAGGTATATTTATATTACGGACTTATTTGAAGATAAAAGCATATTAGTAAAGCTTTCTGAAAGCGCAAAAAGCTTAGTGGAAAACGGAAACAGCGAAGAAAACAGCAGAATTGAAGAAGGAGTATTTCTTGAAGTTAACGCCGTGGTAAGAAATAGCTCATCGCCAAAAATACTGGAAGTGTTCTCAGAAGAAAACATAAATGCAGGCCTGACTTATTACAAAAAAGAGCTATTAAAGCCGTTTGCTTTATCGCTTGCAGACTGCGCTTCCTCCCCACAAGAATCCTGTTATTGTGATATTCCTGTCCCTGACGGCTACAACGCTATAACTTTTATGGGAAGCAGGATTTTGCTTCAGGGCGCAGACGAAAATGATTATCTTGAGCTGTCAATCCCTGTTTACCCCCAAAACCTTTCCAATACTAATAATATAACAAAAGGAGTTTTAACAGAATTTTCGTACTTGGCTGACAGCCAAGGGATGCTGAGCTTCAAGAAAGATGAAGAGAATAACTTAATAGCAATCATAAACAACGTTGGGCAAGACCTAGACGCGTGTGTGCCTGATGATAAGCATTACTTGTTATGCGCTAATAAGCCTGGAGGCCAAGCAGTTTTCCGGTTCGCACTGAAAATATAGCTTTTTTCTTACAGCAAACTTTATAAATCAGCGGGGAAGCCTCATAATCTAAGGGGGTTTGTATGATTAATGTTCCTTTTGACGTGATGGCTTCTAAGATTGTTGAGGAAGCCAGTATTTCCAGGGAAGAGCTTGATAAGCGCGTTAGCCAGAAATTAGAGCAGCTGTCAGGCCTTATTTCAAGGGAAGGCGCAGCGCATATTATTGCGAATGAGCTAGGCGTTAATCTTTTGGAAGCTAAGGGGTTATTGAAAATTAAGGACTTAGTGCCTGGCTTGAAAGGAGTTACCATAAACGCGAAAGTCATACGCAAGTATGAGCCCAGGAGCTTTAGCAATGAGAAAAGGTCTGGCCGCCTAGCAAGATTCCTTGTTGGCGATGATTCTGGTATTGTCATGGTTGTTCTGTGGAATGACCAGGTGGACGTCCACGAAAAAATTAAGGAGAACGACGTTGTCAGGATCAAGGATTGTTATGTTAAAGATAATAATGGGCGAGCAGAAATCCATTTGAATGAGTCGGCAGGCTTAGAAATTAACCCTGAAGGTGTACAAGTAGAAGCCAAGCCAGCACCCCAGCAAGGCAAGAGGGATAGGAAGAAGATATCTGAGCTGTCAGAAAATGATTCTGATGTTGAGATCTTTGCTACGATAGTCCAGGTTTTCGATCCTAAGTTCTTCGAGGTTTGCCCTGAGTGCAATAAAAGGGCAAAAAAAGATGAAAATTCGAATAATTTTGCTTGCGCAGAGCACGGCGAGGTAAAGCCCAGCTACGGAGTTGTTCTCAATATGTTCGTTGATGATGGGACTGATAATGTAAGGGTTGTTCTGTGGAAGAACCAGGTTTTGGCATTGCTGGGAGTAGAAGAGCAAAAACTCTTATCGTACAAGGATGCGCCAGAATCCTTTGAGGAATTCAAGACGGATTTATTGGGGTTAATGGTTAAATTGGTTGGCCGTGTTAATAAGAATGAGATGTTTGACCGCTTAGAGTTCATCGCAGGCCTTGTATTTAAGGATGTCAACCCTGAGGAAGAGATTAAGAAGCTTGACGAGCCCAAGAAAGATGAGCCTAAGGATAAGGTGCCTGAAAAAGAAGGCGCTTCTGATGAGCCTATCGATGAAGAGCTTTTATCCTTGGAGGATTTAGAAGAAGATATTTAATGCTAGTTTTCTTTTTCTATTCTTTTCTTTATGTAGTTTTCAAGTATTTTTATTGCTTTATCCCTTTTCTTCTTGTTTATTCTTCTTGCAAGCATTTTTACTTTTAGTTCTTGTTTTAGCCAGTTGCTGAATATGTTTTCTTCTTTTATTATTTCTTTGTATTCTTGATCGCTCATTTTCTTGAATAATTCTAGGAGTTCAGGTATGTTTGTTACAACTATGTTTTTTTCCGGTATTCTTAGGTGGTGGTCTTCCGGCATCTTGATTAT
>SLQZ01000037.1 GCA_007131205.1 Candidatus Woesearchaeota archaeon | reverse complement strand
TGGCAGGTTTTGGCTTTTGAGATGTTTAGCGAGCTGGATTTTGATGATAGTGGTGTTGTTGATATTGATTTCCAGGCTGCCAATCTTGATTTTGCTGACCGTTATATTGATGATATTCCTTATATGTGGGAGCCTAGTGTTTTAGAGGTTGTGGTATGGCGGTGAAGAGGTCTCAGTTCTTGGAGGTAGATGTTTTATTTGCTATAATTATATTGATAGCAGGGGTTGTGCTAATAAAGAATTTTTTTATACAGCCCTTGGAGAATCCTCAGGTTAATAAGTACGCGTATGATACTGTGACTCTGCTGAATACGATGCCTATGGGGAGCTTAGACCCTGATTTTCTTCAACAGTTACGAGATGAAGGCGTGGTTTTTAGTGAAAACGAGTTGGTATCAAGGAATTTGGCTCGGCTTGTGATTGATGATAAGGAGGATTTGGCACGGGATTTGGCTATGGAGGCTACTAAGGGTTTTATTCCTGGTGGTTTTGGTTATAGGGTTTCTTTTGTCAGTGGCGACAGTATTGTAAGGTTGCACGAAAAAAATGATATTGGGGTAGATCCAAGCTTTGTTTCCTCTTCTAGGGTGTTGTTGACGGGGCTGCAAATAGATGAGCCGGTTTCTGGTTATACTGGATCAATATTGTTGATGGATGCTGCTACGGAGCGCTCCTCTTACTATTATTTGGGTGGGTTCATTGGCCAAGGTGATATTACTGTGAGGATGGAGTTGCCGGAGAATGATGAGTTCACACAATTTCATTTGGAGGGAGGTTTCCAAAGCTCTTTTGATTTGAGTGTTAATGGGAATCATTGCTATACTCATTCTGTAGAGTTAACAGGCGATGCCCCTGTTTCATTCATAAACGCGGAGGATTGTATTGTTCACTTAGAATTTGGGTGGAACAATATATCTATTGATTTTCTCACTGATGTGCTTGAAGATCAGTTTATCAGCGGGGGATTCATTAAAGTATCGTATATTACAGTGCTTCCTTTTCCGAGAAGTACGTATGAGCGCAAGTACCTGCCTGATATAGATGGAGTTTTTAACTTGTATGATTCTATTTATGTGCCAGGCAGGATTGAAAATATGAATATATTCTTAAAATACGAGGCTAATTATTCAGAGACAGATACGCCTATTTTCTTTTCTATTGCAGACCAAAGAATTATTAGTGGGGGGGATTCAGAGGGAATAGAGGAGATTACTATCACGAATGATGAGTTGAGCGATGTTCTCAACTTCGCTGATTTAGAAGAGAAAACTATTCCTTTTAGATTCGGGTTTGAAAACATAACACAAGAAATTATTGCGGGCAAATTTGTTGACGTGTCTGTGATAACTGACTTATCCGGGAGCATGGATTGGAACTTTACTCATAATAGGGAGGGTGAGCAGCGGTTATTTAATGATAGATCAGCATGTGAAACAAATGAGATGATGTTCCACCCTTCTACTAGAAGGATTGATGTTGCAAAATGCATACTTTACGATTTTATAGATGAAATAATAGATATACCTGAGAACCGTATAGGTCTTATAGGCTTTTCAACTGGGACGGATGAAATCCTAGATTTGACAGGAGAAATCAATGTATTGAAAGAAGAGGTTGATGGGTACGATGCCAATGGCTGGACATGCATTGCCTGTGGGATTTATGATGCTATAGAGCAGTTAAAAGACTCTCCTGAAGACAGGAAAAGGGTAATGCTTGTTATGAGTGATGGAGAAGCCAACAGGTGTGATCCTAGAGTTCAATATACATCAACTTGCAGCACTTCAAATACTGATATTAGAGAGGCGAGAGCTATTCAACAAACTATTGATTTGGCAGAACAAGCTTACAACGAGCACAACATCTCTATTTACGCAATTGCGTTTCTCGAAGAAGGTTCTGCTACAATGCGAGCGGTAGCTAACAAAGACCAGAATTTCGCTGTGGACCATGATGGAGACCACGTAAGGGTTTCAGCAGATAACTCTTTTAACGTCCCGGAGGGAACTGTATCTTTCTGGGTAAAACCACGGAGCTGCGAAGAAGACCATCTAAGGGTTTTTGAAAAAGGAGAATGGGATGAGAGTGGTTATAGGATGAGATGGCATTCCAACTGCGAGTTAGAGCAAAGCGTCTACGATCAAGAGGGCAACGATATAAGAGGCCCAGGCGTCTCACTAGAGCTTGGCGAATGGCATCATATAACCATGGTTTTTGGAGACAGCCTCCTCAGGACTTATGTCAATGGAATACTTGAAGCTGAAGACACAGGCGTTGTGGGAGGAGCAGGCTTGTCAGAAGACGACTTATTCATAGGAAGCAGGTTTGGAGGCGAAGAGGGTTTCTTTGATGGCGTTATAGATGAGTTCCGCGTATGGAGCAAGACGTTGAACGAAAATGAAATAAGCAGTTTGTACAACGATAACGCTGAACTGGAAGATGGGCTGGTGTTAAGATATGATTTTAACAACTTGCAAGGCGGGCTCGTCCTGGATATTTCAGGGCATGGTAACCACGGGGAAATCGTGGGTGCTGAAATCACAGGTAACGGGACTTACGGGGATGCACTTAGCCTGAGAGGAATGGCAGTTCCTGATAATTATTTTCTTGGCTTGGACCCTGAAGAATTGGCTGAAGTATACGCCGAAATTGCGAGAAACATTATTGAAGCCGCTGGATACGAGTCCCAAGTCATTACGCTAAATGTTTCTGAGCTTGAGTCAAGGCTGTTTGGGGATTCTTATATAGAATATACTTATACTCCTTATGAGTTCCCCGAGGAAACAGGAAGATTAATCATTACTGGTGAATCACCAAGGTTTGGCATCAGCTCATGCAGCCCTCAATACAGCTTTCCCAGTTACTTGTACCCGATAGATGGGCGTATTACTAGTTACTCTGGAAGGCATTGGACTGACAGGCTTGAAGTTAACAACGAGCTTGTTTATGACCTCTCAGAATTCGGTGATAGGTACTCGTATCTCGGGGACCCTTTCATGATTGGAATTCCCCATGGGCTGCTCACAAATAATAATTATTTTGAGCTGAACACAGGAGACTATCCAGGTGACTCCAGGGGATGCTCACCAAATAACAGGCTTATATACACCGCTAGCATGCAGTCTTCTTTCAGGCTTGATGACATCTATGCAGATGCAGAGGGATGCACATGGACTGTGCAAATGCCTGATCGTACTGAAACATTTGTTATTCCTTCAGATTATACTGGTACAAATACTTGCAGTTACCAATCCTCAGGTATCAGTTATAATAGTGATGATGCCTGGCAGGCCTTGGCTTATAAGATGTTCTCTTCGTTCGACACAAACGATGACGGGATTTTAAACATTGACTTTGAGGAGCAAAACCTTGATTTTAACATGAGATTCATTGATGATATTCCCTATATGTGGGAACCTAGTGTTTTAGAGGTGGTTGTATGGCAATAAATCGTCTTAATAAAAAAGGATATTTTTTTAGCTTAATGGTTATCATGGCGCTACTCATAGTTTCGGTTTATTTTGCTGCGTTCACTAATCCTGGGCAGAGCAGGGACGCATCAGTTTCGAGCCTTAGGATTAACGAGATTAACCGGTTTTTAACTGCCTTGGAGGAAGACGCGAAGACAGGTATTTCAGTCGCTTCTTTAAGGACTCTTCTTGCGTTTGAGGAGCGCGTGCAGAGTTCAAGCAGTTTTATTAGCCCAGATGAGTATGGTGCAAGCACTCTTAATGAACTTGCCATGGAATTAATGATAAATGGCACTTTGGGTGGAGTGGACCATCCTCTTGTTGAAGATTCCAATATGGGTATTTGGGCAAAGAACATGGAAGAATTTGGCTACTTAGACGTGGACTTAGATTTTACTAATTTACGAGCTGGGCTTTACCAGGATGACCCGTGGCACGTAAAAGCATTTTTCGAGTTCAATATATTCGCAAGGGATAACTTTACGGACAGCACTTGGAATAAGCCTGTTAGGGTGGAGGCCGTCCATAATATCACTAAGTTCGAAGACCCCGTGTATACTGTAGGGACATTGGGCAGTTACAGGCAAAGCTTTAAGATGCCTATCCCCAACGTAAATTTTCCAGATGATTTGGCAGCTCACGTCAGTGGAAAGAACTATATTAATAGCATGGATGCGCCTAGCTTCCTGAATAGGATTGTGGGGGATATGTCGGCGAGTGAATTCGGCGTGGAAAGCCTGGTATACGTGCCTGATTTGCCCGCGGCGTACCAGCGAGAGAAAAGCATGGTAGACAGGATTTACTTTTCCACTAACAACCCGCAATGGTGCAATGCGAATCAGCAGCAAGATGTAACTGCCCCTGAATGGGTTATTATAGATGCGGATAACGCGCCAACATACGGCTTTGGGTGCCCGTAAATAAGTGGATAAAACAAAAAAATTTATATACACCTTTGCAAAGAAGGTTTATTAACGCTGAATTAATTCGTGATTTTGGTAAATAATTAAAAAAAAGAGGTTGGTTAAATGGGTGAGGGCAATCAGATCAAGGTTCTAGAAGAATACACTAACACCGTGAGGAACATTCCTGTTTCCATTTCTATTGTTATGAAAAAGGATTCTTACACCCTTTCTTACAATGTAAGCATCTCTGGAATAAGCAGGACGACAGAAGTAATATTAGAGGAGATACAGGAAGACCTCATAAAAAAGATGAACCTCGAAGATTTCTCTGTGAATGAAAAAACAGGGAAAGCAGGCCAAAAGTTCGAGGAAGAAGCTAAGAAGCTTGTTGATTTGTTCTTTTTGCATAGCAGCGAGCAAGACAGGGAAATACTGCTAAGCTACCTTCTTTCAAGGTCTCTCGGCATAGGATACGTGGATTTCCTGCTACACGACCAATTCCTTGAAGAAATCACGATTGACGGCGCAAAGCAGCCTATAAGAGTATACCATAGGAAGCATGGATGGCTTCAGACAAATATCTTCATGTCAACGGAAGAGCAAATCAGGCAAACTGCTGCTAGGATAGGAAGAAACGTTGGAAGGCAGCTTAACACTTTAAACCCGTTGCTTGACGCATACCTTTCAACAGGGGAAAGGGTTAACGCAACTATAAAGCCCATAACCCCAAAGGGAAACACAATAACTATAAGGAAATTCTCAGAAGATCCGTGGACGATTACCAGGTTTATTGCTAATGGCACGCTTACGTCAGAGGTAGCAGCGTTGCTATGGCAAGTTATTCACTACGAAATGTCAGTCTTAGTAGTAGGGGGAACTGCTTCTGGAAAAACCAGTACTCTTAACGCGCTGGCAAACTTTATCCCTCCAAACCAAAGGATTGTTAGCATAGAGGATACCAGGGAGCTGGCACTGGCAAGCTACTTGTACTGGGTTCCAATGATGACAAGGCTTCCTAACGCTGAGGGGAAAGGCGATGTAACTATGGAAGACTTGTTGGTTAATAGCCTGCGTATGAGGCCTGACCGAATCCTTGTTGGGGAAGTGCGAAGGCATAGGGATGCAGAAACAATGTTTGAGGCTATACACACAGGCCACTCATGCTACGGGACTTTCCACGCAAACAACACTCATGAAGCAGTTGCTAGGCTTACAAGCGAGCCAGTAAAGGTTCCAAAGGCGCTGCTCTCAGCTATAAACCTTGTACTAGTCCAGTTCAGGAACAGGAGGACTGGCCACAGGAAGACACTGGAAGTCGCCGAACTAACCGAAAGCACTAATTACAACGTAATATACAAGTACGACGCGAGAAAAGACTCTTTGGATGCTTCAGGGAAGTCCCAGAGGCTTTTTAAGGAATTAAGCGTTTTCACAGGCCTCTCAGAAAAAGAATTAATGGATGACTTGAACGAAAGAAAGTTTATACTTGACTCAATGGTAAGGCTGAAAGTGTTCAACATTGAAAATGTAGGCAAAGTAATGGCGGACTATTACACTGATAAGAAATCTTTGGTGAGCCGCCTAAGGAAGGCTTTTAAAAAATGATGTGGGTGGATTAACATAGTAATGCTGCTTTTTGATAATCTGGCAAAGAACTTTCCCATGCTGGAGCCTAGCTTGAAGTCTGCAAGGATGAGCTACACTCCAGGGAACTACTTGAAAAGATGCCTTATTTCCGCGCTAGCTTTGAGCGTTGGAATAGGACTGATACTTGGGACGCTGTCTGTTGCCTTTGAGCTCGGATTGTGGTTCGCAACAATATTCTTCTTTGTATTCTTCGTGTTTTTCTTCTACTACTTTTTTAACATACCACAATTCTATGTCTTGAAAGCTGAAAAAGTAATTGAATCAGAGATAGTTTCAGCCATAAGGTTTCTTGTAATGGAAATTAAGAGTGAGCGCTCGCTTTATAGCGCAATGGAAAACACAAGCAAGAACTTCTCGTTGACAGGGATTTATTTTGATGAGATAATCAACGGCGTAAAGCTAGGAAAGACTCTTGAGCAGGCCATTAATGAAGCTGTAGAAGTATGCCCTTCGCCTCACTTAAGGCAGGTTTACTGGCAACTGCTAAACAGCATACAAACCGGGGCGGACATAACTGATTCATTGGAAAACCTATTGGAGGATATTGTGGAGAAGCAAAAGATTAGGGTTGAAGAATATGGGCGGGAGCTGAACGCGCTAGCACTTTTCTACATGATGATATCCATAATTATACCAACGATAGGGCTAACCATAGTGACGGCTGTGCTTACTTTCATAGGCGTTGTAATATCTCTTCCTCTCCTAATATCAATATGGTTAGCGATTTCCATAGTGCAATACTTATTCCTGATAATGAGCTCTTATAGGAGGCCAGCAGTGGAGGCATACTAAAATTGGCAGAAGATAAAGAAAAAAAAGGTGTTCCGGCAAAAGAGTCTTACCCAAGTTCTCAGAAAGAGATTAAGGTTATTAGGGATTACGTCGAGCCTGAGCCAGTCATAGACGAATTCTTCTTAAGGGATAAGACCATCCAGTCAGAGAAGCGCTCTATGCGAAAAAGTCTTAGCATGGATGTCTCCACCAAGGCAAAAAAGGACAAGATGGACAGGTATGCTTACCTTAAAGCAAAGTTTTACAAGGCAGGCATAGATGCAGAGCCTGATAGCTTCATCAGGGTTATGCTTTACATAACTCTTGCGTTGCTAGCTCCAACATTGGTTGTGCTAGGCATATACTTGGTGGGAATCGGCTATTCTGTTCTTACTATCATCGCGCTTTCAATACTATGGTGGATTGTGGGATTCGCATTATTTTTTATTATAGTTATTGTAGCAGCCACGATTTTTCTCAATTACAGGGCTTTCAAAAGAAGGCTTGAAGTAGAAAAAGTGTTGCCTGAATACTTAAGGCTTGTAGCAACTAATTACAGGTCTGGCTTGCCCCTTCACAAAGCGTTAACAGCTAGTAATAGGCCTAGGTTCGGAATTTTCTCAAAAGAAATAGAAATGGTTTCCAAAGTAACAAGGGTTAAGGGCAATTTTGCAAAGGCACTTGAGATTTTCGGGAAGAAATTCGATTCCAAGGTCCTTGAGCGGGCAATGAACAGCATCTCTGTCAGCGTAAGGAGCGGCTCAAGCGTATCCCAGCTACTAGAAGATATCGCGGATAACATTACGAAGATGAGGAGCATGCGCTTAAGGCTTGCTGCCAGTGTCAAGAATTACATTATATTCATAGTTGTTGCAGGGGTAATAGTAGCTCCTTTGATGTTTGCAATGAGCTTCCACTTGAACATGACTATAAGCGATGTTAAGGACAGCCTTGACGAGCAGAGAGGGCCTGGTACTGCACAGCATACCGCTTTTGCAGTTGTGCAAGGAGATGGCGGTGTTGAGCCTTCAAACTTTAACATTTTCGCTATTCTCATGATAATTACTAATAGCGTTGTATCAGGCCTAGTCATAGGAATGATTAAATTCGGGAACTTCCATCAAGGCATGAAAAACATACCTGTTTTTTTCATCGTATCAATAACACTTTACCATTTAGGAAAAATATTGTTGGCAGGAGTGCTTGTCATTGTATGAGGTGATTATATGGCAATTATTGAAACAAAAGCGGATGAGCTTATGAGCTTGGTAAGTGAAAGGAAAAAAATCTCTTCAACCGACGCGGCTAAAGACCTAGGCGCAGAAGAACCTTATATTAGGAAGCTTGCATTAATATTGCACAAAAGGAATATGGTTGACATTGATGCTACTCCGTTCTTGTTGTGGATTATAGCAAAAGAATAAGTAGTTTTTTTTATTGCTGTACAATCTTGCTTTCTTCAACGAAGTCCCACACAGAAATCTCGTGGTCTTTGCACACATATTTCTTGATTTTCTTCGTTCTAGAACTGTCCCATAGCTCCATGTGCATTAGCTTGTTTACAGGCTGGGTTTTTCCGCATAACGCGCACGTATGGCTAAGCATAGAGGGCAGTATTATATACAGTATTTCATTGACTTCTACGAGCAATGGCCTCTGAGGGCTATGGGCATATATGTGTATTCCAGTGCTAAGCATTCCCCTAATTGCAGAAGTAAGAGTCCTAATAGAGTATTCGTCGTTCCTCGCCATCCTAATGTCTTCCTCTGAATAATAATACGAAGAATTTTTTTCAAGCCTTAGCTCCCCGTTTTCCCTTATGAAATCACTATAGCGTATCTTCCTGTATTGCCTTAAGAGGCTTTTCCATACATCTAGCCCTTCACGGGTATTGTTAAGCCTTAATATGGTCTGGCTTACCCTAAAAGAATTTCTTACTATAGCATCCCTGGGCATGGATATGCTTGTTTTCTCCTCTTCTTCAGCGCAGTCAAGCATTGCATCTATTAATTCTTTTTTCCAGCCTTTACTGAGGAATTCCTGCTCAATATCCCTTTCTCTTATGCCTCTTGCAATGCTTTCCTGAATATATTTTTCCGCGGCCAAAAGGTATTCTTTTTGTACGCTTATGCCAAGAAGCCTTAATCGCTCAATTTCAATGCTTGCTATCTTGCCCCGAATATATGATAACACCCCTTTTTTTTCATAATCAGCAATGTTAGGGGGAAGTATGTTAAGCTCCAGCGTAGTCCGCAAATTCTCTGATATGCTGCTGTTTTCATCTTTTAGCTGGGTTTTCAGATACTCATCATTCATAGATATTATTCGCACTGCGAGCTTTCGCAGATCCCTTATCCTTTCCTTAAACCGTTCTTGCAGCTCTGACATCTTCTTAGGCTAATAGTGTCTTCCTGGGACAATACCTCTTTTTTTTAAGATTCCCACAGTAAAATCCTTGTATAAAAATATTTTCTTTGTTCCCCGTCCTCCTAAAAGACCCCGCTTAAAGCATAGGAGAATAACCCTAATGCAATGAAGTAAATGAGCAATCCTACAACGATGAAAAATGGTATTGTTTTCAACCCTTCTTTTATAGTGCCTTTCCTTATAGTGCTTATTATTGATGCTGAGAAAAACGATGATATTATTATTACTATTATTGCGAAAGTCATAAAGTTTTCCTGGGAAATGCTGTCTCCTGAGAAGTCAAAGGAGAAAAATCCTTGTCCAGCAGTACCAGTGTCGAACTCTAATTGGCTTGTTATTGTCTTCACCACGCCCAATAGCTCTGTGCTGAGCGCGAAAAGCACTGGGGCAGCCACAACTGTCGCGATGCCAATGAATATGACATATGTAGTTACATTCGCAGCAATTTCTTTCTTCATCAGCTTGGTTTCCTGTATGTTTTGGGATATTTTGTTAAGCAGCTCGGATAATTCCCCTCCTGCCTTAATCCCTGCGACTATCAAGCTTATTGACTCTCTCAGGACCTTGGAATCATATTTCCTTGAAAAGTTTATGAGTGCCTTGTCAAGGTCCTCTCCTGCAGTAGTTGCCTTCGCAATTTCCTCTATTTCACCGGCTAAGACGCCGAACTTGGGCCTTACTGCGAACCATAAAGCCCTGTCGATAGGCATTCCGGCGCTTATATTAGCTGATGCTAGCTGAAGGAAGTCCGGCAGCACTTCTTCGATCTGCTTTGTCCTCTGGTATATCTTTATGTCTAGCATTAAGCAATATATCCATGCTAGCAATGCGTAGAATGCGAACAAGCACAAAGTCCATATGCCCAGAAGTATGAGTATTACAACTATTATCCTCACATCATTTACTATGCCAATCGTAATTATTAATATGCTTAGGATGGCTGAGAGGATTATGCTGTATATTATAATGTTCTTTCTTACATTTCTCGGGTCTATGTCAAACCCTGCTTTTTCAAGGTGATCTCCTATTATCCTAGTAAAATACTTTTTTTTCTCAGTATCCTTTTTCTTCTTATCAAACCTGCTCCTTATGCTTTTCTCTTTTTTTTCAGGCTTCTTCTCTTCATTAGGCTTAGGTTTCTCGCTTTTCCCGGAAGACTTTTTTTTGAGTATAAATTTGTTTATCACTTTTTACCTCATGTGCTTATCGGCGGCCTCGCGGACTTTACCATTGAAAGGAACATGAACTGCACAAGCCCTATTACCATTGCGATGAGGATGAAGAAGGGCATGGTTATATTCAAGCCCATAAATGTTGCTAGGATTACCAGCATTGTTATTCCAAGGGAAGGTATTATTATGGATATCATCATGTAAAACATTGCTAGCGGGTTCAGCTTCTTGCCGTACTCGTTTACTGCTATTTGCTGCTCTCTTACAGCCTGGTCTAGTATTGTGTTGAGTGAAGCGCTAATATTAGCGCCTGTCTTTGATGAGTTAAGTATTTGCCATAGCATTTTTCTCAGGTTAGACGAGGGTGTGATGAGCATTGTTTCGTTAATAGCGTCTTCAAAGCTTGTTCCAAGATAAACCCTGTCAACAATGTCTCCAAAGTAAGATCCTGCGACACGATAGCTTTTCTTAACGTTCTCAAAAGACTCGTATATTGGGACTCCTGATTCCATTTCTATTATCAAGTACCTGCCTGCAAATATTATTTCTTGGTCTATCATTTTTCTTATCCTTTCGATCTTGACATCAACGTATTTTAGCAAGTACACGAAAAGCAATGGGAATATTATTATTCCCCCGACGAATGCCAAGAAGCTCAGGGTGAACGTGAATACTATCAGTGTTATGCTTCCGCTGAGCGCTGCTGCTGTGAAGAATATTTTTTTTACGTATTCTTCAGGCTCGTCGTATATGCTTGCCTGCCTGAGCTTCGTCCTAATGCCTGGGATTTTCCTGGCGATTCTCTTGTATACGTCCATTTGGCTATTTCCTCACAGGAATTTCCTGTTCGTGTTAACATATTTCATGAGGTTGTTTTTGTCAGTGTAGTACTCTGCCATTATTCTTCCTACGCTGTCAACGTCTTCTATGTTGTTATATATGAGGTATCTTAGGATTTTTTCTTTTTCCTTCAGCTGCCTTTTCAGGTCTGAAGGAGTCATTCCAGTGTATAATTGGATGTTTTGGTAGAGCGCTTTTGACTTGCTTACCTGCACTAAGCGGTCTTGCTTAGGGTTGTATTGAAGTATCACATTTTCTTCTCCGTTGGGAAGTATTTCAGCTATCTGGAAAGTCCTTCGCTGCCCAGTCCTCCTGTTCCTGAATTGCACAATTATCATTGATATTGCTGGAAGCATAATTTTTGGCACTTCTATTGGCGGGTTTGTTAGCCTCTCAACTGTTTCCTTTGAGTTGTTTGCGTGTATTGTTGCGTAAACGCTGTGGCCTGTGTGTATTGCCTCGAATAATGTCTCTGTTTCCCTTTTTCTTCGTACTTCTCCTACTATTATCCTGTCTGGCCTCATACGCAGGCTATTAACCAACAAGTCTCCCATTGTAATCTCGCCTTTCCCCTCAGCGTTTGCAAGCAAGGTGTTGAGTGGCACCCAGTGGAGGAATTTCGGGAGCTGAATTTCTCTGGTATCCTCTATGCTTATTATCCTTTGGTTCGGGGGGAATAGTGTTGCCAGTGCGTTCATCGTACTGGTTTTTCCAGAAGCAGTTCCCCCTGCGATTATAGCAGACATTTCGTATTGGATAGCAGTCCATATTAGCGCGGCTGCTTCTATAGACATAGTTTTTGTCTTTAGGAACTTTGTTATCGTCCAAGGGTCCTTGGAGAACTTCCTTATAGTAATAGTGTTTCCCGCCGTTGATACAGGGCTTAGAGTGGCGTTAACCCTGTCTCCCTCGTTCATATGCGCGTCAAGCAACGGAGTTAATACAGTTATCTGCCGGCCTATCTTCCTGCCTATTATGCTTGCGTAGTGCCTTGTTTCTTCTTCGTTTTTCATGAAAACATTTGTTTTGAGCCAGCCATAGGTTTTATGGTATATCCACACTGCTTCTCCTGACTGGTTAACAACTATTTCTTCCAAGTTATTGTCGCTCATCAGCAATTCAAGGTTGCCCAGTCCCAGGCTCTTGATTTTGATGTATGATTTTAGGAATTCCATTGTTTCTGTGTCGCTGTCAGGAAAGTATTTTTCTACTAATACGCTTATTACTTGCTCGAATTTTTCCTCTACTAAACCTGTTTTTTTGTAGTCGCTTATCTCTGCAATTCCAAGGCTTACTTTTCTTATTAGCTCTTGGCGCACCCTTTCCAGGATCATCTCAGTGGTCTTGCTTATTATTGATATTTCTATCTCGTACAACGGGACGAATTCGCCTTTCTTCTTTTTTATAGTTACCTTGATAGGTATCTGGCCTGACCTGTAAGTGTATGTGTCAATTGTTTTTTCTTCGTTAACATTGCTTTCACTTACATTCTTTTTTCTTGCCACTTTATTTTTTGCAGCAGCTTTTTTCTTTGTTGTTTTCTTCTTTTCAGGAGTGCTTATTGTTTTTGTTTTATTATCCATTTCCTTCCCCGCCTGTACCATTCTTAATTTCCTTTTATGTAGTCTGCGAGCCTCTCAATTTTTCTCATGAGCCCGTTTTTTTGATTTTCGATTTTCATAATCTTCTTTTTTATCTCGTCCATCTCCTTGCTAATATTTTTGTCTCCTGTGATGAGGGAGAATGCTCGTGTCTTGTTTCTAAGTTCCTCGAGTTCATTTACTAACAGGATCTTCTCCTTGTCTATTGAGCTTATCATCTCTTCTGTCTTTATTCTTTTCAAGAAAAAGCCTTTGAAGCTATCGTATATCTTTTTTCCTGCGTCATGGTACTTAATAATTTCCTGTGTTTTCTCCCTTGCTCTCTTCAGTAGATCTTCCTGCTCTTTTTTCTTTGCCTCGCTTTCATTGGTTATTCTTTCCAATAGCTTTGTTATCTCTGCACGCTTTCTTTTCTTTATATCTTCGCTTAAAGCCTCTGCATTCTTGAATATGTTCTCTATTATGTTCCGGGATTCTACGATGCTCTGCGTTTCCTGTTTAAGGGTTTTCTCGTTCTCTTTCAGGTCATCTATTGCCTGGCGTATATTGGCATGAATCTCGTCTTTTCTCTTAACTATAGCGCTGATTTTTCCATGGGCTTCAGCGACGGAGTCTTTTTCTTTGTCAACTTTCTTTATGAGCTCTTCGTATTTATCCTCGTCCTTTTTTATCTCTTCAAAATATTTTTTTATCGATTCCTCGTAGTAGCCCATCTGTTGTTTTATGTCTTTGTCAATATTCCTTTTCAGGCTCTCGTATTGCTCTAGCTCTGCGAGCTCAACCTTTACAGTTTCTATTTCATCCTTTATGTTTTTGTGAATTTCCTTGAATTGTTTTCTGACTTCCTCGAAGCCAAGGGTTTCTCGCTCCAAAGTTCGTATTACTACGTCAATCTTCCTCATAAACGCGTCTTTTTCAGAAGATATTGCCTTTGCTTTCGAAATAGCGTCTTTCTTGGTCAGCTTTTTTTCCTCAAGCCAAACCCTTGACAGCCTGTAGTCTATGTTTATGAGCCCTTCCTGCTCTAAGAACTCTCCCCACTCCTGTATTACATCGCGGCCGACACCAAGCTCTTTTGCAGCGTCATCAACGCTTATCCTTTTCTTTTCTCCCACTAATTCTATGAGCTTGTCGACGCCAGTGGTTATATTCTTCATTCTTAATCTCCCGTGGCTGTGACCACTTATATACTTTTTGTCATCACTCGACGATTTATACTCCGAAAAAACACTTTTTTTATGGGCACGAGGCCGAGTATGACAACCCGGTTACTTCGTACAGCGAAGCCCTGTTGCTTGGAATTACAAAATAGGATTCTGAAGGTATCCCGTTTACGTCGCATATCTTGTCGCTTGCCAAGTCGTTAAAGTAAATGTAGTCCACCTTGACCCTGTTTTGATCAACAGATATTTCCTGGTCTGATAACAATGCTATGTTGACTATGCTTTCAATCCCGTGTTCGCTTGGAGAGTTATTCCCTTCGAATCTCATCAGGAAGCTAGGCGCGTAAGGAGAAGCAAGGTAAAAAGAGCCCTCAATATGTTCTTGAAGGTTAGAAGTGTCATTTCCAGGTGAAACAAGGTACGAAGCATTAATCCTTCTTATGGTGTTAGGAAGCCTGTTGTAAGTGTGAACTGCGTATAATGGGTCCCGCAGATTTTTTATAGGGAGCTTTGCACTTGTCTGTTCCTCGTAATCCCAGTAGACACTTCCATACATATCAGATATGTTGACATGTGTTAATATGCTTACTTCAACATGCCAGGGATCCGTATGGTACAAGTCTATGCTTGTAACATTCAAGTCAACTCTTATTCCCATCGTATTCCCAATGGTGTTGACCCTCTCCAGATATTCGATTATGCTTGTATCATTCATTAGCGGAACAGAGCTTCCTTGAATCGTGCCGTACATGAAAGTTTCCCTGAATGACTCGTCAATGTCTGCAATAAATTCGCCGCGTGCGCCTATGTCATCCTCCAAAGCCATAAGCGTCCTGAAGGAAGATATGAATGATGCTCTCTCTAAGTCCCTGTTCACAGAATTTACGAATTCGCTCATTGTGCGAATCCTTGTCTCGTACATTTCCTGCCTTTCGATATGCTTTGGCTCTTGAACAGCGAGAAAAGAGAATAGCACGACTAGCAGTATTAAGCTTGCGCTTACCAAGTACGTAAAGCCTTTTCTTCCAAGAGCCTTCATTGCCACACCTCTATTTTTACTTGTGACGGCCCCCATAAATATGGCACTTCGCCTACTACAGTTGTAACAATTTCAAGGTCTAACTGGTTTATGTTAACGAATACTTTGCTGCTGTTAGTTAAGTCTAATTGCCTGAACAAATTGTATATCGCAACATCGTAAGTGTCTGTGCCGTCGAAGGCTATGTTTCCAGGCTGGTAACTGCAGGTTTTGCTTCCAGAATAGTCTTCCGGGACGGTTATCTCATCGTATGTGCCGTCCTCATAAGCCACTGTCCAAACGCATCCTTCTATCTTTTCCAGTACATCAGTTCTTGAAGTGACCGCAGGAATCATTGCTGTGTAAATAAAGCTGTTATACGCGGAGCACCCAGTCCTGTTTTCTGGTGATTCACCTGTATCCACGAACAAAGTATTATTGCCTTCTTCTAATAAGTCGACAGGAACCTGTATAACTAAAGGGTCTCCGAGCCGGTAATAAGGAACATAATAATCTGACAAGTTAAAAACCGTTACATTATTTAGCACAACTATGTCGGACCAATGGTTTCCTGAGTAAGAAATTACTTTTGCATCTACTATTTCTAAGCCTGCAGGTATGTAAGCCGTGCTTTCACACGCAGATAAAGGCTCTTGAACGTTAACGCTTATCTTGCCCGGGCTAACCCCGCTAATTATGGGGTCATATGTAAAATTGATATGGGAATCCCCGAATAGTGTTGAGCCTGTTATGTTTTGTTCAACGATAACTGTCTGGTTTTCCTGCTCAAGCCTTTCCAGTATTTCAAGAGATATATTCTGGTATATAAGCCTTAGTTCCTCTATGTCCGAGCTGTGCTGGTATGTGCCATTGCCTATCTCGGCAATTTCTGTGAGCAAGTCCTCTGCTAAGCTGCATTTTTCTAGGGGTCCGAATCCAACAGTGAAAATAGTTGCATTAATTTCTTCAACGGCTCGTTGGGCTGCTATAACAGTATTATCGGCTGCTCCAGGATTATTTATACAAGCATTACAATCTGATTCTATAGTTTCATCGGAGCAAGATGACCCTTCTCCTGCGCACAACACATCACATTGCCTGTTTGCGTCACTTTGAAAAATTGTTGATGTCCCGCTGCAACCGTCTGCCCCGCAATGCGAGGGAACCCCGTTTGTCATGAGAATTATGAATTTTGTCCTGTTTTCATTGCTGTACTCTTCCAGTATTTCATATGCTTGGTTTATGGCGCATGACAGGCATATTGCTTCTCCTTGGCCTTGGGGGAAGCTGTTTATGTATCCTTTTATTGCTTCTGGGTCTTCTGGGTTATTGTAGTGTTTTATTTCCTTGTTATGTATGAATACTGGCCAAACCCTGTTCCCTGAAAAGTTCATCACGGTATCTACTAGCTCGTTATCCACGCATTGGGCTAGGTGCGTCCTTCTGACGTTTGGGTTGTTTCCGCTTGTCGGGTTTTCAAATAAGTTTTGGCAGTTCTGGTTTGAATGGCCTAGTGTCCAAGTAGATACAGATCTTTTCATGCTATCACTGAAATCTGTGATTAGCACTACATCTGCGTTTCCGCCTGTAAGTGTTGTTGTTGTGGCATTGTAAGATGCAAACCTTAAAGGTATGGTGTTTCTGCTTAGTTGTTCGTAGTCCAAGTTGTACGTGTTCAATAAATCCTCATTGCTTAAGTGCACCCATTGCTCTCCTCCTTCACTCGTGTTAAGCGTAATTATTCTTTCACCTATTGTAATGTATGTCTGCGTTCCTACTCCTGATTCGAAGTGCAATGACACATCCATTGTTTCCAGTTCGCCTGGTACGTAAAAGCTATCGTAAAGGTTTGCCACTCCGAATATGCCTGGAAAGTGATAAGTGTCTTCTCCGAAGCTAATGCTTTGCTGCAGTTCATCAGTCCTGTAATCTATTCTTAGCAGGCCTCCTGCTACATAGCTGTTTGTCAGGCCTGAAGTGAAGTTTATGCTAAAATTGTTTTTTCCTGGATTAATCATAGCATTGCAATGTTCCAGGCTCCAAGCGTTTACAACCATTGAGGTTGTGTCTGGCGTGAATAACGGGTTGCCTGGCGTTCGTTCGCATAACTCGTTATTTATGTAAAAGTAGAAGTTGCTTGCATAATCTCCTTCTAAGTATATGTCTACCATCTTTGTCTCGTTTACGTCTTCAGGTATTCCTTCTATGAAGAAAGTGATATCTCCTTGGCCTATGAATCCGCCGAAAAAGGCGTATGAAGAAGTTTTCTTATTCCGGATTCTTTTTAGGAATGCCGAGGAGCTGTACCCTGCGAGGGGCTCGCCTTGCATTACGCCTGATAAGAACCTTGTTCCTGTAGCAACGTTCTTCTTGTACTCATAGTCTTTGGTGTGTATTTCCTGTCCTTGTATGCTTAGTCTTACCCCGCTTCTTTCAGGAAGCAAGCCCTGGGTTACTACTTCGAATAATTCGCTGGCTTTCTCGGATTTGTTTTCAGCCCAGAAAACCCCTATTTGGTCTAATACGCTTAGGTTCCCATCAGTTATATTTCCGGTAAGCATTTCTTGTTCGATAAACGAATTATTTAATTCGCCTATTTTAAGTGTTGAAAGGCTGTTTAACAAATCATTTGACAGCATGCTCCTTTGCTCTGAGCCAGAGTCCTGAAACGGGTTGGTTATGGCCAGAACTGCTATGCTCATCAATAAAAAGCTTGCAAGCAGTGCATCCATAGTGTAATACATTGCCTTCCTGTCTTTTCTTAGTTCCAAGAGTATACCACCATTTTTATTAGCTGAGAATCATGTATGAGCATTCTTTCAATCTTTACAAGGTTCTCGTATTCAAGAGTTTCAATTAAAGGATTGCACTCTCCGTCCGTAGCTATATTATGCCCGTGAACGCACCCATTAATATCAAGGACTTTACTTCCGTCGTCAAAATAGAAGAAATACTCGTTTTTTGTATGCAGCAGGTTTTTCGTCCGGTTATACCCTATCTTGCTCAGCTCTTCAAGCTTTGACGTGCTTAAGCGCGTTTTTTCTTCTAATATCCCTGGCAATATTACATTACTCTCATTCCAGTCCCCAGGGTATCCTTGGTCCATTAGCTGGTTAGATAAATGCACCGTATCCTTGTATAGCTCATCGTATTTATCCTCTGGGTTCGAACTAACTATTATCGTGATGCTTGCAGCTAAGACTATTAGGAAAAGTGAAAGCCCCACAATGAAATCTGCTGTCCAAACCTGCGCTTTTACATTCATTTTTATTCAAGGATTTAATTGTATAGTTCCATCTTTCTTTGTTATCCTATTATGCCCTTTTGTGAATTCCCCGCTTGTTTTTGGAGTTGCAAAATATATTTCTCTCCCCTTGTATTCTATAGCGATATACGATTCGTTGTTGCTCCAAGTAATTATGCTGTATTCCCTTCCGTTAATCTTTTCAGGAATTTCAACGATCCTGTTGTATCCTTCTTGCATCTCCGCTGCAACTATTAGCTCTCTCTGCAGGCTCGCGCCAAAATCCCTTAGCTCGTTGTACGCTGTTTCATCCCCTTTATCAGAGGATATTGCGGCAGCCGCGACGAGTATTACAACTAATAGGATTACAGCCATGCCTGCAAGCATTACGAACTCTATTGCTATTTGTGCTCTCCCCATTTTTTTACTCAGCGTCCGTTATTATGACTTGAGCTTCCTCTGCTCTCAGAACTATGGTTTTCTGCCCTGGCGAAGTTGAGAGGTTTCCAGTGATTTGCGCAGCTGTTTCCCTTGACACATCGTAATCCCTGTCCGCTGTTGCCAAGCTTATCACTAGCACGGTCTCGTTGATTGTAATGCTCTCTATTCCTTCAGGGAAATTAACTTTAATAGTTCTTTGTGCAGGTGTTCCCATGAAGTAGACTTCTTCTGCTGCACTAATAATTTCGGATGCAGCCCTTTGGGCTTGCGCGTTAGTAATATCGGACCTGATGTTTCCTTGCTGCGCAGCAAATATTATTAGTAACGGAATGGTCATTATTACTGCTACGGAGAATATTACTATGTACTCCATGCTTGCCTGTCCCTTGCCTCTTTTTTTCATTTTTTCCTAAGAACAGTTTTTCTGTGTTGGTGGAGTATTTAAAATTAGTGGAACTGAGGCTTTACAGAAAGCAAAAACCCAGGTTTAAAAATATATCCTAATATACATTTATCTACAAAAACCGAAATATTTATATAGGGATTGATTCATTAAGGACTAATAGAACAATCATTCCCAACTAAAAACCGGGAAAGACGAGGTGAAAAATAACATGAAAAGAAAAGGACAAGCCGCAATGGAATTCTTAATGACGTATGGCTGGGCCATAATCGTAGTCCTAGCAGCAATCGCTGCACTAGCATACTTCGGAGTACTAAGCCCAGGAAGCTTACTACCAGAAAGGACAACGTTCGGTGCACCAATCCAAAGCCTAGACAACGCAGTAATAAGGGCGAGTGACAACACAGTAACACTAGCGCTAACAAACAACCTAGGATCAAGATTGAGTGTTGATGCAGTCGCCACAGATGGGGATTGTACAGGATCAACCACGGAGATTGATCACAATTTGGATGGAACATTTGTAGCCGTAGCCGGCCAGGATATTCCAAATGGTGCCAATTTCCAGCTCGAAATTACTTGCAGTGAAAACTTGCAATCAGGAGACAGATTTAGCTCCGATATAACGATAACGTACACAAACCAAGCATCGGGTTTAGCAAGACCACACCAGGGAAGCGTACAGGGAAGAGTTATTTAAACACAAACATAATTCTTTTTTTTTCTTTTTTTTAATTTCAATTAATTCTTGATTGATATTAGTCTATCGGAAGAATTACGAAATCCTTGGTAATTAGCACTGGACACTTCCACGCGTAAATTATTTTTATAGTTATTCCTTATTCGTAAATATGTATTTTCACAGCACAACACAATCCACGGAAAAATTAGCTTATCTTTCAGGTGTTCTCATAGGAGATGGAAGTATATCTGCCAGAACAAACAAGAATGAATATTGCATTAAGTGTGTGGGCAATCCGAGAGATGAAATAGAATATTATAATCTAATAATAGCTCCTTTGTTTTATGATTTATTTGGAAAACATGTAAAGCCAAAATATCATGATTCTAAGACGACCTACGGGGTGTCAGTATATTCTAAAAAAATAGTGTTATTTTTATCAGAATTCTTAGATATTCCAATAGGTAGAAAAAACTCTCTAAAAGTGCCAAAACCTTTTTCCGGCAATTGTTTGTTCTCTCACTTCCTAAGGGGTTTGTTTGATACTGATGGCTGCATAACTTTCAAGAAAAGATACACTAACACTCCTTATTATCCTACTATCTCCATTTCCTCAATTGACGAAAATCTGCTAGGGCAAGTTAAGACATACATGCATAATAATGGTTTCAAGGTAAATTTTTATCGAAACACAAAAATAATGGATAACCGGTTCAAAAAAGGCTTTTCCCGCATAAGTCGCATAGAGCTTAACGGGTTCGAGAATCTTTCTAAGTGGATGAACCTAATCGGTACAAGCCATCCTAAGAATATAAAGAAGATAAAGCTATATTGGAAAGGTAATAGCGGGGGCTGGACTTTCAGAAGACCTCATTTCTGAGTGCCTTTTTTGAATTCGCCGGCATCTCCTGATACCTCCAGCGACCTCAGGGTCTCTCAAGAGTGAACTCCGTATGAGCCTTCCGCAACCATTTTTCGTGGTTTCTGCGGGCACTCCTGGCTGCCCTACCCCGCTATTAGTGTCGTTGTGAAATCCCTAATTATTTAAAAGCTTTGTTATTAACATATTCTAGAAAAAACCTAATAAAAAAAAATGAAAAAATATTGTGATTTACCTTCTTACTGCTGCTGCGATTGTGCTCGCGGCTGCTAGCAATCCTGCTGTTAGGACTACCCAGTTCCCGTCAAGGACTGTGAATCCTGCCCAGCCCGCTGCTACTTTGATTACCCATATGTGCAGGAAGAAGAACACTATGCTTATTACTATGAATAGCGCAGCGCTCACAATGGTGAATCCTGCTGTTGTTATTCCGCTTACGACTTTCTTCATTTTTATCAACCCCCAAATCAAATATTTTAATTTGTTAGTAGTGTCAAAAACCTTTTTTTATTTAAACCTTGCTTTTTTTCACAAGCTTTAAAAATAATCCTGGTTAATTTAGGGCCATGGAACGCTTTATGAAGCTTAACACGCCTAAAGACCAGCGTTTGGTTGGTTATTTTTCTATGGAGCTGGGCTTGGACGAGAAAATGCCTACTTATAGCGGGGGATTAGGAGTTCTTGCTGGGGACACGATTAAGAGCGCCGCGGATTTAAGAGTTCCTCTCGTAGCGGTTTCTTTGGTGCATGAAAAAGGCTATTTTTATCAGACGATAAACGATGGGTTGCAAGGCGAATTGCCTGTTGATTGGAAGAAAGAAGGAATTCTTAAGCCTTTGGAAGCAGAAGTTACTGTTGAGATTGAAGGCCGCGAGGTGAAGGTTAGGGCGTGGGAGTACATTGTTAAGGGCTTTAAGGAGTATGAAGTCCCAGTCATATTTCTTGATACGGATGTCGAGGGGAATTCTGATTATGATCGCTCTTTGACAATGTTTCTTTATGGTGGAGACCAAAAATACCGGTTGTGCCAGGAAATAGTTCTTGGTATTGGAGGTTTAAGGATGCTTAACGCTCTCGGCTACACAGGAATTCTTAAATATCATTTGAATGAGGGTCATGCTTCTTTGCTTGGAGTAGAATTATTGGAGGAGCTTAACGGTGACTTGGACAAAGTCCGGAAGAAATGTGTTTTTACTACGCATACCCCTGTTCCTGCAGGGCACGATAAGTTCCCTGTAGAATTGGTACAGCAAGTATTCCCAAGCTTTCCCTTTGATGTAGAAGGGATTCTTGATGATGAAGGCAGGGTCAATATGACTTTGCTCGGCCTTGTTTTTAGCCGTTACGTTAACGGGGTTGCTAAGAAGCACGGTGAGGTTTCAAGGAAGATGTTTCCTGATTATGATATTCATTCTATTACTAATGGCGTTCATGCTTCAACATGGGCTTCAGATCAGTTCTCCGAGTTATTCGACAAGCACATTCCGGGGTGGCGCAAGGACGGGTTTTGCTTGAGGTACGCTGAAGGAATACCTCCTAATGAGATTTGGGATGCGCATGTTAAATCCAAGCAGGCTTTGGTGGATTTGGTTAACAAGAAATTTAACGCTGGATTCCATTCATCAAGGTTTACAATTGGGTTCGCGAGAAGGTTTACGTCTTATAAGCGCCCTTTGTTATTATTTCATGATATTGAGCGATTGAATAAGATTGCTGATAAGTATGGAGATATCCAAATAATATTCGCGGGCAAGGCCCATCCAAAGGATCATAGAGGCAAGGAGTTGATTAAGAAGGTTTTTGAAGTCAAGAAGAGGCTTAGCCCTAGGATTAACCTTGTTTTTCTTGATAACTATGATATGTACTTGGCTAAGTTATTGGTTAGTGGTGTTGACTTATGGCTGAATACTCCTCTGCGTCCAAAGGAGGCTTCAGGTACTAGTGGAATGAAAGCTGCTGTTAATGGGATTCCCAGCTTGAGCGTATTGGATGGCTGGTGGATTGAGGGTTGCATTGAGCATGTCACGGGTTGGAGTATTGGGCCTCAGCCAAACCAGCAAATAGATG
>SLQZ01000017.1 GCA_007131205.1 Candidatus Woesearchaeota archaeon | reverse complement strand
TCTATAAATAAAATACTATCATATAATCATATTTAATTTAATTATTTATTATGTTTTCGACGAAAAAAATCCAAAAAAAAAGAATAAGAGAAAGATTTAAATAGAAGGTATCAAAGACTAATACGTAAAAGGTCTAAAAGAGGGTGGTCATTGAGAATACTGATGCTTGGCTGGGAGTTCCCGCCATTCTTCGCAGGAGGAGCGGGAATAGTCTGTAATGAGCTAACGCGAGCCCTAAACAGGACAGGCGCAGATGTCACATTCATCATGCCAAGCGGGCCCGAAGAAATCTACGAAAACTTAAACATAGATGAGCCAGGAAAGCCCCGGTTTAGGATTCTAATCGCGAACAACATCTTCCCTGGCAGGCCTACAAAAGTATACAAAGTAAACAGCCTGCTACAAGCATACACAACTTCTGAACAATACCAAGAAACATACAACAGGCACATGCAAAAAAGAAAAGGAAAACATGGGGCGCTATACGGGAAAAACCTGAAAGAAGAAGTAATGCGCTTCGCAGAAAAAGCCAAAGAAATAGCCTTAATGGAAGACTTCGACGTAATACACGCACACGACTGGACAACATTCTTAGCAGGCATAGAAATCAAGAAGGCAACAGGAAAACCATTAGTAGTACAAGTACACATCACAGAATTCGACAAAACCGGGGGAGACCACGCAGACCCATTCATATACGGCATAGAAAAACAAGGCATGGACGAAGCAGACAGAATAATAACCGTAAGCAACAAGCTAAAAGAAACATGCATCAATAAATACTTCGCAGACCCGGCAAAAATACGTGTTGTGCATAACGCAGCAACCACGATGAACAGCAAAGAAGACTTTGACGGAGCACACATAAAAGCAGGCGACAAAGTAGTCCTATTCGCCGGCAGAGTAACACTCCAAAAAGGACCAGACTACTTTGTGTACGCAGCCAAGAAAGTACTCGAAGAAGCACCTAATACAAAATTCGTAATAGCCGGGAACGGAGACATGCTAACACAAGTCATAAACCTCGTAGCAGACCTAGGCCTAAGCAAAAACTTCATATTCACAGGATTCTACACCAGGGAGGAAGGAGAAAAGCTATTTTCAATGGCAGATGTATTCGTAATGCCAAGCGTAAGCGAGCCCTTCGGGCTAGTCCCCTATGAAGCCCAAATAAAAAGAACCCCTACAATTATAAGCAAGCAATCAGGCATATCTGAAGTGCTAAGGCACGCACTAAAAGTAGACTTCTGGGACGTGGATGAAATGGCACATAAAATCCTGGCTTTACTCCATTATTCTTCGCTGCATAACGAACTCAAGCACAACGGCTACGAAGAGGCAAAGAGCGCAACATGGGACATACCCGCAAGCAAATGCCTAAACATATACAACGAAATAATCGGACGGGGGGAGATATAAAAATGGTAAAAGTTTGCTTTTACTTCCAAGTACACCAGCCTCACAGGCTAAAAAAATACAGCATATTCAGCATCGGAAAAGACAACGATTATTTTGACCACAAAAAAAATAAGGAAGTAATGCATAAAGTTGCAAGGAAAAACTATTTGCCGATGAACAACCTTTTGCTGTACCTCATAAAGAAGCATAACGGAAATTTCAAGGTAAGCTTTAGCATCACAGGAACAGCAATTGAACAATTCCAGGAATACGCCCCGGAAGTGCTTGAAAGCTTCAAGGAACTCGCAAGGACAGGGCACGTGGAATTCATAAGCGAAACATACCACCACTCCTTGTCGTACCTGTACTCAAAAGAAGAGTTCAGGGAACAAGTAGAGATGCACAGAAAGCTCATAAAAAAACATTTCAAGCAAGAGCCAAGAGTATTCAGGAACACAGAGCTAATATTCAACAACGAGCTAGCAAAATACGTAGAAGACCTAGGATACGAAGGGATAATAGCAGAGGGAGCAGACCACATCCTCCAGGGCAGGAACCCAGGACACATCTACAATGCAGTAAGCACAGAGAAAATAAAGGTCTTGCTAAAAAACTATAAGCTAAGCGATGACATCGCATTCAGGTTCAGCAACAAAGGATGGGAAGAGCACCCCTTAACCGCAGAAAAATACGCGACTTGGATAAACAGCCAAAATGGAACCAGTGAAATAATCAATTTGTTCATGGACTACGAAACATTCGGGGAGCACCAATGGGAAGACACCGGCATCTTTACATTCATGAAACAGCTGCCTGAAGAAATCCTAAAGCATCCTGACAATGAATTCGTAACAGTATCAGAAGCCATAAAGAAACATGAAGCAAGGGATGTAATTGACAACCATAACTTCACATCGTGGGCAGACATAGAAAGAGACTTAACTGCGTGGCTTGGAAACAGCCTGCAGCACAGCGCGAAGCAAGAGCTGTACAAAATCGAAAAGCACGTCAAGAAAACAAGGAATAAAGAGCTCATAAACACGTGGAGGAAGATGACCACATCCGACCATTTTTACTACATGTGCACCAAATGGTTCTCTGACGGAGATGTCCACAAATATTTTAACCCTTACGAAAGCCCATACGAAGCATTCATAACATTCATGAACGTGCTCAACGACTTCACTAGGAGAATACAGAAAAAAAGGCTTCCAACAGAACAAGTAACTGTGCACGAAACGCCAAGCATAATACTAGCACAATAAATCAAAAAGAGGTGGTTATTACAAATGGAAAGAAAAAAGAAAGCGGCTAAAAAAAGGCCCAAGAAAAAAACAACAAAGAAAGCTGCTAAAATAGTAAAGGATGCACCCACAGAAAACTACTTTATATTAGCAAACGGGCAGCCTATAAAGAACGTGAAAGAGCTTGCAGACGTGCTTGAGCACCTTGCAGATGACGTATTCAGGCACCACGTAACGGATGACAAGAACGACTTTGCGAACTGGGTGGAGCACATATTCGAAGACATCGACCTAGCTAAGGAGATTGCCGGGACGAAAGACAAGCACCACACAAGAATCGTGCTATACAAGCACATAGTAAGAAAGCTCAAATAAATAGCAAAAAAAGAGGTGAAAACTAGGTGGGAGACCCATTTTTCCTGCGAAAAGGCAGCGTGCTGCACGACTTGAAAGAGTTAGAGGAAGCGCTGAAAATAATGGATGATGAAGAGTTCAGCCACCACGTAAACACTGAACGCAATGACTTCGCTGACTGGGCAGAGAACTCCTTGAATAAGAAAAAAACAGCGGAAAGAATGCGAAAAGCAAAAACAAGAGAAGAGCTCATAAGCTCAATCAAGAAACGAACAATAAGGCCTCCGCCAGAAAGAAAAGAAGAGAAAGCACCAAGTGCAAAGAAAAAAAGGGCGGAAAAACAGAAAACAGAGAGGCAATTACAACTCGAAGAACACGAAAAAAAAGAGGAAGAGCCCAAGAAGATATTGAAGACTGAAACGCCTAAAGCGCAGAAAAAGACAAGCGAAGAAATAAGTGCTGCAGAACTAGAAGAAAAGCGTAGGTTACTCTTAGGAGAGGAAGCAGCGAGGCAGCCACGCGGCCAAGAACCGTTTGTAAAGGTCCACGAGCTAAACACCCAGGCACCGCACCATTTTATCATCAAGGAATTCTTGCTGGGAGCAATATTCGGTCTCATACTAGGCCTAATACTAATGGGGGCACTCATCCAATTAGGAATTGTCAATTACTAAGAAACAGGTTTTTACATTGGAAGAAAAAGTATTAGCAAGCAGCGTATACGAAATAAGCTGGGAAGTATGCAACAAAGTAGGAGGCATATACTCAGTTATATCAAGCAAGACAGAGATGCTAAAAGGCTACTACAAAGAATACGTCCTTATAGGGCCGTACATAAAGGAAAAAGCTGAGCAAGACTTCATAGAAGAAGACCCCCAAGGGAAATACGAAGACGCAATTGAATGGCTTGAAAGCCAAGGCGTCAAGGCACACTATGGGACTTGGCTGATAAAAGGAGAGCCAAAAGCAATACTAATAGAATTTGACGGATTAAAAGAAAGGATAAGCAGCATAAAAAAGGAATTCTGGGATACCCACGGGGTAGACTCCTTGTTCAGCTCATGGGACTTTGAAGAACCAATGCTTTTTTCCTACGCAGCAGCGCTGCTAATGCTGGCGCTTGAAGAACGAAAAGCCTTCAAACCTGAAAAAACGGTTTTTCAAGCCCATGAATGGATGACTGGCTTCGCAATATTAAAGCTAAGAAATGAAGGCTCAAAAATAAGAACTGTATTTACCACACACGCAACCATACTCGGAAGAAGCATAGCAGGCAGCAACCAATTCCTGTACGGCATGCTAGGAAAATTCAACCCGTACGAGAAAGCCAGGGAGCTCAACGTAATAGACAAGTACACAGCAGAAAGGGCTGCCGCCCAGGCAAGCCACGTATTCACGACCGTCTCAGAAATAACAGGGAAGGAATCAGAATACATACTAGGCAGGAAGCCAGATGTGCTGCTTCTGAACGGGCTTGACCTAGAGCATTATCCTAGCATAGAAGAAACAAGCATTAAGCACGTGACCAGCAGGAACACCATAAGGGAATTCTTAGCATACACTTTTTTCCCTTACTACCAGTTCGACTTGAAGCACAACCTTTCATTTTACCTGGCTGCGCGCTACGAATTCGAGAACAAAGGCATAGACACATTCATAGAGGCGCTTAGAAGGATTAATGAAGATCTAAAAAAAATGGATGCGAAAAGGACTATCTCAGCATTTATATTCATCGCAATGCCCAACAACGGGGCAAAAGTAGAATTGCTGGAAAACAAGAATTACTATAGGCATATTAAGAGCTATGTGGAGAGCAAGTCAAACGAGATACTGAGCAAAATCGTAAATGACTTCTTAAGCCATGAGGACCGCAATAACGACATACTTACAAAGGAATTCGTCCAGGAAATGAGGAAGGACGTACTAAGATTTAAGAGGCAGGGAAAGCCTGTACTTTGCACTCATAAGCTTCACGAATATGAAGAGGACAACAAAATAATCCGCGCCTTCAAAGAGGCAGGCCTTGAAAATTCTGAGGAGGACAAAGTCAAAGTCATACTCTACCCTGCTTTCCTTGACGGCAACGACTCCCTGCTCAACATGGATTTTAACGACGTAGTTGCAGGATGCCATTTAGGAGTTTTTCCAAGCTACTACGAGCCGTGGGGTTACACCCCCCTAGAATCAGCAGCACTAGGAGTGCCGGCAATAACCACAAACCTAGCAGGCTTCGGAAGGTTCATCAAAAGGAAAACAGAGCACTTAGGAGAAGAAAAAGGCATATTCGTAGTGGAAAGGGAAAAGCATACAAAGCAAGAATTTACAGAACACCTCTATAAAGTAATGCTGAGATTTGCTTTAATGGACCACGCAGAGCGAGTAGAGCACAAGATAAGGGCGAAAGAGCTTAGCCAACTCGCGGATTGGAAGCACTTAGCGATAAACTATATTGATGCGCATAACGAAGCGATGAAGGACAGCTAGCAACAAACTTATTTCTTGGGGCACGAAAATTATTTAGGATACACAAGGACAGCAATATTTATAAATTAACAGGCGTTATTTACCGTCAAGGGGGTTAGAAATTGAAGCTTATAATACCAATGGCAGGGAAGAGCCCAAGGCTAAAGCCACACACACAAAACAGGCCAAAAGAGTTGCTTGAACTCGCGGGGAAGCCGATAATAGGCCATTTGCTTGAAAGCGTCTCAAAGCTCAGGGTTGATACTGTAATATTCATAGTTGACGAGGATAAGCCTACGCTGAAAAAATATATTTCTGATAATTACTCGTTTGAGGCCAAATACATATTGCAAAAGGAGAGAAAAGGGGTTGGCCACGCGATTTACGGAGCAAAAAAATATGTTGATGATGATGAGGTCGTAATAATTTTCGCAGATACAATCATAAGCGCTGACTTAAAGAAAATGGGGCGGGGCTCTGCAGACGGAATTATCTGGACGAAGAAAGTGGAGGACCCCCGGAATTACGGAGTGGTTTTTGAGCACGAGGGGAAAATCACTAGGCTGATTGAGAAGCCTGAAACCCCTGTTTCTGACCAGGCCATCGTAGGCCTATACCAGTTTAGGAACGGGAAAGGATTATTCGAAGCTTTGAAGTACTTAATAACTAATGATATAAAAACCAAGGAAGAATACCAGTTAACAGATGCTTTGCAGATAATGATAAATAAAAAGTTTACATTGATATCAAAAGAAGTAGAAATATGGAAAGACCTCGAATCGCCAGAGGCTCTTATTGAAACAAATAATTACCTCCTAAAGAAGCTTAACAAGAAGTATTCTGCTCCTGCGAACTGCGTAGTGGTGCCTCCTGTCTTCATAGGTGAAGGCACAAAGATATACAACTCTATAATTGGCCCTAATGTCTCTATTGGAAAAAATGCGAGGATTAATAATTCCATAATAAAAAATAGCATAATTAAGAGCGGAGCTGAAATCAGCGATTCGAATTTGGAAGAGTGCATAATAGGAAAGAAAACCAGGGTTGAGGATACGCCGAAGAAGCTTAACATAGGCGACTCTTCAGAAGTAGAGTTCGCATAATAAAAAGAGGCTTTCAATGGGAAAAAAAGAGGAGAGCTATTTCTCAACTAATAATAAAGGAAGCTATTTCGCCCTAAAAAAAAATGTTGAAAGCCAGTACGAAGGGCTTTTCTTTTTCTTGGAGGAAGACTGGGAACCTTATAAGACTATAGCTGATGTGAAGCCTGAGGGAAAAGCAAGGTGCGGGTTTGAAGGAGATGTCTTTGTTATTGAAACAAAGAAGCCTTTCTACTTAGAGGTTGACTTCAGAAGAGTGCATGATTTTGATGAAGCAGGCAGGATTTACGATGTGAAACACGAAGGGACTGAGCTGGTGATAAACTACAAGAAATACACAAGGTTTGATTTGGAGGAATTAAAAGAAGAAAAACAAGTTGTTCTAAAAGGCGTAAAAAGTTATTCTCCTGCAAATAAATGGGGTGTGAGGCATTACGCTTATGATTCGAGGAGGAATACGAAGAGCGATTTCTACGTTTACGAAATAGGAACCGTGACGCCTTTGAAAGGAAGAGTGGAAGTAGTATTT
>SLQZ01000026.1 GCA_007131205.1 Candidatus Woesearchaeota archaeon | reverse complement strand
CCTTGTCTTGGATGTCTTTTATTTGGCTGAACAACTGGGCTCTGGCAGCGAAGAACAAGTATGCTTCTGCTAAAGGGTCTAATGATTCGGATTCATCCAAGGAATCGTTGTATTGCTCGTTGTACTTCTTTATTATTTCTTTGTCCTTGATAAGGTTTCTTGTGAGTTCCGCATAAGCAGTGCTTCCAGGCTCCCTGAAAGACTCAAATGGAATATTCTTCGAGGAAAGGTAATCCTGGACCTCGGCATCCTGCGTGTCTTTCCCAGATGCTTCAATTCCCTCCCATGTTATAATTAGTTTCGTAGCCATTCTTACTTTCCTCTTCCAAGAAGCTTTTCTAGTTTTCCTTTGAAAGCATTTCCTTCCCTGCTAAGCTCTTTGACTGGCTCGTCATTATCATCAAACATTATTTTTCCTTCATCGTCTTTCTTCTTTATGACGAAGCCAACACCTGTGTAGTTGTCAAGTTTGTCAAGATCCATTTCTTGATTCATGTATCCTTTGTCTCTTATTAGCTTTATTTCTTTTTCGCTCAGGCGCATCCCATTGATTATGTATGTGTGCAAGGCTTCATTCGCAGTTGGTGTGTGGAGCTTATGGGCTTCATCTACTAATTGGGCTAACGAACGTATTTCTTTCTGTGCATGCGGGTCGAGCCGTAGCATTAGGAAATGGCCTATATTATGAGAGTCTCCTGTCCTCCATCTTATGGTGTAGTTTCCAACTCCTTTTGTCCTTCTCACAACATCTTCAGGGGCTCCGAGTTCCCGTAGTGCTTTGGCTGTTTCAAGGCTTTCGTTAAACGTGTCTTTTAGTAGTTGTATTGCCGTGATTTTGTCTTCTGGGTCCATTTCTTTCCCTCTGCCTTGCCTGTTCTTCCTATCTTGGTATTTTAGTTCTTCTTCGGGCGGAATGTAGAATTGGCTTCCTATAGGCATGTATCCCATGAATCCGTGGTTATCAAGTGTCCTGTGCCTTCCTGCTTGGCGTGGATCTACAAATATGGGTGATTTACTTTCCATTGCTAACTCGCACATTTCTATGGGTGATGTGTGAAGGTCCCTGATTAGGCTTCTTACTAAGTGCTGGTCATCTTGAAGGGTTTTTGTTCCTTCTCCGTAACTGGTTCTTGCAGCTTGGGCGAAAGAGCTGTCCTCTCCCATGTAATCCACTACCTGGAATTCCCCGTAGTTGAGAAACGTTTTAATTTTGAACAAATGCTCTTCAAGTCCATGTACTGTAGGCCTTCTTGTGTTTTCTGGGCTCCACGAACTCGGGTTAAGATGACCGTCAACAACTTCATCATCTGTAGGAAGTGGTAGTTTTATATTTTTTTTCTTGTTGCTTAAGAGAGCTTCCCAAGATATTGGTGCCACGTAAGAAGCTATTTCCGCTATTGCTTCAACATAGTCTCTTACATGACTGCTTAAATCAAGTTTTGCTCTTTGTGTTTCAACAAATTTTGCGAGGGATGGCAAATCCATTTTCCAATAGAATCTTGTGTCGTTGTCTATGCCCAGGCCGCTTCTTGCGAGTTCCCTTGCCATATCTATTCCTATAAGCTCTTTGTAGTTATCTACTGCATCTCTCCTGTTTTTTGCTAATAAGTATTGTACTTCCCTGGCAGTTTCCCCATTCATTTTTTTTTGCAGTTCTGCTACTGAGGGTGTGTAAGATGTATCTAACATGACCGAGTACCTTCCAGAGTACTCGTTTACGCTTGCTGAAGGCTCATAAACAAGTGTTAGGGCTGTTTCTATTGGAGCTTGTATCTGGAACTTTAGCTGTACGGACTTAAAGGGCTCGATTATTTTTTTTGAGGATATGTGGTTTATGAAGTCGTCTGTAGAAGGCTTCTCAGGGAAAATTCTTGTGCCATGTCCTGCTGTTGCTACTCTTTCTACTGTTGCATCTCCTCCCATGTAGTCCACTAAGCTTAAAAAACCACTGTTATAGATATGATAGTAGTCGAATAATCTTTTTTCTGCACCATCAGAAACATATCTTTTTGTCTTATTCACTCCAAAAGGATTTTTACCATCCGTCATATTAACCGAACCCCCCAATATTTTTCCATTCCCAAATAGTAACATATTTATATAAGTTATGATTTTCTTTCACTACTAAGATGGTACAAATAATTGGTGTTAGCGGGTATTTGGCAAGCGGAAAAGACGCATTAGCTAATTATCTCGTCGAGAAAAAAGGATTTGAGCATATATCCCTCTCAGATATATTAAGGGAAGACCTGAAAAAACAAGGAAGGCCAATAACAAGGGTTAATTTGCAGGTAATCGGCAACAACATAAGAAAGGGCTACGGCGACGGAATCCTAGCTGAAAGGGCTTTGGGGAGGATGAAGCCAGAAAAGAATTATGTTGTTACAAGCATAGGAAGAGTTGCCGAAATAAAAGTTTTGAAAAGACATCCAAGCTTCGTATCAGTATTCACAACCGCGCCAGCAAGGAAAAGGTTTGAAAGAATCTTCGCAAGAGGAAGAGAAGAAGACCCTGCTACATGGAAAGAATTTAAGGAACATGAAAAGCTTGAAAGCAAAGGCGGAAAAGCCATGTTCCGAGAATTCGAGAACTGCAGGAAGGCATCAGATATAATCATAAACAACAACAGAACACTTGAAGAGTTCTACGAAAAAATTGATAGGATGCTGCGAGAGACGTACAAAAGGCCGGAATGGGATGAATACTTCTTTAAAATCATGGACGCGGTAAGGCTAAGAGGAACTTGTGATAGGGGAAGGGCTGGATGCGTGATTGTAAGAGACAAAAAAATACTCTCTACCGGTTACGTTGGAGCGCCGCCAGGATTGCCACACTGCGACGAAGTAGGACACTTATTCCAGGAAGTAAAGCACCCAGACGGAACAATAAAGCCACACTGCATCAGGACAACGCACGCAGAACAAAACGCGATAACCCAAGCAGCAAGGCACGGAGTAAACATCACAGGAAGCACGATATACATAAACATGGAACCCTGCATACACTGCGCGAAAATGATAATAAGTGCGGGAATAAAAAAAGTTATATGCAGAAAGCAATACCACGCAGCAGAGCTAACCAGGAAGTTCTTTAAGCAAGCAAAGGTACAACTAATCGTAAAGGAAAAAGAAGTTGAAGCATACGCAAAAAGCATGAAGAAGAGGTGAAATTATGAACAGCATAGATGAAATAATAAAAGCAAAGAAAAACTATACTTACAGACTTGTAACGAACAACCCAGAAGAAGGAATAGTGCGAGCCGAGATAAAAAACCAGCCAGGACTACCAGCAGACAAAATATTTGAATACGCAGACATGGCAAGCTGGAACACTCCTATGGATGGAGATGAAAGATTCCACTTCAAAGAAGAATCAGGACCTCAATACGGGAAAAAAGGGGCTTTCAAAATCAACACAACATATGTTGCACATACAGGTGTATACATAACCAACTGGAAAGAAGAGCTAAGAAACAACAATAACCATTAAACACAACAGTGAACGATTTATGCTAGGCCTACGAGACTGGGAAGTGTACAGGATGGTAACAAGCAAGGACTTCTTTGCAACCAAAAGAATGCCGAAACTGCAAAGCTACACAACAATAAGCTTTTTTGAGGCAGAACCAGAAACCCAATCAAGGCTTAGGGAGAACGCAGAGCACATAGACTTCATGGTTTTAGAGCTCGACCAAGAAGGTTTTAAGCTGGAAGCTTTTTACTCAGGACAAGAACAAGTGCCTCCAATATACCTCTGCGCTGAAGATATAATGCGTAATTCAAAAAAAGAATTTAACCATGAAGAAGCAAAGCACTTACTGGAAACATATAAGGAATTATATTATTCTAAAAGGAATTAATCCAGGACGATAAGCTTTTTCTTGCTTGTCAAGCCTGACTTGATCTTAGCTTTCCTCCCAGTCACCTTTGAAATATACTTAACGATTTCCTGGTTGGCCTTGTTATTCTCAGGCGGAGCTGCCACGTCTAATAAGTATGCTTTTCTTTCTTCGTCGTAGCCTTTGAGAAGCGTCTTTTTTGAGTTAGGCTTGACAATTACAGGCATGGTCTTGCCTTGCCCGAAGCTGTTAAAAGAGTGTTTTTTCATTTTTCCTGGTTGTTTTTCCGGTTTTTATTTGTGAAGCTTTAAATTATTTTCTTTGAAAAAACATTGTTATCAGCTTAGGCCGAAAAATATAAATATTAATGTTATATTAACATGATATTAATATGGTTCAGGCAATAATTAAGATAAGGAACAGTACAAACCAAGTGCTTAACATAGTCAAGGCAAAATACGGGCTGAAAGACAAGAGCGAGGCGATAGACAAAATGGCAGAAGAATACAACGAATTCTTAATGGAGCCAAAACTAAAGCCCTCATACGTAAAAAAAGCTTCCAGGATAAGAAAGGAAAAACCCGTCCGCGTCAAGAGCACGGCCAAGCTGAAAGACAGACTTGGTGTTAAATGAATGTACGAATTATCTATAAGGCCTTCGCTTGAAAAAAAGCTTGGAAAACTTAAGAAGAATCCTAAGCAACTACAGATAATTCTGAAAAAGGTTGATGAAATACTCCTAAACCCGCACAGGTATAAGAACTTAAGGGTTCCGCTGAACGACTGGAAAAGAGTGCATATAGACAAACACTTCGTACTAACATTTTCAGTAGATGAAAAGAATAAAACCGTGATATTAGAGGATTACGAGCACCACGACAAGATCTACGAATCATAATGGCTTGTCTTGCTCATACTTCCTGCCTTGCTTTAAGGCTTGCTCTGCTTTGTAGAGCTCTGCGCCTATGTCTAATGCGTGGTAAAGCATGCTAATCCTGTCCTCAGAGTCAATCTTCCTGTAGAGCTCTTTAGCAGTGCTGCCTGTGAATTCATCCAAGAGCTTTCCGTCCTGGTCGAAATGGTTCACAACAATCTTCTTGTTTTCCGTCCTGATAACTATGTTACCATGAGGGTCCGGGTCCCACTTCAACGTTTTCGGGTGGTTATCAAGGGTGTCTATTGCGGATTCAATGTCTTTTTCCTTAAGATACGCTTTTCCGATAAGTATTGAGAGGTTTTCTTTGCCTGTTAAGCCTGCTATGATGTCTTTTAAGTACTCCCAGGACTCGGCTTCTTCTAAGATCAAAACGTTTTTGTCCTCGTGCTTCCTGGCAGGCAATTCTACTGGCTTTCTTGTTTTGAAAAATTTTTTTTCTTCTTCACTAAATTTCTTTATGAACAAGGAAACACTTGTAATGCTTAACTCGTTTTTTTCGTGATCATAATATCCGAACCTCAAAATTTTTCTCAGGAGGGACTGGTATGCATCCGCAAAAGTCTTACCCCTGGCCTTGAAGCCTGAGCCATCACTGGGGAAACGCGCAGGCGGAATGATCTTGGGAAGCTCGACGTGGATTGGCTCGCCGTAAGGTTTTTTGAAACTAATTTGTTTTATGTATTTGTTTAACTCGGAGAAATCCTTAATGTTCCTTACGTCGTGAAGAGTAACGTTTTTTCTCAGGATGGCTATGTATTCTTCTTTTATGTGCTCATCAAGGTAAATGCTGGTGCCTATGATTTTTCTTTCTCTATCAACTCCTTTCTCAAAGAAATTAACCAGGCCCTGGGAGGAGTTGTTAAGGTCTATCCCGGTTACGGCTAAGTCTGTTATGCCTGGATTCGCCAACAAGTTCCTCAGCAGTATTTGCAAGCCGTAATCCTTGCTGTATAACTGCCCGATGAACCTGTAATTCTTTGCTTCGAGCTTTTCTATAATTCTTTCTTTCTTCGTCCAAAGGCATACTATTGCTATATTGGAATCCGGATTAGAGAGGTGTACGCTGTCCGAATAATACTGTGGCTTGGCCATCACGACAAGGAATACGGAGAGGTTTTTAAATATTTATAAGGAGATGGTAAGTGTTAAAAATGAAAGCGTATTCACGATTCTCATGGAAGAATTAGATGTCTTGGTAAGCGTTCTGAGCAATGAATACGTGGATTTTGAAGTAGCAAACAGGATGTACCCTCTAAAAGTCAGCCTGGAAAAGGCAGGAAGAGAATACCTTGTGAACGGGCGTTTCAGGAACAACGATTCCTTTAGAGGCATAATCGTGCATGACGGGAAGCCAAAAATGTTTTTCTGGACCGACACATACCCTGAGTACCTGAAAGGAGTGTGCGAAGCGGGAGACGGCTATGTAAGGGGAAGCGCTGTTGAAACAGACAGAGTAGAAGACTATCTGAACGCAAAGATTAATGGGATACAAGAAACCCTAACCAAAGCTGAAAAAAAAATAAAAGTCACTATAAAGCCAGCGAGCAAGAAATACGATTTCTAATATTAGTAATGCTGGGATGTCAGAGGCTTTATTCTTCTTGCTAGTTCGTCATGGAGGATTTTCTTTTTTTGGATGGAAAGCGAGAATAGTTTTTTTGATATCATTATGCTGGATATTGTGAATATGTAGTTTAGCTTTATCACGCTTTCTTTTATCGCGCCTTCTTTTTTTGTTATTGGTATGCCTTCCATTTCGGTGTTGCTTGTTATTCCTGCAATGACAATGTTATTGTATTCTTTGAATAGGATTACTGCAGGCCTTTTTTTTATTTCGTATGTGTCTGTGAATTGTATGGTTGCTAGTATGATGTCTCCTGGCTCATACATTTTCCCAGTCCTCGTCTTCTTTGTTATCCCAGAGCTCCCTCATTTTTTGCCGTTGTATTTTGTGGAGGAATTCGTCGTATTGGTTTTCTTTTTTTGCTGCTTTGTATATTTTTATTAGTTTTCTTATTATTTCAGAGTATGTTTGCCTGGGTGTTTCTTTTGTTTTTTTTAGTTCTTTTAAGGTTTCGCTGTCTATTTGCAATGTTGTTATTCCCATAAAAAACCACCATCCATAGTTAACCAATAGTTAAACCATAGTTATTTATATGTTTTTCCGTTCAAAAACCGGAAAACCAAACAAAACATTAAGAATAATCACGCCACGTATGCTTGCACTTAACACATTTATGAAACTTGGTCTCAGGCTCATCACCAGCCCTTGTCTGCACCATCCAATAATACGCCTCTTTATGACCGCACTTAGGGCACTCCGCCTGCGTAACAGGGTGATGGGATTCAT
>SLQZ01000071.1 GCA_007131205.1 Candidatus Woesearchaeota archaeon | reverse complement strand
CTGCTTTCAGATTAATCCAGTCTATTCCTTCCAGGAAAGCTGAGCCTTTCAAGCGATGGCTTGCCAAAGTAGGGCATGAAAGAGTGCAAGAGATTGAGAACCCTGAATTAGCCCAGAAGAGAATGAAGTCAATTTACAAAGCCAAAGGATATTCAGATGACTGGATTGAAAAAAGGGTTAGAGGCATAGCCATAAGAGATGAATTGACAGGGGAATGGAATAAGAGAGGTGTAAAAAAGGAGAAAGAATATTCTATTCTTACTGCAGAGATATCAAAAGAAACTTTTGGGATGACACCGAGCGAATACAAAAAATTCAAGGGATTGAAAAGGGAAAGTTTGAGAGATCACATGAACGATTTAGAATTAATATTTTAAATGCTAGGAGAAGCCTCCACAATAAAAATTGCCAGGACTACTTATGCAGAAGGCTTTAATAAGAATAAGGATGCTGCAAGACAAGGAGGTATGGTTGCAGGTACAGCAAGAAAAGAACTGGAAAAAAGAAGCAGGGAAAATGTATCAACAAAAGATAATTACTTGCAAGAATCCGAATCAAAAAAGAGAAAGCAGCTGAAAAATGGAAAAGCTAAGGCATGAATACGAGGAAGAGCTAAGAAATAAAGAGATAATTATTCCCTTGGGTGTGGAAAAATAAAAAGATTTAAATAACATAGTTAATTATTTAACGATATGGTTAAAAAAGTAACTAAATGGTTTTATTTGCAGCCATTCCTCTTTACAAGGGATCCACTGCACTTATTAGACATATCAAGGAAACTAAACGAAAACCACGCAACAGCCAGGAAATACCTCAACGAATTCGCAAAGGAAGGGCTCTTAAGAATTACACAAAAAGGAAGATTGACATTATACGAGCTAAACCCAGATTTTCCTTTAATAATAGACTACTTGTCAATTGCAGAAAAAGAACACCTAATACAAAAAAGCAAGCAAAACAAGATATTAAAAGAACTAATATCAGACCTGCAAGCAAAGGCCTCAAAACCCGTGATTATCTTCGGGTCATCAGCCAAGGATTTTTCAAACGCAGAAGACATCGACCTCATCTGTTCAGAGGCACTGAAAATAGATGGCTTAAAAAATAAGTATGAAAAAGAATTCCACGTAATACGAGTAAAGTCATTAAGCGAAATACAAGAAGCGCTAAAAAAAGAAACAAAGAAAAAACACATAATTGTTTACGGCGTGGAAGAGGTGGTAAAATGGCTAATATAGCTTGGTGCCTCGAGCAAAAAAAAGGGATAAAGCTCGTAGAACCAAACAACGACCTGGCAAAAGAATACATAAAAAGCGCGGAAGAAACGCTTTTCTCCCTAAAAAACAGTGCAGAAGACTCCAATATGTGGAAAGCAACAAAAAAATATTACGCCCAATACCTCGCAGTATACGCTTTAATGATGAAAATAGGAATCAAATCAGAAATACATGAATGCACAATAGAACTGACAAAACATTTAGAAGAATTATTCCCAAAAAACACATTTGATAAACTAATGAAAGACAAGCAACTAAGAATAGATAACCAATACTACCTAAAAAACAAGGAAGTAACCACGAATTATAACGAGTTATTCACTTTTGTCTTGTCTATAAAAGAAAAAATCAATTCTATAAGTACTCCTGAAATAAAGAAAATAAGGGAGAAAATAAAAAATTGGCCGAATAAAAAAAGAACATAGTAGAAAAAGATGAAATCATGACTTTTGACGAGTTCGAAGCATTCAAGAAAAGCCTTGAGGAGCACAGGGAAGCAATAGAAAAGCTTTCAGGAAAATTTTAGATCTCCTTAATTTTTCCCTCAGAAATATCTTTTATGCCTTTGGAAATATCTTCTATCAGTTCCTTGTCAACTCTTTCAACCCTTTTGAGCCTTTCATATTCCTCGGAAGATATCGTTACAGTACCCATAAAACCGTTGTAATTGATTGTTCTTTAAATAATTTTGCCAGAAAAAACCGAAAACAATTATTTTCCATACAGAAGTTATTTGTTCGTAAGATTTAAAAACCAATCATTCCTCCCATGCATTGGACGGTCATAGCGGTGTGGTTCCACCCGTTCCCATTTCGAACACGGAAGTTAAGCACGCCCACGTTCCAGCGAGTACTGCCTTCCAGGGCGGGAAACCCGGAAAGCTGTCCACCCTTATTTTTCTCCAAGAATCTCTTTCATAGCTTTTTCAAGCTTCGCACTCATGCTATAGCCGTGCTCCCTGCAATACTTCTTAAACCTTGAAGCTACTCCTCTGTCTATCGTGAAAGTCATTTTTTCCTTGGTTCGAATCTTCCCAGTTTTCTCAAACTCTACTAGGGAATCAAATAATTCCTTATCCCTTTTCACTATTTCCCTTGCTTTTTCCAAGAATTTATTCGATTGCATCTTTTATCATGTCCTCTATCTTCCTTATACTGATTATTCTTTTCAAGATTATTTCCTTTACAAGCCTTGCAAGCTTGTCGTTGCTTGCGTTATGTCCTTCGTACTCCGCACATGTTTTTATTAGCAACGCAGCGGTTCTCTTGTTTGCCTCTTCAAACACATGGTCTATTAATATAGCCCTTGTAATCATTGCAAGAGCTTTGGTCCAGTTCTCCGTCCTGCGAGCGTAGCTTAGGGCGAAGTCTAAGCTGGCCTCGTTGTGGAAGTTTCCTTCGTCAAACTCTTGGTTCAGTGCGAGGATGTCTTTCTTGTTAAATATAAACTTCATTTTTGATACTTATTTATACATATAAATATGTATTTATTTTTAAATTTTTTGATTTGGAGAGCTATCACCCCTTATTTTTCTAAAATCTTCCTTCTCAGCACTTCCAGGCGCTTCTTATAGCTTTCAAGGATTTCCATCTCTTCTTTAGAGGCTTTAAGGTGTTCCAGCTTTATCTCCAAGGCTTTCAAGAGGCTCTTATCAATCTCTTTAACATGGTATAAGCCTGCTTCAACATTTCCTTCATCAATATCTTTCTCTACTTTAAGAAAGTGTTCACCTATCTGCTTTTTCAGGCTTTCAATGCTTTTCCTTACCTTCGTAGTTCTCCTAGCCATTTTTCTGACAATCCAATCAGCTTTTCCGCCTCTTGAGCACTAATAATTTTTTGCTCTTTCCTCTCTTGCTTCACCCTTGTATAAGCGGAATAAGCATCCGAGCCGATTATTTTGGCAAATTCTTTTTTAGAATAGGCTTTTTCTTTGGAAATGCATTTCATTAACCATAATTCTTTCAGCCTTAACACCAAGGAATATATTATGCCGTCCAGAACTTTTTTTTGTAGTTCTCTGCAAGACTTTATCGCGTCTTTGTTGATAGCAAGAACTTTTTTTATTTCAACTACTTTCTCTTTATAATTAAAATTGGTTTTCCCCGACTTGTATTCTTCTAAGAGTTCCTTGTTTAATATTGGCTTTGATTCTCTGAGCATGCTTAAATACAATAGGCTTGAAGGCAGCTTTTTTTGGAAGGATTTTTCTGAAACCAGCAAGATCTCGTAATTTTCATGCCTTACTAATTTATTCGTGCTCCCAGTTATAGCCAAAATATCTATGTCGCTATCAAAGTCTTGCTCTCCCCTAGCGTATGAGCCAGCAAAGTATAATCCTTTAATTTCTTTGTTCAGGTTTTTTTCGAGGAGAATCCTGAATGCTTCTTCTGCAATCTCTTTTTCCGAGGGAAACGCGAGAGTTACAACTACTTGCTTGCCGAGCCACTTTCGCGGAAGCAGGACACCTGAAGATGTTCCTACTTCCCTTGCCTGCCTGACAATTCTTTCCATTTTATTATAATAAATTATAATAATATATAATTGTTTCGGTGAATAGTACATTCCTTCCATGAACAGAGCAACAAAAACCCTATTAAATAAGAACTACGGAGAGAAAACCGGAAAACTAATAGCTTATTACTTTCAATCCTTTTATTTTAGAGAAATGCTTCTTGTTCCTAGTAACAATTTTTTCAAAGCCAAAGCTACGCATCATGCCCGCGATAAGCAAGTCTTCAGGGTCGATTGTGACGCCTTTGTTCTTCAGTTCACCGCCAATAGTCGCGGCTTCCATAGAGAAAAAAGATGTAGTAGGGATGATCTTTATGCGTTCAAGAAAACTTGTGAATTGGCCGAGCTCTTTCTTGCTTCTCTTCAAGAAAACTCCGTTTGCAACCTCAAAAACAGTTATTTCTGTTGTATAAATTTGAACAGGCTTAACCTTTAAAAGAAACTTCTTAATGCCTGGATCCCCTTTCAGGTAGCTTATAACCGCATCAGTGTCTAAACAGTAAATTGTCTTCCCCTCTTTTCTGCCCGCTTACGGCTCAACTCCCTTGATTCACCTATAGCTTTCTTGACTTCTTCAGCGGTTTCCTCTGACCAGCAACCAAAGAATTCTTCTATGCCTTCTTCTTTCATGGTAATCCTCCTAATAGTATCAGAGAACGACTCGTTTGGTAGTTTCTCCCTTGCAAGGGCTTCATATGCATCTTCCATAACAGTAATTGTCTTAGTAGCCATAAACATATGTGTACACGTAAACATATATAAATGTTTCTATAGAATGAGCGTGAACAGGAATTAGCGGTGCTTAGGACTTTATTTTTCCAGCAGAAAAGGTATTGGCTCTTCTGTGTAGCTTGTGTAAAGGAGGTGTGTTGGGAGATTCATCTTGGTTATCTTTATGCAATAAGGGTTTTTCACCATTTTAAGTATTTCTTCATGCCTATTCCTGTAAGCGCCGTGGTTTCCATACGCCAGTACAACTAGGTCAGCTATCGAAGAAATTTTTCCCGCAGCGTATAATACAATGTTCTTGTCTGCAGTAAATAGTTTTGATGCAATAACCTTGCTTTCTGTAAATAGGCTTCCATTAATTATATCTTCATTTGTTATTGCTATCGCGTGTTTTTCTCTGATGTTTGACTTTGTGATTTGGCAGAGGATTAAGTCATCACCATCAAGGCTTGCTGCCACGAGTGCAGGCCTTCGTTTCCTGTCAGACAAGTCTGAGAATGGAAAGGGAACTACAACTATTTCTCCTTTTAGAGGTTTTTCCATGCTTCCTCATCTTCTTTGGTGTTCCAATGCTTGGATAGGGCTTTTTCGTTTACAGCAGCTTCTTTTAAAGCCTTGATGAAATTGCTTGCAGGCCTTATTTCTATTCTGTTTTTGTAGGAGATTATTACTACTTTCTCCCCTGTCCTGAAGCCTTTTTCCTTCCTCATACTGCCAGGTATGGATATTTGCCCTTTTCCTGTTATTGTTGCGGTTTTCATTTCAATCAAAACACATCACCTTACTTGTAAGAAAAGTAAGGAATATTTATTTTTTGCTGAAAAAAAAAAGAAAAAAAGTGTTCAAGCCGTTAAGGCCTGAACATCTTCATCTCCTTCAACAGAAACAGATTCCTCGTTCCTAAGCACAGCCTCATAATAAGCCGCTGGCTTAATCGTGGTAATCTCAACCTTATGGATGAGAAACTTACCATCCTTGCTCTTCGTAACCCTTGACCTCATCAAAGGCATCTGCTTTAGTTGTTCTTCTCTCTTGTTGCTTAATCCCATTTTTCATATCACCCAAAAAAGCATGAAGACAAATTTTTATTAACAATTTCTAAAGAAAAACCGGAAGACCAAACAAGGAAACCGGAAATACCTCATAAGAAAAAGGCTTCGTACAAGCCAACAGCAAAGTAACCTGAAACCACGCCGACAATAAATCCTGTGAACACATCCAAAGCATTATGCCTCCTAAGCTTAACCCTTGCCAAGCCGACGAGAAGAGCAAAAACAAACACTAACATCAAAAACTCTGTTGCGAACCCATTAAAGAAAAGCACAGTTCCAAAGCCCGAAATCCTTGCTACGTGGCTAGAGGCAAAGCTCCTCGCCTCAATCCTTGCGAGAAACGCAGCAGCTTTTGACTTGCTAAGACCCTTCTTCAACAGCTTCCTCTCAAAGCTCTTAACATGCTTCCTTTCCCCCCTGAAAAAAATCCTTAAGACAAAGATTATTATTGAAGAAATAATGAACACAAAGATTAACTCAACGGAAATCTTTAAGGACACAAAGAAAAAATAAAGCGCTACCAGGAAAAAAGCTAGGGAGGAGCCAAGCAGGCTTACAACGCTGTAAAAAGCTCTGAACAACATCAAGAACACTACTAATCCTTGCCCTTTATCAATTTTGCGATGAAAAACCCTTCAGTACCTGTTTTATGAGGCCAAAACCTCCTTGCAAGCTTTAAAGAGCTATTAAGCTTCACGCCGAAAATATTTGTTAAGCCGCTGTCCCCTACGTTGAGGCTTGTGCTTGCCATGGAAACACTAAAATTCTCGAGGAACCAGTTTATCACCAACTCATTTTCTTCAGGCTCCAAAGAGCAAGTGCTATAAACAAGAACGCCTCCGGGCTTCAAGCACTTAAAAGCAGCTTTCAACAAGTCTCTTTGGACTCTTGCCTTATCCTTAAAGTCCTCTACTGAGCGCTTGGCAAAAAAATCTTTTTCAACACAAAAATTCCCGCTGCACGGAGCATCCAACAAGATTTTATCAAAAAACAAGTTGAGGTCATCCGCGAACCTAGAATCCTTCTTGTAAGACAAAACGTTCTTAACAGAAAGCCTTTCAATGTTATTCAGCAAAGCATCAAGCCTCAAAGCATTAGAATCCAATGCAATAATAACGCCTTTGTTCTCCATCCATTGCGCTATCTGAGTTGTCTTCCCGCCAGGGCTCGCAGCCATATCTAATACTAGCTCCCCTGGCTCAGGATTAAGGACTTGAACAGGTAATTGGCTCGCAGCATCCTGCAAATAAAAAAAGCCCTGCAAGTACTCAGGCGTAGCCCCTAACGAGAAAGGAGCTTCGTAATAATACCCGTGCTTTGCAAAAGGAATCTTTTCCAAGCCTACTTTCTTCGCTTTTAATCGCTCTACTAATTCCTCTTCACGAATCTTCAAGGTATTAACCCTTAGAGCATCCCTGACAAGTATTTCTTCAGGAACAAACTTTTCCCCGAGCAAAGAATACCTTTTAAGCAATTTCATTAAGACGATAAAATACTGGCTAATTTAAAAGCATTTCCTAAAAACTTATAAATGTGTTCGGCCATGACATATGTCACCACCCTTAAAAATTCTCAGTTTTGCTGAGAATTTGGGTGATGACTTATAATGAAAAAAGATTTTATTCGACGAGAATTCTTCAAATTAAAGCAT
>SLQZ01000077.1 GCA_007131205.1 Candidatus Woesearchaeota archaeon | reverse complement strand
TAGGAAAAGACAACGAAATAAAATACGACAAAGCAATAAGGAACATGTTCTTCATTGTAAAAAATAACTACGATAACACAGGAAAGCTTGTCATAGAGGACCTCGATCATTTGGTGCTAGGGAAAAAATAAAAAGCTATGGGATCAAAAAAACCCTATCTTCCCTTGGCGCGTTTCTGTTGTATTCATTAGCCACTAAAAGAAGTTTTGTTGCATAAGAATCATATCCTTCCACAAATTCTTTCTTTGAGCCTTTTTTGAAATCTATGCTTTTCAGTGCTAAAGACTTGTATTCTTTTAATAACTCAGGGTAATTTTCTTTCAGGTAGGAGTTTAGCTTTTTCTGTTTAGGCGTCCTTCCATAAAACACTTGGTGTATTATGCTGTCTGTATAAAGGGTTTCTTCCTCATCTAGCTCCCTGGTTATAATAAAGCCTTTACTTGCCTTCATGCGGTGCTCGTCTTCGCTTATTTCTTTTCTTTTGTCGTAGTGTTTTACCCTGTCATCTAATCTTAGCCTGAATTCTGCTATTTTGTCGTGCAAAGTATAATGGTAGATGTCTTTTATGTATTCAACATATTCTTTTTGGCTTAGTGGAGGGCTATCATTTGCAAGGTCTTCTTTTACTCTTTGTTCTATATTTTTTGTGCTTGTCATTTTTCATTCTCCCTATATCTTAATTTCTTTCTTTTTTCCATGTCCAGGAAAAAATTGTTCCTTGAAGGATATAATGTCTTCATCCATATTCAAATCATACAAGTCAATATCTTGTACAGGATAGTTTCCTTTTAGTAGATATAGCATAGGGTCTAGGTGGGTTTTAGCCATTTGTGAAAGCATGTAATCTAAATGTGTTGCCCCTGTCCAAGCATGGTTTTCATATATTTCCCTGAATTTTTCGCCTTTTTTCCCAAAAAATGCCATTTCTTTCATTTGGAAACCTTTTCCCACGGCGAAGTCCATTTGGTATCTGAATAGCAAGGCCGCCTCCTTTTTTTCATTGTCTATGACAAATTCTTTGATTAAGGGGACGACGTATTCTATCCTTTGAATATTGTGGGAGTTTATTAGCTCCCTGAATTGCAAGTATATTTCCTTTTCAAACGCTGTTTCTGGTTGGGGTATTTTGATATCAACTCCACCTTGTCCGTCAAGTCTGAATTTATTATTTAACGCAGTCAACTGGTCAGCAAAGGGCTGATTATGGTATTCTACAGGAATTACCCTCCAAATTATTTTTTCTAAATGTTTTTCGTCTGTCATTTAAACCACTTCTTGCGGATTTTTATAATTTGTTTTGTCGTTAATGATTATTGCTTCGTTTTGGTGCTTTGCATAGTTCATTGCTATTTCCATTGCCTTTGTGTACATGTAATTTTTTGCTTTTCCGAACTCATCTTCTTTTCTGAAGACGTTGCCTTTGTTTAGCACATCCTTTCCGTAAACTTCTAAGAGCAATACTTCTTCTGGCTCTTGTTGTGCAAGACATTCATATAGTATTTTTGACCTGTACGTGGATTCGTCTTGAACGACTTCCGGGTTGTATTCCCATGCAATCCTGTTTTCGAATGTTTTGTCTTTCCATAAGCTTACCCTGTATCCTATGGTTTTGTTTAGTACTGCAATGATTGAATCAGCCTCCTCGAACTTTTTTCCTTGTAGTTCATAAATAAACGTGTCTAAGTCATTGTCATCTTCAAGTTCAAAAGGTTCATATCTTTGGTTCTTCTCTGAGCTTGCCAGGATGGTTTCTAGTACGATTTTTTGTGTCATTTTGGTTTTCACCCCAATAATATTTGTTACTATAAGATGACATAACAATAATATAGTTATTTCTGTTATTTATTTGGTAGATTTAGGAAAAATTTATATATTTCTTTCTAATACAAAGATAATGCAAGGCCTAACAGCGAAGGATAAAGAACTCCTGGATTACCTGTTTGATTACTGCCGTTATACGACAAAGCAGCTAGCCAAGGCCCTTCGCTTGCCACAACAAACAATAAGCTACAAAATCAAAAGGCTTGAAGAACAAAACTATATCTCGAGGTACGACGCCATACTCAACTGGGACTTAATACCACTAACAAAAAAACTATACTTATTCAACACAAAAAAACCAGGAGAAATAATAAAAAAAACAATCAAGAAAAAGCCCGTTCACAGCATCCACGAAAACACAGGAACATACAACTTAGCAATATGGTGCTTTTACAAAAACAAAAAACAAATACAAGAATTCGAAGAACAACTGCCCGAACACAAAGCAATAACAATAAACAAAACAACCGTCTCTGACTTTACACACTTTGGAACAGAGATAAAACTCAAAAAGCCAACCATGATTCCAAGTAAAATAAAACTCGACAAAAAAGACATCTCCATTATAAAGCACTTATCCTCAGGGCGCGCCAGGGATTCCTTACTGCAAATATCCAAGGACTTAAAGATAAGCTACGACATAACACATTACAGGCTCAAAAGGCTTATCAGGAACGGTTATTTCAGCAGGCTCATGCCCCAAACAGGGAAAAAGCTTGGAGGCCTAAGAGTAACCCAAGCAATATTCGAATTAAAACAACTTAATGAAAGCACGATCAAAAAAATAAAAAGCCTTGCATTCATGGCTATGGGTGGTTACTCAGAAAAATTTGTTTACCTTCACTTCATGAGCGAGAACCACGAAGACTACCTAACCAAACTAGACGCCTTGCACGAAATCTTCAAAGAAAACCTTGAAAGCACAGAAATCCTTCACTGGAAAGAACTCCACCTAGCCAACCGCTACCCCTTAGAATACGCGCTATGAGATTTGATGGCGGGCTTAGGGGGATTCGAACCCCCACCAGCCGGTATCCTGCCAAAACCACTAATTGTTTTCTCAGCTTTCGCTTCACATCTAGTTTTGTCCGAAGCCGGCCGCACTATCCTGGTTATGCTATAAGCCCTATTCTTGCTTCGTAGAATGGCAACCTTTATATAAGTATTTTTTTCCCAGAAGTCAATGGCATATGTTCCTAAGCAGGAAATCTTGGATAAATACGCTGATTTGCTTGTGAACTTCGCTTTGAACACGTATAAAGGCGTGAAGAAAGGCGAAGTTGTTTTTCTGCAAGTCCCGGAGTGCGCGAAGCCTATGCTCGTAAGCCTTAGGCGCTCTGTTTTGAAAGCAGGTGCACACCCGATTATTAGCTATTATCCTGATGATATCTCTAAAGAATTCTTCGAATTGGCTAATGAGGAGCAGCTAAAGTTCTTTCCGGATAAGTTCTTGAAAGGAAAAGCTGAGCAAGCAGACCACGCCCTAAATATTATTGCCACGACTAATCCCCAGGAGTTAAAGGGAATCCCTCCTAACAAAATCATGACTAAGGCTAAGTCGATGAAGCCTTACAAGGAGTGGCTTGAAGAAAAAGAGAATAAAGGAAGGTTTACGTGGACCTTGGCGTTATATGGTACTGAAGCAATGGCAAAAGAGGCTAATCTTTCCTTGGAAGAGTACTGGGATGAAATTATTAAGGCATGCTATTTGGATGAAGAAGACCCTGTTGCTAAGTGGAAAGAGATTGTTAATGAGATTGAAAGGGTTAAGGATTCTCTTAATGCTTTAGGGATAGAGAAGCTTCACGTTGAGTCTGAAGACACGGATTTATGGGTTAAGATCGGGGATAATAGGGAGTGGATGGGTGGCAGTGGCAGGAACATTCCTAGCTTTGAAGTTTTTATCAGCCCTGATTGGAGAGGAACCGAAGGCCATATCCAGTTCAACCAACCCGTTTATATTTACGACGTCCTCGTAAAAGATGTTTACCTTGAATTCAAGGACGGTGTTGTTGTTAAGGCAACTGCCAGCGAGGGCGAAGAAGTCTTGAAAGAGATGATTAAGGCGGAAGGCGCGGATAAAGTCGGGGAGTACTCCTTAACAGACGGGCGCTTGTCAAGGATTACCAGGTTCATGGCTGAAACATTGTTTGATGAAAACGTGGGTGGAGAGCAAGGAAACACGCATTTAGCTCTAGGAAGCGCTTACAAGGATTCGTATCCAGGAGACCCTTCCACTATATCGAAGGAGCAGTGGGATGAAATGGGGTATAATGATTCCGCGATTCACACAGATATTGTCAGCACGATGAAAAGAAAAGTAACCGCTATCCTGAAGTCTGGTAAAGAAAAAGTTATTTATGAAGACGGAAAATTTAAAATTTAGAAAAAAAATTATTATTTTTTCTCAAGGAGTATCTCGATGGTTGAAACCCTTACGTCGCGGCCTTCCTTGTTCTTGAATTCCTCTGAGTCAATCCTTATATCCTTTACGCCTATCTGGTCCTTCATAAATCTCTTGCTTGCAACTTCTGCTACGTCTACTGCTCTCGCGATGAATTTCCCCCTTGCCTTTATCAGGACTTCTGTTGCGTTCTTCGTCGTGAACTGCACAACGACGCTCGTCACGTAGTTCATGAATGGCTTGCTCCCTATAAAAATTGAGTTGTCTTCGTTCATCTTTGCCACCTCCCTTGTAGGCTGCTTCCCTTAATTCTCTTTTTGCTCTGCTTTCTTCATCCTCGTCGCATAACCAGCAATTATATTCTTGATTTTCTTTGAGGGTACATCAAGCTTTGAGCCTATTACTTCTTTGTTCTTCTCGAAATCCGTTGTTAGTTCATCCCTGTGTGTCTCTACCATGTCTATTGAAATCGCTTTCACAAGTCTTGTTTTTATTCTTCCCATCCTTTGAACCTCTTGTTTATCCTCGTGGGCAGGAATAAAACGTGGTTTATAAAGATTTTGAAAAAACCAGAAAAATATAAAATAAGAGGCTTTTTCTCGTTTGTTTAATGGATTTAAACGTTTTCAGGGCAGAATTTTCCAGGGCGGTTAATTCTGGGGAGACAATGAGCTTTTTTTGCAGGTGCGCCGTTTTTTATAGTGGTCGCGCTGAAGCTGAGCTCGAGGAAGGGGATAGGCTGGTTGTTGTTAAGGCTGATAAGTCTTTTCTTGTTCATCAGCCTGGGGGCAGTAATCCAGTTAATTATATGAAATCTGATTCTGTCATAGAATTAGTTGAGTCTGGCACAAAGCAAAGGAAAGGCGTCCTTATTAAGTCTTATAACCAGAAATACAAGGATTATCTTGATGTGCTTATCTTCAAGGTGTATTCTTTTTGCTCTTTTAAGCTTGATGATGGCCGGAAACTTGTCTTGGTTGGAAGCGAAAGGGATATGTCGGATATGATTAAGGAGAATCCTAGCCTGATCAGCAAGGATTTTACTCCTTTAAGCCGTGAAGAGCACACGAAGTTTGGTTTCATCGATGTTTTTGGCCATGATAAAAAGGGGAATATTGTTGTTGTTGAGTGCAAGAGGTATACTGCGGGTTTTAGCGCGGTCCAGCAGCTCAGGCGTTACGTTGAGAAAATCATCGAGCTCAAAGGATTGAACAAGGAGAGTGTTAAGGGAGTTGTTGCAGCCCCGGATATTGCTAAGAATGCTGAAGCCATGCTAAGGCAGTGGGGTTTCTCCTTTAAGCGTGTTAACCCGCCTAAAAGGCTTGAGAAATTTAATAAGTCGCAGAAGAGCCTTGGGGATTATTAAGAAGCTTTCTTTTTCTTTGCCGTTTTTTTCTTTTTCCTTCTTTTTTTCGGCTTTTTCTTTTTAGCTTTTTTTCTTGGCTTCTTTTTCGCCGCTTTTTTCTTGGCTTCTTCTACTTCGATTTTTTTTAGCTCATCCTCTATTTTTTCGAGTTCCTTGTAGATTTTGTCTGTTTCTTCGTTAATTACTTGTATGGTTGGGAGGTCTTCTTTCTGTGCTGCTTCCCTTTTTATTATATGCCTTATCTCTTGCGCTTTAGTCTGTTTCTTTTTTCCAGGAACTATTACTAGTATGAATCCAGTTGAAAATACGATTATCATAAACAGGACTGCTGCTTCAATGCTTCCTGTTATTATGTGGTATGATGCTATAATCAAGCCAAGCAGTGTGCTTATCAGTATGTAAAGGGTTGTTTTTGTTATCTTTGCGCCAGTTAAGAATCCTGTTAATGCCAGTACTGCTGATAATATGATGAATGCCATTCCTGAGTTCCTGAACAAGTCAAAAAATATTATCAGCATTCCCATAATTCCTAGCAATGTGGTTATTAAGAAAACAATCCAGTAATTATTTTGGTTTGCCATCTTATTGGCAACAACAAACCAATATATAAATGTTTTGATTTTGCAGTAGTAACCATTTATTGTTTTTGTAAAGCAAGCTCTATATCTTGTGATTTAACAGTTTTCCTGCGAGCATGCCTAGCATATTTTGAAGCAGACCCTCCAATTTTTATAGCGTAGTCCTCCACTGCTTTTTTCAGCGCGATCTTTGCATCCTCGCTTACTCTCTCTGCACCGCCCCGTCTCAATAATTCTTCCATTGCAGCTAATGATACACTCATTTAAAACACCTCCCCATTCATTTTTTCTTCTTTTTTTTAACTTTGACTTTGCAGTCAGCTGGTTTTGCCAGCAAGTAAACTGATAATGACATAAGTCCTACTGACCCTAACAAAAATTCTGCGCCCCTTAAAGGCAAGTCTGCCACGATTATTCCCACTCCCAGTAATGCCATAAAAGAAGGCAAAAGCCCTGTGAAACAGCCTGGGCAAGCCCCTCCCAGTATTCCAGCGAATATCCCTACCGGTGCGACTCCCATGCTAGCACTTGCTTTCCTTGATTCTTTTATTCTTAGGATCATAAGGTTTACTATTGTTGCAAATAGTATAGCAACAACTATGTTGAGTATTACAAGCCCTATGATCATCCATGGAGCGAGAGAAAACCACATCCTGTACACAACGTGAAGTTCATTAATGAAAACAGTTACTGCAAGGAAAGCGATACTTGAAATCAAAAAAATAAAAAAATTGGGCGAACCAAGATTTATCTCCTTAATTCGTCCCCAAATAACTCCCATTTTTTTTAGTTTAGTTGGCTTTCTATTACTTGCTGGAATGCTTGGAGTGGTTGTGCTCCTGCTACTAGTTCTCCGTTTATGTAGAACCCAGGAGTTCCTGTTACGCCGAATGCTCTTCCTTCTTGCGCGTCCCTAGCTACGTTTTGTGCGTATCTTTCGGATTCGAAGCATTCCCTGAATTCGGCTGTGTCCATGCCTAGTTCTCCTGCCCATCTCTCAAAGTTTTGTGGGCTGCCTTGTTGTAGGTTTTCGAATAGCACGTCGTGGAATTCCCAGAACAT
>SLQZ01000003.1 GCA_007131205.1 Candidatus Woesearchaeota archaeon | reverse complement strand
TGGAACCGTCGATATCCTGTCCCTCTTGGTCGTTGCCCATGGGAACCTGGTCAGGTCAGGAATGAAGCAGCCATAACCATGAGTGGCGGCGTTTGAGGGGTTGCAGGAAGGAGGAACCACGAAGGACAAACCAGTCTTTTAGGGCTTGGTCCACTCCCGGGCGTGCACTTCACACTCAACAAAAAAATGGATTTACTAAGGATTAACCCGAGGATTCTAGAGAAATATAATACGGATTCTCTTCCGTCAAACGAAAAAATCATAAGTAAGCGTGCAAGAAGGAAGAAAAATACCAGACGCAAAGCATCCAAAACAAATCGGAATAAGGCCAATGGAACGCTACTTAAAGAGCTTACCATTCCGTATATTGGCTCACTAGATTCTTCTGAAGAACTATGCATAATCCGCATGTATTATAAAAACACTCGTTCCTTGCACCCAGAGAACAGCCTGACAGGAATATATCATGAAATACTAGATGGCTTATCAGATGATTCTCCCTGGAAAAGCCGTCTCAAACCAGTATATTTCAACCCAGGTCTTAACGGGACTCACTGGTACGATCTCACTATTGATGAGAAAAAAGACTTGTTGCTTTCAAACGAGTACATCCAAAACACGTTGAAAGAAATAGAGTTATACAACGTAAAAACACTTTCTGTCGAATCCCCAAAGACAATTTCATTTAACGAAACAATCCCTATAGACATCCAATACGCCACAGTCAACGGAAAGGATTATGCGATAAAAGTAAGAGCCGTAACTTTTTCGTACCCGCTTAACACTAAGTGTTACCTGGAAGCAGAAGCAACCACTCCTGAAAAACAGGACTTAAGCTACAAGTCCTACGAGGACATATCTTTAGTAATACATAACGATGAAAAATACAGGAATACCAAAGAAAAATTTGAGGAAGTACACGCCTTAATAAAAGAGCCTTACAACCTAGACGTTCTCGCAGAAGAACTAATAAAAAAAATAACAGGTCAATTAGAAGAACAGTCAGAAAATGCATCTACACTAAGATTCTTCAGGTAAAAATTATAATTCCCTATAATAGCAAACTAAATCTATTTTTTCTTTTGGCAAGTATTCCTTCCAACTCTCAGTCTTTATGCGGCTGTACTCCTTAAAGCCGTGCTTAGCCCAGAAACCCTTAGTATCATTTAGATTTGTGTCAAAAGAATCTGCGTGTATCTTTTTAACACCCTTTTTCTTTAAATGAGCAAACATTTTTTTCATTAACTCTGAGCCCGCGCCTTTACCTCTTGCTTCCGGCAAAAGATTAATATGTATGTGGCCTGCATTCCTAGGAACCTTAAGATTTCCGTCATTATTAAGCCCTCTTAAAGCCCTCCAAATAAGCTTAAAACGCGACCTGACAAACCTTTTGTCTTTCTTGCTCATAAAAAAATACTTCGCAGAATTCAAAGCAAGATTCCTTAAAGCCCAGTAGCTCTCCCTGTATCTTTTGTTATCCTCACAAGCAATAATATATCCAAACACTTTATTGTTTTCTTCAGCTAAAAATATATTATCCTTTTCCTTCTTAAAATAATAGCAAATATCCCTAGAAACAATACGCTCATCATCAATAATACTGGCCATCGATTTGCCGAAAAAATATGTCTCGAAATGAATATGCTCAACAGCCTTCCTGTCAACATCCTTATACTTTCTTATATTCATTTACTTCACTCAAGGTAAATTGCTGGCTTGCCAGGCTTGGCTTTCTTGCTCTTATTTTCAGGGTCGTATTTGTCCTTGTCGGAAACAGAAAAAATATTAACCTCCAAACCCACCTCTTTTTTTAAGAAGCCTATTTCCTCATCAAGCAATTCTTTCTCCTTAGGTATAACATATAAGAATGCCTTCTTAGGCTTAAACTTAACCAGCTTTAAAACCGCTTTGAAATCATCCAATATTTTCTCCAAGAATTCCTCATCCCCCTTGAAAGAAACACTTTTAGTTTCAGGCCATTTCTCTATTGAAACAAGGGTTTTCTTCCCGATCTTGCTCCAAATCTCTTCACAAATATGAGGTGTGAAAGGTGTTAGCAATAAAACCTGCACTTCGATAAATCTTTTAATAACATCTTTATTCGGAGTATCAGCCCTCCTCAAATACCATTTCAGCTTTGACTGAAGCTCAAAAAAAGATTTCTGGATAGCACTCCTAAAAAAAGTTTCTTCCATAAAACCCTCAGTCTCCTTTATTATCCTATTAATCTCAGAATCCATCCAATTATCAATCTCTTTCCTATCAGGCCTTCCCTTCCCATAATGCTCTTCCGCGAAATTAGAGAAGCCTAAAAGCTTAGAGCCTATCATCTTAGCAAAGCTGCTATCCCAATTAGGGTCGTCTAAACCTTCGCCACCGCTCAAAATAGTTATCCTAGAAGGATCAGCGCCGAACACATCAGCCATTTCCCTCAAAGGAATCATATTGCCCTTGCTCTTGCTCATCTTCTGGCCGTCAACGCGAACCCATCCATTAACACCTATGCCTTTAGGCCACTTGTTTACTGGAAAGATAGCTGCGTGGTTAAACAAAAAGAAAGTAAGGTGGTTTTGAACTAAATCCTTCCCTGAATTCCTGAAATCCACAGGGTACCAGTACTCGAATTCATCACGCATCTTCACAGCAAAATCCTTTTTAATGTTTCCCCTGCCCAGGAAAACGAAGTCGAACAACTCATCATTAACCTCGCTTAAAGGGATTTCCTTAATAGAATTCGCTATAGTATAATACGCCATGTAAATAGTAGAATCGCTAAGGCTTTCAATAAGCCACTTCTCATCAAAAGGCAGCCTTGTTCCCAAGCCCTGCTCTCTCACACAAGCCCAATCATTAAGCCAGCCAATAACATATTCGAACTGGTCCCTTACAATATCAGGGTAAAGCTTTATCTGCTTCAAAGCATCGTACGCCTTCTTCTTCCAATCCTTATCGCTATACTTTACAAACCACTGATCTTTAACAATCTTAACAACGCACTCCGCTAAAGACCTGGATACAACTCGCCCTGTTAAATCATAAAACAAATGTATCTTTCCCTGCTCTAACAAGTCATTCTTAATAATCTCCTGTCCCTTAGAAACAAAGATTCCTTCAAGGCTCTGAGAAAAACCTTCTTTGTACAACGAATTAAAAACAGACTTGTTAAAAGTCAGCTTGTACAACTCCTTCTTAATCTTTTCAAGCTTATCCCTTTCCTTTTGACTCTTAACATTATACTTATCCAGAAAATGCTGGGCTGCTCTACCTCCAATCCCAGGCGTATCAAATATCTCTACAGGCTCAATTTTCTTAACAATACCAATATCAAGATTATACTTCTTCAACAATTTTTCATCAGACTGAATATTCCTTAAAGCAACCAAGTCATCAGCAGACTCAGAAGGCACAGAATGCACAATGCCCGTCCCATAATTCTCATCCAGAAAACTAGCAGGCAAAACAAGCAGTTCCTGCCCCTTAAAAAACTCTGCTTTCTTTCCAATAAAAGCACTTCCCTTAACATTACCCTTAACGTCCACCTTGAAATCCTGGTTTCTTAGCTTTTCAATAGCAGGCCTGCTAACAACCCACTCCTCTCCATTCACCATTGCAACAACATACTCCACATCAGGATTAATAAAAACATTAGTTATCCCCATAACAGTATCAGGCCGCAGCGTAGCACTAACAAGCTTCCTGTTATCACCCAAAGAAAACTTGAACAAGCAAAACTCCTGTGGAGTTTCACCCTCACCCTCAACCCTGTCATGATCCCCAACAGGCATATTAGTCTTAGGATCCCATACAACAGGATGCTCTCCTTTACTAACCAAACCCTTTTCTTTCAGCTTATTAAACTGCCACCTGATAAACTTATCATAATAAGGATTTAAAGAAGTAGTAATAAACTCCCTCCTGGAATCATAAGAAATCCCCATTTCCCTGCACGCCTTACGCCAAATCCCTGGGAAAACCTCAGCCCACACTTCCGGTCTTTTCAGCCTCTTAATCTCCTTAACTGAAAACCCCTGCTCTTTCAAAGACTTAACCTGCTTTTCCTCGCCCTCCTCAATCCTTTTCGCAGCAGCAACAATAGGGCTCCCCGTACAATGCCAAGCCTGAGGAAACAAAACATTAAAACCCCTAAGGCGCTTGTACCTCGCAAAAGCCTCAACCCTCATCAAAGTATAGAAATGCCCTATGTGAGGCACAGCATTCATATAAGGATAAGGAAAACTAACAAAAAACTTTTTTCTCTTATCAGGATTAGCCTCGAATAATTTTTCTTCTTCCCACTTCGCCTGCCACTTATCTGCAAGCTTCTTAAACGTGTTTTCTGCCATATCATTTATGTGATTAGATAGAAATTTAAATATGTTGTGGATTACTAGGTGTATGACGAATCCGTTTTTAAGGGCTTCAGAGGATGGTTTGGAAACAGCGGTGGCTGTCTATTCTTCTGGAAAAGGAAAAAGTATATTATTTGCACCTTCTATTCATATAGCGCTGTCAGAATATTATGCTGAGTTAAATAAACGCTTGAACTCGCAAGATATAGTCATATATGAAAGCTTTCTTCATGATGTTGACCCTGATCCTTCTAAAGTACCAGATTTTAATGATATTAGTAAGTCACAAATGATGGATTATATTAATATTAGAAATTATATGAATTATAGTAATTTCCATGCTTTGTTTCTTGCAAGGAAGTTTGGGTTGTCATTACAAATTGGGAGTGTATTCCCTAGGAAAGAGAAGCCTGTGTGGGTTGCAGGGGACTTAGATTCTTCTGAAATTTTCTTAGAACCAAAATTAGATAAAGGTGATTTTGTCAAGCATGCTAATTCTGTGATTAATGCCGCATTTGCAAGTATATCAACTTTTGATTATGATTCTGTTCTGTCAGATTATAATCATTTCTTGGAAACTTTGAACGAACAATTAGGTGATAATCAGATGTTAGATGCGTTAAGAGAGGAAAAAATAGACAAAATTATTATGGATAATATTGAACAGGATGTTGGTATAATATATGGTCTTGGCCATGCGATATCAATCGAGCAAAAAATAATAAGCAAAGGGTACTATAAGTCTTCTGAAGAGTTTTTGCTGGCTGTCCCGTACAAATGTCCTGTTGAAAGTTTTCTCAAGTAAGAGCACGGTCCTTGAAAGACGATTTCTGCCATAATACTGGCGTTTATTTCTTTTTTGTAATCATGACTAATATTTTTATTTTGGTCTTTGAACATCTCTATTGGTATTCCTATAATGTACTCTTTGTTTTCCATAAATTCTTGTATTTTAGTATTTTAATTAGTATTTCCATTGGTTTTTCGGAAGGTATCCGTTTTTTTCCGTAAATGTTTTAAACCCATGCGCTTTTAAAAAGCTTATAAAAGGAGGTTTGGTTGCGTGGACATTCTCATTGCTTGTTATTCCAGGACGGGCAATAATGCGTTGCTTGCCAGGTTTCTCGCTGATAAGATTAAGGCGGACCTCGAAGAAATTAAGGGTGTTAGAGATAGATCTCAGGATTCAGCTGTGTTCAGGATAGTCATAGATTCCTTGTTCGGTTTAAAAGAAAGAATTCATAAGCCTAAGAAAAAGCTCAGCAATTACGACTTAGTCATCATTTGTACTCCTGCTTGGATTGGAAGGCTTCCAAGCCCCCTCCGCACGTACCTGGCCCTTACAAGGGGTTCTTTTAAGAAATACGCGATTGCTTCCCTGTCAGGCAAAGGCAATAATCCTAAGCTGATAAAGCAAGTAAGAAATTTGCTTGGCAGAAAAGAAGTTGCTTCCCTGGAATTGAAAGTGCCTGTTAAGGAAGGAGAGGACGTGGTTAAGAAAAAGGTGTCTTTGCACGAACTGAAAATGTTTGAAAAAGAAATAAATGAATTCGTTAAAAAGCTCAAAATTTCTTGAACCTGGCAGCCGTATCAATCAAGTCTATATGGCCTAAGAATACGCCTCTGCAACAGCTCCTTTCAAGGCCTAGGGAATCCATTACCTTCTTTCTATCTTCGTTATTGTTAACCCTTTCAAGGTATTTCTCCCACAAATGTCCTATTGGCTTCCCACAGCTAAAACACCTGACTGGTATAATCATTCTTTTGCTCACCTATAAGATTTTTGTCTCTTTGCCCTAGCTTGTCCGTGCGTGTTAGGCTTAGAGCTTTCTTTTCTTCTCACGTCTGCAACAAGCAGTTGCCTGTCATAATCAAGGAATGCTTGCCTTAGTGAAGGATCATGCTCTGATAATGCTTTTGCAATGGCTAGCCTTGATGCGTCCGCTTGGCTTGCGATTCCTCCACCCCTTACATTTACGCTGATGTTTACTTTGGAAGCAGCGTCTTTCGCTAGGATTAGCGGCTCTTGTATTCTCATCTTTGCCATGTTTGGCTGGTACACATTTATATGTGTGTTGTTTATTGTTACTATTCCATTGCCAGGCCTTAGTGTCGCTCTGGCTATGGCTCTCTTTCTTTTTCCGCTTGTGTGTATGCTTTTCTTTGCCATTTTTACTGTACCTTGCCGCCTAGTTCTTTGCTTATCCTTGCAATCGTGATGTATCTCGCATGTGTTTTCTCTGTGCTTGCACCGTTTACTTTTTCGAATTTTGCATCCTTGAATTCTTCTGGGATTCCGGCGTAGCACTTTATCCTCTTAAGGGCTTCTCTTCCTCTGGCACTCTTATGCGGAAGCATGCCTCTTATTGCTCTTTTAACTATCATCTCAGGTGTCCTAGGGTAGTAAGGCCCTTTTAGCGGAACTCCTCTCTCCCTTTCCTGTTTGTAGTCTTCTATTATTCTCTTATTCTTTCCGGTTACGACTGCTTTCTCCACATTAACAATGTTCACAGTCTCCCCTAGGAGTGCTTGCTTGGCCGCGTAAGCAGCCATCCTTCCAAGTATTAAGTCTGTTGCGTCAATATTCATTTTTATCCTATGATCTTTATGTTTTTTCCTTCAGGGTTCTGCTTCATTAATTCCTGTATTGTCAAGGCTTTTCCTTTCTCAGATATTTTCTTGTATGCTTCCCCTGAGAAAGTGTAAGCTGCAACGCTTACCTTGCATGACAACTCCCCTGTGCCAAGGACTTTTCCTGGGACTATGACTGTCTCGTTGTCCTTGCAGTACTTTGAAAGCTTGTAAATATTCACAGCCCTTGAGTTCCTATTAGGCTTTTCGAGGTCTTCAGCTATTCTCTTCCATATTCTTACTTTTTTATCTAGTGAAAGCCTTTTTAGTTCTTGTACAAGGCTTCTTAGCTGCTCGTTCTTATGAATTCCTTTTTTTGCCATTTTCTTTGTGATTGTTATATGCGGGGGACGTGATTTGAACACGCGCACCCACTAAGGGACAAGGCCCTCAACCTTGCGCATTTGACCAGGCTCTGCCACCCCCGCGTTTTGAGCGGGTTATATGTCTTTGAGGAGTTTTTTGAACTCGTCTAATTGTGAGTTGTACTCGTCTATTCCTGCTTCTATGATTTGGTCAGGTGTTAGCTGTCCCCAGCTTTCTATTCTAAATATAATTTCTTCTGGTTCTTCGCTGTACTCGATTTTTACTATTTCATCATTTATATCAGCGCATGCGTCTATTAGTTCAGGAGCGCTTAGGATCTTTTCAGGGTCTATAGAGTCTTTCTTTCTTACTTGTGATGGGTATTTCTCTATGAAGTCTCTTAGCTTTGCTGACTTGTTATTCACAGTTATTTTTGGCTTGAAATAGTAATGGGCTAGTCCCGCGTTCCATTTTGCGTGTTCCTTTCCGTATCCTAGGTGGGCTGTTGCTGTCAGTTCGATTTCTTGGCCTTCCAATAATTTCACTACAGGGGTTTCAGGGTGAACCGGGACAATTTTTGAGTCCTTTGATTTTATATCTGAAGCATAAACCGTTTTTGGCCCTGTTGCTTTCAAAGTCATCTTCAGGTGTGTTGCGGCGGACTCTTCATCCCCTTTTTTTGGTATGTTATACGATTTTAAGTCTGTTTTAAGAGCAAGCATTCCGAGCCTGTGCGCTATGACTTCGTCGTATAACGCAGACGTGTTTTGCTTAAACTCTACTTTTGAAACAGCCATTATCGGCACTTCATGCGTGAAAACCCTTCTAAGAGTATTGATATATCCTACTTGGGGTTTCTTCGTTACTTCAAAGGTTGTCCTGTCCTTTTTTTTGTCTAAGAGTTTTAGTTTCATACTCTCCTGCCTCTCCTTCCGCCTTTTTTCCTGCATCCGCCATGCGGGATTGGTGTGACGTCTTCAATTAAGCCTATTCTTAGTCCTCTCCTGGACAGCGATCTTACTGCAGCCTGGGCTCCTGGTCCTGGGTTCATAGGCCCGTTGTGTCCTCCTGTTGACCTTATCTTTACGTGGATGCTGTCCACTCCCTTGTCCATTGCTAGCTCAGCGGCTTTCTTTGCTGCAGCCATAGCAGTTGTAGGGCTGCTTTCAAGCCTGTCGCTCTTCACGATTTGGCCTCCGCTTGCCAGTGCTATAGTTTCGGATCCTGTTACGTCCGTGATATGTATGATTGTATTGTTGTATGATGCGTAGATGTGCGCGATTCCCCATCTTCCTCGTTTCATCTCTTTCATTGTGCTTTTGCCTCTTCTCCGCTTTTAACATCTGCCTTGATAGATTCTTTTTCGGCTGGCTTCTCCGTTATTTTCTCTGGAAGCTTTCTCTCCGGGTGCATTTCATCCGTGAAAGCAGATCCAGGGTAGAACTTTACGCTGTTCTCCTCCTTTACAGTTACAAGGTATCCTGGGGAGCTTATCATTTTCCCGTTAACAGTTACATGCTTATGAGTAATCATCTGCCTTGCTTGCTTCACGCTTCTCGCAAAGCCTTTCCTTACAAGAACTGTTTGAAGCCTTCTCTCCAAGAATTGCTCTAATCCCAAGCCAAGTATTTCATCAAGCGAATCTGACTCTATTAATCCATATGATTTTAGCTTATCTGCGAGTTGCTTTCTTTCAAGCTGGGCTTGGTCGCCTGTCTTTGCAACAAGGCTCTTAGCGTTGTCCTTGAATTTTTTTAGCTTAGAATTAACCTTCCAAATTTCTTTCTTGTTTACCAATCCATACTCTTTCATCAGCTTCTTCTCTGTTTCAAGCCTTTCTTTCTCCCATGGGTGCATAGGCGTAAAGTACTTATTCCTTGTTCTTATTGGATCTCCCATTTTTACTTCCTGATAACCGTTTTCTTCTTGCCTACAAGGCCCTTACCTTTGTTCTTCCTAAAATTTGCCTTTGTCCTTTGGCCTCTCACGGTTAAGCCCCATTGGTGCCTTAGGCCTTTGTACGACTTGGTTTTCTTCATTCTCTTAATATCATTCTCTTTTGTAAAGTCAAGGTCTGCTCCGAGCAAATGCGTGTCTTCCCCGGTCTCGTAGTCCTTTCTCCTGTTTAGCATCCATGCTGGGACGTTGTATTTTCCAGGGTTCCTCAGAATTTCATCTATTCTCTTTACTTCTTCAACGTCTAGCTCGCCTGCCTTCCTTGTCTTGTCAACGCCAGCTATGCCTAGGGCTGCGTTAGCAACCATTACATCAACACCCTTAATTTTTTTCATTGCAAAAAGTATTTGCTTGTTACCATCAAGGTCTGTGTTTGCCAGCCTTATTATGTGTCTGAATTCAGCCATTTTTTTTCACATCAATTTTTTTGAGCAAACAGTTTGTTTAGAACGAATAAAGCCTGTGCTTATTATTCGCCCTATGCGCTGTTCACTCGGACGTAAAGCCCAAGAAAAGGCAGTTTATTTATAAATATTGCCTTTTTCCTATTTGCTCATATGCTCAAGGGCTTTCTGCATTAATGGAAGTACTGCTTCTGCTTCTTCCTTGGCCATCCTGCCAAGCTTTGAAAACATCCAGTCCCCGCTTTCCATGTTCCTGTTCTCCCTGCTTATCTGCAGCTTTGGTTGCCCGTCATTGTAAGAGTATACGCTTACCCTTATCCTTGTAGCTTCCCATTCCTTTGTCTCTCCGAATAATTCCTTGTCTAAGCTCTTGTCAAATGCCATTTTTTTTGTTTCCTCCAATTTTTTCCGGGTTAACAGGTCATTTAATTATTTTACGGATGTGTTTTTTCCGTTAAAAATAAAAAGGGCTTTGCTAATTAACGTGTTATTATGGATAAAACAAAGGCATATTTTTTTCTTGCAATCCTTTTTTTAGCTGTAGCAGGATGCGGCGATCCCGTTGTTGCGCCTGGAAACGGCGTGGAGGAAAATATTACTTTTGTTGAGCAGCCCCGTGACCTAAGCCTTCTTGGAAGCGATGGCTCTTCTTTGCAAGCAACGCTTTACCCTAATAACCGTTCAGATGAAGGGGTCCTGCTAGTTTCCGCTTCTCATGATGAATGGATTAGCGAAATTCCTGTTATTCAGGAAGAATACGAAGTTATATTTTTGGATGAGAGCATGGTTCATGGCGTTGAGGACGTTAAGGAGTACATGCGTAGCAGGAGAGAGCATCAGTCCGTAGTAATTGTTTCCCATGATGTGGAGCTGCATGAAAGCATTGGAGAGCACATCTTTATTGTAAGTGTTTCTGCAGAGGCAGCCCTGGAAAAAATAAAAGGATTTATAAACAACCAATAATTTTTTTAATACATGCCTGAAAAGAAAAAATACAGGATTATATACAGGAAAAACGAGTGCATTGGAGCTTTTGCATGCGTATCTGCAGAGCCTGGCACTTGGAAACAAGCCCCAGAGGGGGATAAAGCAGATATTATTGACGGGATTCATGAAGGCGATGAAGTTTTTGTTAAAGATGTTGATGATCTTGGCAATAACATGGAAGCAGCGCAGTCATGCCCGGTTAACTGCATTCATATAATAGATCAAGAAACCGGGAAGAAACTCATATAATTTCACGGTTGCTTTAAAAAAGAGGTGGTATGTTGAAGATTGTCTTTTTCGAGATAGAGCCATGGGAGAAAACGTATTTGCAGGAAAGAATCATCGGCCACGAAGTTGAGTTTTACGAAGAAAGCATAAACCACGTTGAGTCAAGCACTATTTATGATGCAGAAATATTATGTGTTTTCATATCTTCAGTTTTTACAAAAGATGTTCTGGATAAATTCCCGAATCTTAAGCTTATTGCGTGTATGAGCACTGGCTATGATCATGTGGACTTGGATGAATGCAACAGGCGCGGAATAGTTGTTTGTAACGTCCCGGCTTACGGTGATAATACTGTTGCAGAGCACGCTTTCGGTTTGATACTGAACCTTGCCAGGAATATCCATAAGGCATACATAAGGACTAGGCACGAGGAATTTTCGTATCAAGGCCTTATGGGTATGGATTTGCAGGGAAAGACTCTTGGAGTGCTTGGCACGGGCAAGATAGGGCAGCACGCTATGCGCATTGCTAAAGGTTTCGGAATGAATATAATTGCTTATGATGCGTATCCTAAGGATGGCTTGGATGTAGAGCTTGGCTTTAGGTACGTTTCTTTTAATGAGCTTTTGCGTGAGTCCGATGTTATTACTATTCATGTTCCTTTAACACAAGAAACTTTTCACTTGATAGATAATGATGCGATAAGCAGGATGAAGGACGGCGTTTTAATTGTTAATACTGCGAGGGGAGCTATTATAGATACAGAAGCATTAATACAGGGTTTGAACTCAGGAAAGATTGGAGGGGCAGGCTTGGATGTTTTGGAGGGAGAGTTATTGATTAAGGAGGAGCGAGAGCTAACGCATGCTATTAGCACACTGCCTAAGGCCCAGCTAGAGCTTCTTTTGCAGGACCATGCTTTGATGAAGATGCCTAATGTTATTGTTACTCCGCATTTGGCGTTTTACAGTAAGGAGGCGTTATTGAAAATACTTGATACAACGCTCAAGAACGTTTTTGACCTGATAGAGAACAGGGGTTTTGAGAACAGGGTTTCTTAAGGTTTTATGTTTTTCTCCGGAGGTTTTCCATTATTATTACCGAAGAGCTTTTTAATGATGTTGCATATTTTCTTGTTTATGAAGAAGGTTATCTTGCTTAGGGAGCTGAGAAATAACGCTAGGCACCCCATATCTGTTATTTCGAGGAAGGAGAATATTCCTGTTACAACGCTTTACGCTGTTTTGTCAGGAATGGAATCTGGCGTTATAAAAAAATATGTTTCTTTGTTAGGTGATGGCTTCTGTTTTTACAGGGAATTATTATTGATTGAGGCTGATACTAGCAGCTATAAAATCAGGGATTTTCTTGCTAACAACCCAGTTGTTAACAATCTTTACAGGACTAACAAGGGGTTTATAGCTCATGTTTATTATAATGACAGAAAAGAGCTTAATAGGATTAAGCGCTTTCTAAAGAATAACGGGGTAAGCTTTTCATCCCATGGCTTAAAAGAGTTGTTGTTTGAGGAAAAGTTTGTTCCTGAGTAGCAATATTTATATTATAAATTTGTTTACTTTTTACTTCAATGAGCTTTTTCGACACAACAATTCTGGGGAATACAGTTATTGATTACTTCATCGCTATAGGAATTCTCGTCCTGGGTATCTTCGTGGGATGGGGTCTTTATTTCCTATTTAAGAAGGTCTTTATCGAGTGGACTAAGAAGACAAAGACTAAGATTGATACGGTTATAGTGAGCGCTTTAAAGATGCCTGCGATGTTCTTTGCTTTTTATATTGGATTTAATATTGCTTACCGCACCCTTTCATTCACTCCTGATGTTACAAGGATACTTTCGCATACAGCCTTCATAATACTAGTGTTTACTGTTACAATGCTTCTGAGGAATATAGTTGTTGCAGTTATCCAGGTTTACATGGAGAGAAGGGCTAATGGCAAGAAATCTAAGAAGAAGTCTGCTTTGGACCTTCACTTGTTCCAGCTGATAAAGCTCGTGATTAATATGTTTATATTCATTATTGCGTTTATCTACGTAATTGACAATTTGGGCTTTCAAATCACTACGTTAGTAGCAGGCTTGGGCATTGGTGGCTTGGCGTTGGCGCTCGCAGCCCAGGACACCCTCAAGAATTTGTTTGGCGGCATAACCTTGTACATGGATAAGCCTTTCCAGATTGGCGACCGTGTTAAGCTCGATGAGCAAAGGGATGGCTTTGTTAAGGAGATAGGCTTGAGAAGCACTAGGATTGAGACTTTTGCAGGCACCCAAATCATAATTCCTAACAGCAGGATTGCCGATTCTATTCTAGAAAACATCTCCCGGGAGAAGAGCAGGCGTATAAATATGACTATAGGCGTTGAGTATAGCACCCCTCCTACAAAGGTTAAAAAAGCAATGGAAATAGTAAAGGCTGTTGTTAAGGAAAACGAGGACACCGAAGACAGGTCTTTGGTTTCTTTCACTGAGTTCGGCGCTTCATCCCTTAACATCCTTGTTATTTACTGGATTAAGAACATGGATAACATTCTTGGGGCGAGGAACAGCATTAACATGGAGATCAAGAAGAGGTTTGACAAGGCAGGAATTGGCTTCGCGTTCCCTTCAACCACTGTTTACCTTAAGAAAACCAAATAATTATTCTTGCTTAAAAATTTCTTTTCAATAACGCTTAAATATTCTATATACTAAGGTGTATAATAGTGCTTTTTATTGGGGGGTGGTGCGCTATGAGAGATGAGTTTTCTGATGTGGATGAGTTTCCGTCTATAAGCCTTAAGATAAGGCATGATGCGGGCATGAATTCTTTTACGGCCAATAAGCTGTCAAGCGAGTTTGATTCGTTCAACCAGAGGCACGCAGAAACCTTTGGGAGTGCGTACATGGGCGTTGACCTTAGGAAGTCCGGGATTAAGGTGCGCGGCGTAGAGCAGTATGAGTGCAGGATTAACATGGTTACAGATAAGGGGTTGTTCCACGCGACCAGCAAAGGATTAGGTGCTGTCAAAGCAGTGCATGAGGCGCTTAAGGAGATAGAGCTCCAGGTTGAGAAGAAGAAAGCGAAGTTCGAGTCAAGAATTCCTTCCAGGGATGACTATCCTTCATCAGTATTGGAAGAGAATTAATACATATTTTTTTCTTTTATTCTCAATTTATTCTTTATTTCTTCAGCTAAAAGCATCTGTTTTTCGAAATAGTTATTTATAAGCCTTCCTGATCTATTAGCGGCTTTGAGGAACGCTGTCCTTAGCACGGAGTCTATATAAGGTACTTTTCTTATCCTGTTATTTGTGAAGAAGTCAACTATGCTATCTACTTTTTTGTGGACTCCAAGCCTAAAGTCTTTCTTTGGCTCGTTCTCCGGGTTGAAAAAATGGTTTATCCTCTGAATTATTTCTCTTAGCATAAGATTCTTGTTCATGTCCCTTGGCACAATGAAAGCATTTCTCCTCTTTACGTTGTCAAAAAACTCTTCAAAAGTATCTCCCTGGCTAAGAGTGTAAGTTGTCCCCATGGACCCTATATGCGTATCCGTATTCGCGATCACGCCTTTCCCTTTCTTTTTCGCGATCCAAAGCGTGATTTCGTTGAACGGCTTGATCATAGTCGTATTGTATTCTAGGACTGGGAACTTGTCTGCAAGCCTCATTACTTTGCTTGGGTTAAAACTCTCATGGTCCTTGAACCAGAACGGGTGGTTGTACGTATACCTCAGATTATTCTTTTTTGCCTTGCTTATAACCCTGTAAATATTTTTTTCGTCTTTAGCAGTTGCTTTCAGGTCTTCAAACAATTCCTTGTCCAGCCCGTACAGGTTCATGTGCACGGTGTGCCCCACCCTTTTTTCATCCAGTACTTCGAGTTCCACGCCTTTCACAAGCATTTCTCCCCTGGATTCATTGTAAGAGTCCATGTTGTCATGGTCTGTGAAGGAGACATAGTCAAGTTTCCTCCTGGCTTTTCTTAGCAGCCGGGCAGGGTTCATCGAAGGGACTCTTAATACGTCGTAAGAATTCCAAGTGTGCATGTGCAAGTCTGCTTTCTTCCACCCTTCTTTCAGGAAGGGCCTTGCTTCCCTCGGCTTTAAAACCATGTCGGATCTCATACCCGGGCAAGAATGTTTCTGTGTTTAAAATCTTTTTGTTTACTTCAAACACGACCAAAGTTATTTAAAGAAGAAGAACCATCAAGATAATTATGTATGAGTCTGAGCGTAAGCAAATGGTTGAATTCCAGTTAAAGCGCAGGGGCATCTCTGATAAGGGCGTTCTCGAAGCGATGCATTCAGTGCCGAGGCACTTATTCCTCTCTGAAACCACTAGGAGCATGGCTTACGGGGATTTCGCTGTTCCCATTACTAATAACCAGACTATCAGCCAGCCTTATATCGTTGCGCAGATGCTTGAATTATTGGATTTGAACAAGTCCGACCGGGTTCTTGAAGTGGGAAGCGGCTCAGGGTACGTGTTGGCTTTGCTTTCAAGGCTTGTAAGAAAAGCTATTGGCCTTGAAAGAATACCTGAATTAGCCGAAAAATCAAGGAAGCCCTTGAAAGAAGTAAAAGCGGATAACGTCATAGTAATCCAGGGGGATGGCTCTGAAGGGAAAGTGCAATACGCTCCTTTTGATAAAATACTTGTCAGCGCAGCAGTTCCTGAACCGCCTAAAAAGTTGTTGGACCAGCTCAAAACAGGAGGAATTCTAGTAGCGCCTATTGGTTCTAGGATGCAGCAAAAGCTGGTTAGGATAACAAAATTGCCTAATGGGTACAAGGAAACTTATCATGGGGACTGCGCATTCGTTCCTTTAATTGGTAAAGGCGGTTTTGAGCTCTGAATTCTTTTAGAAACATTTAAATAGTAAGGTTAGGGTTTTGAAATAGTACTTTTCATTTAAAAAAAGAGGTGGGTGTAAATTGGATAAAAAAAATGCTTTAATCTTATGGTTTGACCAGCTAGGCATAGAAGACGTGCCATTAGTAGGAGGCAAGAACGCAAGCCTCGGAGAAATGTATAGATTGCTTACACCTAAAGGTGTTAAGATCCCCAACGGTTTCGCATTAACTGCGCATGCTTACAGGGTTTTTCTTGAAAAAGCAGGGTTAGTAGACAAGATACAGGATACTTTGAAAGACCTTAACACGCATGACATGAAAAACCTCTCAGAGAGAGGGCACAAAGTCAGGGATATGATTCGCGGAGCTGAATTCCCTGAAGAATTGAATCATGCAATCAGGGAAGCTTATAGGAATATTTGCAAGCAGTACGGAGACCACACAGACGTAGCCGTAAGAAGCAGCGCTACCGCGGAGGACTTGCCGGATGCGAGCTTCGCAGGCCAACAGGAAACTTACCTTAACATCAAAGGCGAATCAATGTTATTGGAAGCTTGCAAGAAGTGTTTTGCTTCGCTCTTTACGAACAGGGCTATTAGTTACAGGGAAGACAAAGGGTTTGACCATTTCAATATTGCTTTGAGTGTTGGAGTGCAGAAAATGGTTCGCTCTGACCTAGCCAGCTCAGGTGTTATGTTCAGTATTGACACAGAAACAGGTTTCAAGGATGCCATTTTCGTGACAGGCTCTTACGGGCTAGGCGAAAACGTTGTCCAGGGCGCGGTTAACCCTGACGAGTATTACGTTTACAAGCAAACCCTGAAGAAAGGCTTTAAGCCAATTATTTACAGGAAGATAGGTTCCAAAGAGATAAAGATGGTGTATGACTTGCAGGGAAGCAAGCCAGTAAAGAACATACCAGTTCCACAATCTGAAAGGGACAAATTCTGCGTTTCTGATGAAGAAGTTATTAAGCTGGCTGAGTGGGCTGCGGTTATCGAAGACCATTACTCTGAAAAAGCAGGGCACTTTAAGCCTATGGACATGGAATGGGCTAAGGACGGCGAGACCGGAGAATTATTCATAGTGCAGGCTAGGCCGGAAACCGTTCAGAGCAGGAAGGACATGACTAAGATAAGAAAGTATGTTCTTAAAGAGAAAGCCGAGGCATTCGTAACGGGTAGGAGCGTAGGTGAGAAGATTGGGCAGGGCAAAGCCAGCGTTATCAAGAGCGTTAAGGACATCGGCCAGTTCAAGAAAGGAGAAGTCCTCGTAACTGATATGACGGACCCAGATTGGGAACCGATTATGAAAATTGCTTCAGCTATAGTCACGAATAGGGGTGGCAGGACTTGCCACGCAGCAATTATTTCCAGGGAGCTAGGCATTCCTTGTATTGTTGGTTCTGGGAACGCTACCGAAGCCATTAAGTCAGGAGAGGATATCACTGCTGACTGCTCTCAGGGTGACGATGGTTACGTGTACAAAGGCCTTGTAAGATTCGAAGTGGAAGAGTACGATGTTGGCAACATTGAAAGGCCGAAGGCTCATATTATGATGAACATAGGAAATCCTAACCAGGCCTTTGAGTTAAGCTTCATCCCGAATGACGGCGTCGGCCTTGCAAGGGAGGAATTTATTATTAACGAAAGCATTGTTGCGCACCCGTTAGCGTTGCTTAACTATGATTCGTTGGAGCCTTCAGTTAAGAAAAAGGTTGCTGAAATAACAAAGGGGTATGATGACAAAGCCGAGTTCTTCGTGGATAAGCTCGCTGAAGGAGTAGGCATGATTGCAGCAGCGTTTTACCCGAAACCCGTAATAGTAAGGCTGTCTGATTTTAAGAGTAACGAGTACGCTAACCTCCTCGGAGGCCAGGCTTATGAGCCTAAAGAGGACAACCCAATGATTGGGTGGAGGGGTGCTTCTCGTTATTACGACCCTAAGTACAGGGCTGCTTTCGACTTGGAATGCCAGGCTTTGAAGAAGGCCAGGGATGTTTTTGGCTTGAAGAACATTGAATTAATGGTTCCTATTTGCCGTACAGTTGAAGAAGGAAAAAAAGTCCTTGGCGTCATGAAAGAAAACGGGTTGGTGCAAGGCCAGGACGGCTTGAAGGTTCACGCGATGTGCGAGATTCCTAGCAACGTAATTTTGGCTGAGGAATTCCTTGATGTGTTTGACGGCTTTAGTATTGGGAGCAATGACTTGACCCAGATGACCCTGGGAGTGGACAGGGACTCAGAATTAGTAAGCCATGTTTATGATGAGCGTAACGAGGCTGTTAAGAAGCTTGTCCGCGAGGTAATAGAAGTTGCGAATAGGAAAGGCAAGTACATAGGTATATGCGGCCAGGCACCAAGTGATTTCCCTGATTTCGCTGAGTTCCTGATAGAAGCAGGCATTCATAGCATGAGCCTGAACCCAGATACCGTGATTAAGACAACCATGGCTATCAAGAAAAAGGAAGATGAGTTAGGCAAATAACTTTTTTTTTCATAATTTTTATATATTACTTGTTCTAAGTATAGTTATAAATGGTTCCGGAGGGTGGCTCTAAGGTTGATGGCTTCAGGAAGAAGCTTGATTCTATGTCCAAGCAGGAATTAAAAGAGCTCTTGTTGGTTAACACTTACAAGTTAGCCTTAACAAGGAGCCAGGTTGAAGCACTAACAGAGATATTGGTTAAGAAAAACATTGCTTCTTACGAGGAAATATGGGATTTGACTAATAAGATATTCAAGGATTCCCAGGTCTGAACTCACAATATTTAAATATTAATTATTGTTCTACCATTGTTATAAAAAGAGGTGGTTTTGTTGGTAAAGGTAGCTATAAATGGTTTTGGAAGGATTGGCAGGATGGTTTTCAGGGCAGGCCATAAGGATCCTCACATCGAATTTGTTGCGATAAATGACTTGGCTGACACAAAAACCTTGACTCATCTCTTAAGGTATGATTCTGCTCAAGGATTATTTGAAGGAGACATCACTTTTTCTGATGACTCAATATCTGTTAACGGAAATGCAGTAAGGGTGTTTTCTGAGAAAGACCCTTCTAAGCTGCCCTGGAAAGACCTTAACGTTGACGTTGTGCTTGAGTGCACTGGCTTGTTTACAGACAAGGAAAAGGCTTCTGCTCACATTCAGGCTGGTGCAAGGAAAGTGTTGCTTAGCGCCCCGGGAAAAGGAGGTGTTTTCACGATTGTTAAAGGCGTGAACGAGCATGATTACCAAGGGGATGATGTTGTGAGCAATGCTTCCTGCACCACTAACTGCTTAGCGCCATTGGTTAAAGTGTTAGATGATAACTACGGCGTGGAGCACGGCTTTATGACCACGGTTCACGCTTACACCGCTGACCAGCGATTAGTTGATGCCCCGCATAAGGACCTTCGAAGGGCTAGGAGTGCAGCTGTTAACATCGTTCCTACTACTACTGGTGCTGCTAAAGCCGTTGCTGAGGTAATCCCTCATTTGAAGGGGAAGCTTAACGGGCAAGCCATCCGAGTCCCGGTTCCTACAGGTTCCTTAACGGATTTTACTTGTGTGGTTAAGAAAGACGTTACCGTTGAACAGGTAAATGAATTGTTCAGGAACGTGGCTAAGAACGAATTGAAAGGCATATTGCAGTACACCGAAGACCCTATTGTCAGCTCAGATATTGTTGGCAACACGAATTCATCCATATTTGACGCCCAGAGCACAATGGTTATTGATAATAGGCTTGTTAAAGTCGTGTCTTGGTATGATAACGAATACGGCTACAGCTGCAGGATGCTTGACTTGCTAAAAATCATTGCCAAGAAATAATCTTTTTTTATTTAGAAGGCTTGGTTTTTAGGTTCTTGTAAACAAGGATTGACAAGCCAATAAGGATTATTGTTAAAAGAATAACTAGTAGTATGATGGTCCAGGAAGCTGTGCTTACTTCTTCTTCCGCTGTTGTAACCTCTTGACTTTCAATTTCTTCTTCAACCTCAATAGGAATATCTGCAACAACTTCTTCTATCTCTTCTACTACTCCAACAAGGAAATAGCTAAGCCCTGGGCTCTCCGCCGTAAAAGTATAATATTCGATGCCAATATCTTCTAATTTAGTTTCAAGCTCATCCCATTCATCCGTGTACCTAAACAAAGAAACATTACTCGGATTAACATCGTTCTCTGCGAGCCAATCAGTGCTTACCCTGAACATAATAGTAACATTTTCGATGTCATCATCATTAATATTCTGCTTCGCAATACTAAAAACTCTATATATTAATTCATTAAACAAACTAGTTTCTGGAGGCAAGTCACTCCCAGAAAGCTCTGAAACCGTGAACCTGACATTGCTATGTGTTCCGATAAGCCTTACAATCATCTCCACCAAGCTAATATTTATGTTACTCACAACCCTAGTATTTCCTTGGGCACTCGTGACTGAGAACGTAAAAGATTTCTGGTCTGTTGCAGGTTCGCTTGGAGGCGGTGGTGGAGCAGAAGTTGTAGCACCTCCAGTCCCTCCAGAATCAGTTGGGGGTGTGTAGTCCCTGGTAACAACTAATAATTCAGTTTTCTCATTTCCAGCCAAGTCCATTGCAATCAGGTTAACATTCTTATTCCCGTTAGGGGAAGGAAGGCTTACAGTGCAACTTCCAGATTCTGCGTTCTCAAAGCAAGTAGTATAGCTTCCGCTGCTTCCAACCCTATAATTGAGTGTCCCCGGCTCACTCAAGTTAACCTCTAATACGAATGACTGGCCATGCGTTGACTCATTAGCAGGGCTTACTATAGTAATATTTGGGGGTTTACTGTCAATGCCTGCTATTACCGTTGAGAACTCCCTAAGATAAGCAACTAATAACCCGTTTTCGTCTGCCCTGCAAGGCATATTTTCCTTATTGCTATTACAGCTAAACAAAAATTCTTTTTCCGTACCAATCTTGTAATAATAAACAGTGTTTGCCTCGCTGTAATTCAAGTCAAAGACAACCCTGACGTATTCGTAAGAGTCAAAGGGAATGAAATCTTCCTGTCCCTGAATTCTAAGGATGCCTGAAACATTATCTGCTTTTAACAAGAAATTATTTTTCGCATCTTCATCTTCCTGGCTAATGTTTTCAAAGTTGTTCTCCCAGAAAACCCTTGAAGCATTAACCCCTTTAAACGTAACATTAGCTCCTGTTTCGTTCTGCGTGACCTCCAAAGAAAAGTTAATATCAGACATGTTCAACGTGTTCTCTATTCCTTGTATTTCTGACCCGTTGCTGTAGAAAAACTTCGCAGCCACATTGCTAAACGCGCCCTCAATATCTTCCACTTCTTCCGAGACATTAAGCTCCCCATCAAACGAAATATTTTTAGTATCAAAGCCAATATTATTAGCGGCATCCACAGCAAAAACATAAACCTTGTTCCTTCCAGCCATTAAAGTGTCATTAATAGTACCATTAAACTCGCCCACAACAGAAATATTAGTTTCATTCACAAGCCTCTTATTAATCCTGTAACCAACTTTTTTAAGCGTGTTCCCAAGGATTTCATTAACAGAGTAATTCAACTCAAACCCATTATCCAACGAATAATTAAGAATGCTAACCACGGGCTCCTCGAGGTCAATAGTGTAATTAAACAGGCCTGATACATTAAAGTTGCCCGCATTATCAACAGCCCTGAACAAAATGCTTACATTACTCGTGCTCGTAACACTTTCAAACGGGTAAAACAACGATGCGTTCTCAAAACCAATCCAAGAATCCCCACTGTCAACAGAATACTCCAAAACATCAAGCCCAGAAACACCAGGATTAACAGTTACATTAAAAGAATAGTTGAAATACAAGAAACCCTCTGGAGGAAGCAAAGACGTATTAATAAAAGGAGGCGTAATATCAAAAACAAATATGGTATCCTCAGAGCTAAACACTTCTCCCAGCGTGTTATTCGCATGAACAGATAAATTATAATTTCCATCTTCAGTAATATTTAATATCTCGCCTGAACAATCAGATAAATTAAATATTTGACCATTCAAAGTATACTCGCAACTATCCCTATCCAAGACGTGGTCAAAAGAAAAATTCAGAAGAACGCTTGTATTATGAAACGAATTATTCTCCGGAGAAACAACACTAATATTATAAGGAATTGATTCCAACGTAACATTCCACTCAACAGAAGCATTACCAAAATCGTTACTCACAAAAAAAGTAATATTATAGATTCCCAAAGCCCAATCAGAGCCGTTGAAAGAAAAATTTTCCTCTGTACTATTTTCATAGCCATTCACAAACCAAGAATAATTAAGTTCGCTCTCTAACGGGTTATCAGAAGACTGGTTGAAAATAATTGTAACATTTCTAGGCATGAATACTGTTTCATTATTATCAGGCTCATAAAAAACTATTACGGGCCGGTTATCAATTACAGCGAACATTTCACTTACATTGCTAATTATGCCATTAGTATTATTAGCCCACAAAAAAACTGAGTAATTACCAACCTCTGCCAGGTTTTCAGGATTGAGAAATATGTTCCCAGAAATATTTGTCGACTCAAATAAAACAGTTTCATTAGGATAGCTAATACTAAGATTCACGTTGCTTATAGCTATCTCATCCGTAGCATTCCAGCTAATATTTACGCTGTCCAACCCCAAAACCAGTGAGCTAGTATTTAATTCAACGTTCAAGTTAGGTGACAAAGCCTGAAGAATATCTATCCTGGAATAATTCCTATTAGTTGCAGTATCTAAAATCTTTATGCCAGTATCATTAAGTATCCTCTCTAATTCCCCAGGCGCCTTTACCACACCATTCAATTCAAAATACTGATTCATAATCGCTATTGCGCCCGAAACATGAGGCGTAGCCATAGATGTGCCACTTAAAGAAAGGTATGGCTGAACTATGTGTAGTGAATTGATATTCTTTCCAGGAGCTACAACCATGTCTAATGCCCATCTGTCAGAACCTTTATCATTCCATGTTGCTATAACATCATTTTTGTCCGTAGCACCTACTCTTGTCACATTCTCTATACATGCAGGAGCTTTTATTTGGCTTACTAGACCATCATTTCCTGTTGCAGCTACAACAGTAATGTTTTTTGAGATTGCATCATTTATCGCACCAGTCATATTTATATTTTCATAATTGGAGTCGCAATACGTGCTATGATTGTTCCCTCCGAGGCTCATACTTATTATACTTATGTTGTATGTTTCTGCGTTTTCATTACACCATATTATTCCATCAGTCACATCTAGGAAGTTGCCATTACCGTTACCATCAAGAGATTTTATCGAGATTAGTTTTGCTTCTGGTGCCACTCCTTTTATGTTTCCATTTGCAGCGGCTATTCCTGCTACATGAGTTCCGTGCCCATTGTCATCTATGGAATTGTTGTTATCATTAATGAAATCATAACCGCTTAGTACTTTGCTGCATTCTCCGTCGAGAAATTCTTGTTCTGTGCATCCTCCTAAATCTGGATGTGTATAATCTATTCCTGTATCAATAATACATATGGTTTGTCCTTTGCCTGTTAAGTTAGTTTCATTTAATTGGAGATTCCAAGATTGATCCGCGTTTATTAGGGGTACGCTGTCTCCGAGTAGCGTGCTTACTTTTCTGTTCGGTGTTATTGCGGTTATTTCAGGGTGTTTTTCCAATGCTTCCAGGTCGTTTTTGGTTATCCTGGCTGAGAATGCTGGTAAGAACATTGATTGTCTTTTTATGTCTATGTTGTGTTCTTGTAGTGTTGTTAAGGCTTTTTCTTGGCTGGTTCTTGCGATGTGTGTTCTTTGTTCTTGTTGTGTTAGGGTTTGTAGTGTTTGTATGCTTGGTTTTTGTTCTTTTACGTGTATTATTACGTCTGCGTATCCGTTTTCTTCTATTTGTTGGAGTATTTCTGGGTTGATTTCTTGTGCGGTTGCTGTGCTTGTTAGTAGAGTGAGTATTATTAGTATTCCTAGGATTAGTTCTTTTTTCATTGTCGGGGAGATACGTTTGGGTTTTTATTATTTTCTAGTTTTTTTAGACTTTTAGCGTGGTTACTTTGCTTGCGCCGTGTTCGTCCATGCTTACCCCGTAGAGTGTGTCGGCTTCGCTTATTACGCCGTCGTTGTGCGTTATTAGGATGTATTGGGCTCTGTGGCTGTATTCGCGGATTAGTTTGGCTAGTCTTTCAGAGTTTTTCTTGTCTAAAGCTGCGTCGACTTCATCCAAAACATAAAATGCGGCTGGTTCGTGTTCTTGGATTGCGAATAAGAACGCCAAAGCGGTCAGGGTTTTTTCGCCTCCGGATAGGCTTCTTATGTCTAAGTATTTTTTTCCGGATATTTTTACTTTTATTGTCATTCCGCCGTTGAATGGGTCTTTGTTGTCTTCTAGTTCGAATGTCGCGGTTCCTTTCGTGCTTAGCATGTTGAATATTTCTTTGAAGTTGTGGTTTACTACGTCGTATGTTTTCATGAATAGTTCTTTTTTCTTGCTGTCTACTTCGTTTATCATTATGAGGACGTCTTCTTTTTCTTTGGTGAGTTTTTCTTTTTTCTCCATTAG
>SLQZ01000005.1 GCA_007131205.1 Candidatus Woesearchaeota archaeon | reverse complement strand
TTCTTAAAAGTAAGTTTATACATGAAACACCACCCCTACCAGAAAGGGTAAATTCATGTAAATTAAAAACGTGATACTACACCTTAGCCCGAAATAGTCGAAAACTTTAAATATGAGTAATTAGAAGGAATGTTGTATACTGAGATAAACCTAAGGTTTTATCCACAAAAAAAATTTATGTGAGAGGTGTAAGCACAAATGGTTATAAAACAAAGAAGAGGCCAAGCAGCCCTAGAGTTTTTAACGACGTACGGCTGGGCGTTTATGGTTATTCTTGTAATGATAGGAGCACTAGCATACTTCGGTGTATTGAACCCGCAGCAGTTCATCCCTGAAAGGTGCCAGATGAGCGCGCCGTTTTCCTGCGATGGGCAGAACTATATTCTACGGGCAGGAGAAGATGACAATATCATTATAACTGTTAGGAATAGCATTAATACAAGGCTAAACATATCTAATATGGAGATAAGAAACAACGAAGGAAACTATGATATTGAATGTACTGGCTTTGAGCCCACAATAATTCCTATAGATGGAACTGAGGTTATTAGGTGTGACGTACCCAGTGGTAGTCATTCAGACCTTCAGCTTGATGTGGCTGGTAGGAAGGTAAGGATTAACTTCAGGGTATCTTACGCTGAAGTAGGCGCATCTGATGATTTTACCAGGACTCTCCCAGGTGAAATATTCGCAAATGTAGAGGAAGCATCTCCATAAGCGGCATGATTAGCACTTATTTTTTTTATTATTTCTTTTCTTTGCTTGATTTTTTACGGAGTGATTATGAATGGTTTCATCTAGGAAGGGTCAGTCAGCGCTTGAGTACATGACAACTTATGGGTGGGCCATGACTGTTGTTCTTGTTGTTATAGGCGCTCTATACATAGGTTTTTTTCCTAATCCAGACATTTTTGTTTCGGAGCAGTGCAGTTTCGTCCAAGATTTTAGCTGTGAGAACTACATTGTGAGGAGGGACGGCGTGCTAAACATGTCCCTGAGGAACTTAGTAGGCATGTCAGTAAATATTACAAGTGTTACCTGTATTTACGGTGAAGAATCTTATAGCAATACTATTAACAGGATTGTTGGGTCAGGAGAGCAATTCTATGCTCATTGCGATAAAGAAGAAGTTTTTGCTAGGGACATTGTAAATTTACGGGTGCACATTGATTATATTAGGGAAGGATATTCTTTTGAGAGGCGTGCAACGGGTTCTATTACTGCAAGGCCTGTTGATTAGAAATATTTATATTGTACTTGGTTTCTTTTCATTTTATTATGGCTAAGCTGATTTCAAGGGATACTCCGTTATCAGAGGTTACTCTTAGGAAGTATGAAAGGCCGGGTGGCTTGGAGAAGAGGGAGTTGGTCAGGAAGCTTTGCCTTAGCATTGGCTTGTTGCAGCCCGGTGATTCCAGGGATGTTGTGGTAGATGTTTTCCTTGTCTTATTGGAAAATCGTTCTTCGGAGGGCTTGACGAGCACGGAGATTGAAAAGAAAGTAATTGGTTTAAGGGAAGAGAAAGGCTTGCCTTTACTAGGTGTTGCTCCGAGCAATATTAGGAGGCAGGTTTTGAGGCTGAGGGATTTGTTGTTGGTGGAGAGGATTGGTAATTATTATAGGATTAATGAGAATGCCTCTTTGTCGGAGTTGTTCTCTGAGAAGATTGAAAAGTATTATCTTGATTCTATTATTTCTCGTGTAAGGGAATACTTCGTTGAAGCAGATATTGCTTTTCGCAACGTCGAAGAAGGAAAGGAAGAGGAGTAATTCATGGTGTATGAGCCAAGGGAGGATTCCTTTCTTTTACGCGATAAAGTCATTGAACATTTCAAAGGCAAAAAAATAAAGGTTTCTGCTGATATTGGCACTGGCTCAGGTATTATAGCGCTGGCTTTGTCTGGGTTTTCAGATAAGGTTTTAGCTTGTGACATCGATGAGGAAGCGTTGGCAGCAGCATCTAAGCTCACAGCACAAGGCAACGCAAGCAACGTACACGTTTTTAAGAGTGATTTATTCAAGGATTTCCCAGAATCCTTAAAGGGAAAATGCGGCTTAATTGTTTTTAACCCCCCATACCTTCCCATGGGAGAGGATGATTATTATGATGAGTCCTTGCATGGCGGAAAGAAAGGCGTTGAGGTAACTATCCGTTTTCTGGAACAAGCAAGGATTTTCTTGTCAGGCAACGGAATCATTTTTTTTGTTGCAAGCTCAACCTCGGATATTGATTTGCTTGAAAGAAGCCTGAGAGAGCACAAATACAGTTTCAAAGTTGTTGGCAAACAGCATTTTTTCTTTGAGGACATACTAATCTACAAGGCCTGGGCCTAAAATATTTTTTATCATCTCGTAAACCTCAGGGTATTTCTCAGGGCTTAGCATATCAGTATGAGGGCTCTCCTCAAAGATATCGCAATCGCGCCTTACAACGTGATTCTCCGCGTAATCCAATGGAACCCTGTTACCCAGGACTATTCCATCCCCATCCCCTCCTTCCATAGTGCAACCCTCTGCTCTTATAGTGTGCATTTCCACTTTTTCCGGGCGGTATCCTTGTGCGTTCAGCGTGTTCATGAACGAGCTGTTTTCTTCCATGTCCCTGCACTCTTTTTCTTCTCCGAACACGCTGCACAGCCTTGCAAGCCTAGGCGTGATTCCATGATTAGGCGTGCCTATCATTATCAGCTTATCAACTGAATCCTCGCCGAACACCTGGATGTATCTCCTTGCAACTAAGCCCCCCATGGAGTGAGCGATTATATCTACCTGATCCGCTCCCGTCGCTTTTTTAACCCAGCTTATCATTTCCTCTAGCCGTATAGCGTACGTATCAATGTTTTCCGATTTGCTTATAATAGTCTTATATCCAGGGCCGTCAATATAAGCTATATAGTAATATGTTGCTTTCATTGCTATCGGCTTATGATTCCTGCCTAAATCACCTTCCTTAGTTTCAAGAAACTTCTTTTCAGGGGTAAGAGTTGCCATTGGCAAGTACAGTTGCTCTTCTGTTAAAAAACTTAATATGTCGTTGAAGGCGTCCGTTGAGTACTCAGGTGTGTGCTTCCCCCTGAATGCGTGGCCGTGCAGCAATATCAAAGGATTGCTTTTTTCGCAGCCGTGCTCGCAGCAAGGCTTGCACTCACCATACGCACAGCACATGGCGAGCACTTCCGGAAGTTCATAATGCTTGCTGCTTTCTTGGTATTCCAAAGGCATTTCCTCTATGCTGCGTGTTAGCTCTTCAAATTGCAAAGACATATTTGTAGGCGTGCATCTTTCATCAAGGCGCTCAACCATTTCATTTCTTACCGGGAGGAAATACTCTCTTAACGATTCATTGTATGAAAAAGGGTAGTAATCCTTTGTGATGCCTGCTTCGTTTAGTTCCCCCTCAAAAAATTCTTTGTGCTCCTGCACTCTCAGCATGGCAGAAGTGTTTTCAAGGCCCAATTCAAAAAGCTCTTCCTCGTACCCAAGGATTACTGACAGCATCACCCTGCTCTTTTCTTTTTCTGCCTGAGCCCTTGTTTCAGGGTCTAGCTGTTCAACCACAAGGAGTTTTTCATCCATTATTATGTTATTCTCATCAATTATTCTCCTTGCAGTTGTGCACTTGCTCCTTGTATTCCGGAGGGCTTCGCCAATGCTAATATTATTATTTATCACGCTGCTAAGGCTTGCTGGCTCACACCAAGCATTGTTGCTTACGCAAGACGAGAACTCTTCAAGCAGCAAGTTTACATAGTCATCTGTGCTGGCAACGTATCCCTTAACATATTCTTCTTGCAATTCCGCAAAAAAATTGGTAGAATTCAATATTCTGCCCAATAATTCTTCGTATCCTGAAAAGCTGTCAGTGTTAAAATCAGTGGTTATTTCATTATGCTCAGCCGTTGCATCAAGGAACATGCTGGTTAAGTCCGTGTTAGCCCTGCTCGTCCTGAACAAGTCATTAAAAAAGAACCTGTTATGATAAATCTCTTGCAAGCTTTGCACTGCCTGGTTATGATTATCCACCCTTTCACTGATTGCCTGAACTAATTCACTTGTTGCTTCCGTTAACTCTTGGGCTCTTGGAAGCAATCTTGATTCATCCAAATAGCTTTTTGCTTTCAAGAAATCGTTTTGTTTCCAGAATTCAACTACGTTATTTATATCTGTTTCAATTTCTAGCAAAGACGTGTTTTTTTTGCTTAATAATTGTTGCAAGTCTTGTTTCTGAATCCTGGTTCTTTCAAGCCTGGCATGGCTTGTTAACAAATTAGAATCAGCACTTCTTATTAACGAGCTTAAGCCAGGGAATGATTCAGCTAGGGAGCTCTCAGCAGTTTTTTCTTCCATTAAAGGCTCGTAATTAACCGTTATAGTTGAAACCCTTATTCTTTCCGGGTTCTCCGCTGAGCACAGCGTTGTTGGAATAGCTTTGCACGTGACTGTGTAAGTATAGTATTCTTGTCCGTACCCATGTTCTTCTGTGCCAAACCAGTAGTCGAATTCAATATTCTCTCGCCCTGTAACTACGAATGTATTCTGAAAAAGCTTTTCTCCGGTGCCCTTATTTACTAATTCTTGTGTGCACTCAGCATTGCACATCCAAGTGCTCTGCACTTCCACGCTTATCCGGTGCTCTTCGTAATTAGCCCTTTCTACTTCCAAGAAAGCGTATCTTGGGCTTATTTGGAGTATTATTTCTTCGTGCAGCAAGAAGCTTACCCTTGAGTATATCCCTGCCGAGACGAATAAGAAAACAATTACTGCAATAATGAATGTGAGCGCAAGGAACCTGTGCTTTCGCCTGAAAGCCCTTTTATGCCTATACTTTTTTTTTAATTCATCATCCTTGTCCCAAGCCATAATTTCTGTATATACAACAGGTATATTTATATTTATCTAGGGCTTTTTTTATTATGCATGGTGTCAAAACAGGGAGCAAGGCAGTTGTGGGACAAAAAATTTTTTCTTGCTAAGGGCAAGCGGGGAGTGGTTTACAAATCCGTTCTTGATGGTAAAGTTTTTCTTTTGAAGTCCAGGAATCCTTGTAGCAACGCTAATAATACTGTGGCAGGCGAAGCCATGTTTAACAAGGCCTTGAACAAAACAGGTGTCGGCCCCAAGTTTTATTATTACGATAAAGAAAATGATTTCCTTGTGCGTGAATTCGTTGAAGGGGTTCCTTTCAATAAATGGGTGGAAAATGCTTCAAAGGAAGAATTACTGGGTGCTTTGATTGAAGTGTTAGTGCAGTGCAGGAAGATGGACTTGTTAGGCATTAACAAATATGAAATGACTAATCCTTATAAGGATATAATCGTACGGGGTGGTGAGCCTGTCTTGATTGATTTTGAGCGGTGCCGTTACACTCAGCGTCCTAAGAACGTAACTCAGTTCTGCCAGTTCCTTTCAAAAGGCAGGATGAAAGACGTGCTTTCCAGGCATAACGTTTCTTTGGATGCCTTGAATGATTTGGCTAATAATTATAAGAAGGATTATGATAAAGAAAAGTTTGATAAAATAAAAATTTTTTTGCGGGAAAGCTTTTAGGCTGCTGCAGCTGCTTTCTTCTTTGTTTTCTTGATCTCTTTTTCCAGGCCTAACTCGTCTAGGAGTTCTTTGTACCTGTTCCTTATGGTTACTTCGGTTACGCCTGCTACGTCTGCTACTTCGCGCTGCGTTCTTTTTTCGCCGTTGATCAGTGCTGCTACGTATAGTGCTGCTGCCGCGATTCCTGTTGGGCCTCTTCCGCTGGTTAGCTCTACTCTTTGCGCTTCTTCTATGATTTCCACGCTCTTTGTTTGTGCTTCCGGGCTTAGCCTTAGGGATGAGGCGAACCTTGCTATGTAGTCTGATGGGTTGCTTGGCAGTATTTTTATTCCGAGTTCCCTTGTTATGAACCTGTACGTTCTCCCAATTTCTTTTTTCTCTACGCCGCTTGCTTCGCTTAATTCATCCAGTGTTCTTGGCACGTCGTGGCGCCTGCACGCCGCGTATAATGCTCCTGCTACGACTGATTCCATGCTTCTACCGCGCACTAGGCCTTTTTGTACTGCTAATGTGTAGATTCTGCTTGCTTCTTCTTCAACGCTGCTTGGAAGCTTTAGGTATGAGCTTACTCTTTTGAGTTCGGCTAGTGCTAGCTTTAGGTTTCTTTCGATGGCTGTGCTGATTCTTTGCTGCCATTTTCTTAGCCTGAAGAATTTGTTCTTGCTTTTTCCGCCTAGTTTGTAGAAGTCTGCTTTGGTCCCGACTTCGGTTCCTAGCCCTTGGTCGAAATGAGTGTATGACATCGGGGCGCCAGTCCTTCTTTTTCTCGCGGCTGCTTCGCTGTCCATCTCCCTCCATTCCTGGTCGAAGTCAACCATTTTTTCTTCTAGGACGAGTCCGCAGTCCCTGCAGATTATTTCTCCTTTGTCTTTGTTCCAGAATAGGTTTACTGAGCCGCATTCAGGGCATTTTTTTACGTATTTTGACATATTAATATCCCCCCAACAAAAACCACTTTTTTTTATTATTTACTGGTAACAATAATAATCATTGTTCACGAACATATACATATTTTATAAATGGATTGCGTTCCTAATATATAAATCTTTCTAAAAATAAGCGTTTTTTCAAAACTTTTATATAACTGGTACGAATTTATTTTATTAATCTTTCCAAAAACTTTCTTTAGAAAAATATATAAATGCTCATAGACAGGGTAAGAACGCATGAGAAAAATGAAACAAAAAAATAAGCACGGCCAAACATGGTCCGTAGACCTAATAGTAGGTGTAGTGGTTTTCATGCTCGTAATAGTAATACTCTACGCAATACTCTCAACAGACCCAGGCGAAGAACAAGCCCTAAGGCAAGAGGCAGACGTGGTCCACGCAAAGCTCAACGCAGAAACATCAGACCCGGGAATAGAGCACCTTGTTTCAGGGCAAAGAATTGACACAATCGGAATGCAACAAATATACAATATGGATTACGACGAGCTTAAGTCCCTGCTCGGCGTACAAGGGGATTTCTGCATAGTCGTAGTCAACGACGACAACAGGATAATACCAGTCCACGATGGAACTAGATACTACTTATCAGCCGGCAGCGACCAGCACGATCTATTCATAACCGATACTGGATTGCTTTGCGGCGAATCACGGCCTTGAATTAAAATGCTTCTAATAATATACCCAATCTTATACGCGCTCATAGCCATAGCAGCATATATGGGTGGCGGATTAATAGCACATATGGCTGCCCAGGAAAAAAAAGAAGCCCAAACATATTCTTCCACAGCAATCCCTTTGCTAGCTCTTGCAGCACTAACACTAATAATAATAAAGAATCCGTTAACAACCACAATAATATTAGCAGCACTAACAATAACAACCCTTGCAATCACCTACTACAAGAAACAAAACCCTTACTATACATACCCCTTACTCCTAGGATTATCCCTCGCAGTGCAAAGCCAGAACGCCGCCCTAATCTCCTTGCTAATAATCCTGCTTGAAGGAATAAAATCTTTTAACCCAAAAAATACGAGGAAAGAAAAAAAACTACACTACAAAAAAGCAGCATACCTATTCACAGCGACAACGCTCCTCGCACTAATTCTAAGCATGGCTTATTAATACAAAAATTTATAAAACAAAACCTTTTCCGCACGTACACCGATGATTAATGAAGCCCGCAAGGGCTGAGAGAGGTAACAATTCTCAAAGTTGTGACCCTCAAAAAAAAGATT